>CACKYN010000012.1 GCA_902604355.1 uncultured Pelagibacteraceae bacterium
GTATCTGCTTGATTTCTCACGTCAACTGACTCCCTTTTTTTCTTATCAGCTTCTTTATTAGCTTCAGCGTCCTTAACCATTTTTTCTATCTCTTCATCACTTAGCCCACCTGAAGCTTGAATTTGAATTTTTTGCTCTTTACCGGTTCCTTTGTCTTTTGCAGAAACATTCACAATACCGTTTGCATCAATGTCAAAAGTTACCTCGATCTGAGGAACTCCTCTAGGAGCTGGTGCAATTCCTACTAGCTCAAAGTTACCTAATGCTTTATTGTCGGATGCCATCTCTCTTTCACCTTGCAAAACTCTAATGGACACAGCAGGTTGGTTATCTTCTGCAGTTGAGAATACTTGACTTTTTTTAGTTGGTATCGTTGTGTTTTTATCAATCAATTTGGTTGAAACCCCACCAAGAGTTTCGATGCCTAGTGATAAAGGAGTAACGTCTAATAATAGAACATCCTTAACATCACCTTGTAATACCCCAGCTTGAATTGCTGCTCCCATTGCTACCACTTCATCCGGATTAACACTTTTGTTTGGATCTTTACCAAAAAAATTTTTAACTTCTTCAAGGACTTTTGGCATTCTGGTCATACCACCTACCATAACCACTTCATCGATTTCGCTTGCGTTAATACCAGCATCTTTTAAAGCTGTTTTGCATGGTGGAATCGTTCTAGCAATTAAATCTTCCACTAGCGCTTCAAGCTTAGCTCTAGTCATTTTCAAATTAATATGTTTTGGACCAGTTTTATCAGCAGTAATAAATGGCAAATTAATATCTGTTTGTTCAGCAGATGATAATTCGATTTTTGCTTTTTCTGCAGCTTCTTTTAATCTCTGTAAGGCAAGTTTATCTGATTTTAGATCAATACCATTATCTTTTTTAAATTCAGAAACTAGATAATCAACAACTGCATTATCAAAATCTTCACCACCTAAAAAAGTATCACCATTAGTTGATTTTACTTCAAAGACGCCATCACCTAGTTCCAAAATAGAAACATCAAATGTTCCTCCACCTAAATCATAAACTGCAATTTTTTTATTTTGTTTTTTATCTAATCCATATGCAAGTGATGCAGCAGTTGGTTCATTTATAATTCTTAGTACTTCTAATCCAGCAATTTTTCCTGCGTCTTTTGTTGCTTGTCTTTGAGCATCGTTAAAATATGCTGGTACAGTGATTACAGCTTTGGTTACAGCTTGACCAAGATATTTTTCTGCAGTTTCTTTCATTTTTTGTAAAATAAATGCAGATATTTGAGATGGTGAATATTTTTCTCCTTTAGCTTCAATCCAAGCATCACCTTTTTCTGAATTTACTATTTTAAAAGGTGCTGCTTCGACATCTTTTTTAACAGTTGGATCGTCAAAGTTTCTTCCAATCAGTCTTTTAACCGCAAAGATTGTATTTTCTGGATTTGTTACAGCTTGTCTTTTAGCTGGTTGACCAATTAACTTTTCTTTATCATCAGTAAAAGCTACAACTGAAGGAGTTGTCCTCGCACCTTCTGCATTTTCTAATACTTTAGCTTGCGTTCCTTCCATTATTGCAACACATGAGTTTGTTGTACCTAAATCTATTCCAATAATTTTATTCATAATTTATTATATCCTTTCCGTCATATAAGGTTTAAATCCAAATCTACAAGTTGATCTTAGGATTATTTATCCTCTGTATTTTCTTTATTTTCCTTAGTTTTTTCCTCTTTTTTTGAAGTTTTCTTTGATACACCAACTAAAGAGGGTCTAAGCAGCCTATCTTTGATAGTAAATCCTTTTTGAATCTCCTGAATAATTGTTCCAGGTTCTTTTGAGTCATCTTCAATTTCTATCATTGCTTGGTGAAAGTTAGGGTCTAATTTTTTATTCAAACTTTCTATTGGTTTAATCGAATTTTTCTCAAAAATTGAAATGCTATCCTTTTTAATAATATCTAAATGCTCTAAAGATTTTTTAAGAGCCTCGGTTCCTTTTAACTTATCATCAGTTTCTAAAATTTGTTTTGATCGTTCCAAGTTATCAATTAAATTTAATGCTTCCTTAGCAAAACTGTAACCACCATATTCAAACGCCTCTTCTTTTTCTTTTTCAAACCTTCGCCTTTGATTTTCCATCTCAGCAAAAGTTCTAGCTACCTTGTCTTCAAGTTCAGCAATTTTTTCTTCTGGAGTAATTTCTTTAGCTTCTTCTTTAACTTCTTGGTCTTTATCTTGTTCTTTTTCACTCTCTGAATTTTCTTCAAGATTGCCAGTTTTTTTTTCTGCCTCATGGCTATCTTCAATGTTTGAATTTTGGTTTTCTTCTTTTTCCATAAAGGCTTATATGGTAAGGATTTAAATAATTTCTAGATGTTAAAACAAAAAATTAATAAATTACTCATTGGGACAAATAACAAAGGTAAACTGCGAGAAATCAAGAATTTATTACCAAAAAATATTAAAATTCATTCTACATCCGAATTTAACCTCAAAAGTCCAATAGAAAATGGAAAAACGTTTAAAGAAAACTCACTAATTAAGTCTAAATATTTTTCAAAAAAAACTGGCCTAATATGTTTAGCAGATGACTCGGGTTTAGAAATAGATCTATTGGATAAAAATCCTGGTATTTATTCTGCACGATGGGGTGGAAAGCATGGTGACTTTAATAAAGCTATAAAAAAAGTTTATAGAGAGCTAGATAAAAAGGATAAAAATTGGAAACTAAAGATAATTAGAGCAACGTTTATTTGTGCCCTATCTATTTCATATCTGGATAATAAAGTTGCTTGTGTTCAAGGCAAAATTGAGGGTTATATTTCAAAAGAGCCTAAAGGAAAAAATGGATTTGGTTATGACCCAATTTTTGTTCCTAAAGGAAAAAAAAAAACATTTGGAGAAATAAAACCTGAGAGAAAATATAAATTAGACCATAGATATTTTGCTTTTAAAAAACTCAGAAAATTTTTATAAGCTCCTTGTTCTCAATTTTATAAAAATTTAATCTATGATTAATTTTATTATTTTTAATATCAAATATTCCTATTTTACCTTTAAATGAGTTTTGCCTCTTAAATAATTTGTTTAAATTATAAAGATCTGAGTTAAAGGATAAGTAATAAATTAGACCAACTAAATCATAACTTAGTAGAGATAAGTGAGAAGGATCCTCGTTAAATGCATTAAAATATTTGATCTTAAAATTATCAAAATTTTCTTTGTTAATAGAGGGATAGTATATTGGTTGAACATCTGTTTCTCTTAACAAACTTTCATCAAACCATTGATTAAGAGTTATAAAATATTTATTTTTTGGTTGTACATCAGTATATAGTAGTGAAGTAGTCACACTTTTTAAGCTTTCATCAAAATCAGCAATAACAACTGCATCAAAATTTAAATTTCCTATAGTATATCTTTTCTCTAATCTTTTTATTTTCTTCTCTTTATTAGGGTCATCAGAATTTTTGATTCTTTTGATCTCGTCTTCTAAATTTTGTTTTCTAATTTTATATTTTGTGATCTCTTCAATTTGTTTTGTAAGATTTGTTGGTTCAGTATTATATTCATAATCTTTAAAAATGTTAATTTTTGAGTCTTTCATTCCTTTCTTAATTTCAAATTCATATTCCTGAATAGGTGTTAAAAAAATAGTTCTTTTAATATCTTCTCTCTCTAAAAATTTTTTAATAGTACTAAACTGTGAAGTAGAATTAATACCTGCTGAAATAACATTTTGTGGAAGATCTAAAGTTTTGTTTGTTAAAGAAATAAAGGTTAAGTCTTTCATTTCATCTAGATATGTTAAATTTTCATAGAAAACTGGACCTATAACTATTTTTATACCCATTTGTTTCAGTTCAAATGCAGATTTAAGTGCTTGATTAGGTCTCGATGCTGTATCTTTAGGATAAATTTCAATTGAGTTATTATCAATGTCTTTAACCGCTAAACTAACAGCTTTAATAATTGATTGACCAATTTGTTTATTTGATCCAGTCATGGGAATTAATAAACCAATTTTTAGTTTTTCAACTGCGATAGCTGTTTGAAAAAATAATAAAAAAACTCCAAAATTTATAAGTAAAAGAATTTTAATTAATTTAATCATTTTGATGTTACTATAATGTTTTTTTAGTTAAATTATGATCATTAAACCACAATCTAAAATAAAAGATAATGAAAATGGTCTTTATGTGGTTTCAACACCAATAGGAAATTTGAAAGATATTACTATAAGAGCAGTAGAAATATTAAAAAATTCAGATTTTATTTTATGTGAGGATACTCGGATTTCAAAAAATCTATTAAATAAATATGCAATAAAATCAAAACTGATTTCAAATCACAAATATAACGAAAAAAAAAATACTTTAAGAATAATTGAATATTTGAAATCTGGAAAAACAATATCTCTAATTTCTGATGCTGGAACTCCTGCTATTTCTGATCCAGGATCAATTTTAGTCAACGAGTGTATAAAAAATAATATTAAGATAGTGCCAATACCTGGTCCGTCAGCAGTCGCAACCGCAATATCTATCAGTGGATTTTCTGATCAATTTTTCTTTTATGGTTTCCTACCTGAAAAAAAACAGCAAATAACAAGTCAGTTTAAAAAAATATCTGAATTTAATTCAACTTTAGTCTTCTTTATATCTCCTAAAAAAATTAATAAGATTATACCAGAAATTAAAAAATATTTTAGCAAGAGAAAAATTCTTATTTGTAGAGAGATTACTAAATTATATGAAGAGTTTATAAGAACAAATGTAGATGAATTGGAACAATTTCAAAAAGAACCAAAAGGTGAGTTAACAGTTGTTATTTCAGAAAAAATTACTGATAAAAATAATTCTAAAATTTTGAGTGAATCTGATATCAATATAATTAATAAAATGATTAATAAACTAACTATAAAAGAAATTACAAATCTGATTTGTGAAAATAGTAAGGTGTCAAAGAGGTTAGTATATAATTATTGTTTAAGGTTAAAAAATGAAAATTAAATTTCTAATAATAATCTTTGTTGGATTTATTTTGTCAGGATGTGCAGGTGTTGGCTCTAAAGGGTTATTTGGAACAGGCGTTTCTGTTGCTTTAGATCCTAGAACTCTAGGAACACAGATAGATGATTCTATTATGCAAAAAAGTTTAACTGCAAGAATTTTAGCAAAAGATAAAAAATATTTTTTGTTAGTTAAATCAAAAGTTATTGATGGAAGAATTTTTCTAACAGGAAAAGTTGATAGTCCTGAGGAAAAGCTGCAAATAACAAAAATTGCATGGGAGACAAAGGGTACTAGATCTGTCCGTAATGACATCAAAATAAAAGAAGAATTTAACTTTAAACAGTCTGCTAAAGATATTTTAATTACCACTCAGCTTAGAACAGCTTTAATAGTAAATAAAAATATTAAAGCAACAAATTACCAAATAGATACATTTAAAAAGAAAATATATATTTACGGTATTGCTCAAACATCTGAAGAAAAAGATTTAGTGATAAGTGAAGCTAAGGAAATATTAGATGTAGAGAATGTAATTGCAAGTATAATGCTTGTAGAAGATTTAAGAATTCAAAAAGAATAGTTACCCATCATATTTTATTATTTCTGATGAATAAGCAGCTATTGAAGCTAAATTAATTATTTCAGAAGTTGAAGATCTTAAAGGGGCAATTTCTATTGGAAGACCTAGTCCAATAAGCAAAGGTCCAATGACTTTTGTATCTCCAATTGTCTTCATTAACTTATATGATATTGCTGCACTATGTTGACCTGGCATAATTAATATATTTGCTTTACCCACAATACTTGCAAAAGGATATAGTTCTTCGTACTCTGGATTTAAAGCAACATCTGGCTGCATGTCACCATCAAATTGAAAATCAACTTTCCTTTCTTTTAAAATTTCCACAGCATCTCTTATGTGTTTAGTTCTGCTTGTAAGAGGTTGTCCAAAAGTAGAATGCGAAACAAATGCAACCTTAGGATCGAATCCAAAAAGTCTTACTACTCTAGCTGTTGATATGGCGATTTCTGCCATTTGCTCAGATGTTGGATATTCATGAACACTTGTATCCCCTATAAATATTGTTTTCCCTTTATTTACGATCATATTTAAGCCGAACATAATTTCACCTTTTCGAACATTGACTACTTGCTTAATTTTTTCAAGGGAAGCTCCAAAGCGTCTGGTATTACCTGTCACAGCTCCGTCAGCATCGCCGCAAGCGACCATGCTTGTTGCCCAAATAACCCTATCATTCCTTACTAATCTATCACAATCCCGTTCAAGTAAACCTTGATCCCTCTGCAATTTTTTAAACAAATGGTTAACGTATCTTTTTCTTTTTTCTTCATCTTTTGAATTTACAATTTCAATATCAAAGTTCTCGTTATATCCAATATTTTTTATTTGTTCTTTAATTTTACTTTCTTTGCCAACTAAAATAGGAATTCCTAATTTTGAATTTTTAAATGCAATTGCAGCTTTTAAAGTATTTTCGTCCTCACCATCAGCAAATACAATTCTTTTTTGATTCTTTTTGATAAATGAATTTATACCTTGCATAATAGTTACTGTTGGATCTAGTCTTTGTTTAAGTTGATCTTTATAGATTTCAAAATCTTCAATATTTTTTCTTGCTACACCACTTTCCATAGCAGCTTTAGCAACAGCAGCTGGGATTACACTTATCAATCTTGGATCAAATGTTGATGGTATAATATAGTCTTTTCCATAATGAGGTCTTTCGCCACCCATAGCAGCCACAACCTCATCTGGCACATCTTCTCGAGCAAGCTTAGCGATTGCTTGTGAAGCTGCAACTTTCATTTCTTCGTTAATCGTTTTAGATCTAACATCTAAAGCACCTCTAAAAATATAAGGAAATCCTATTAAATTATTTACTTGATTTGGATAATCAGATCGTCCAGTTGCAATGATTACATCACTCCTTACCTCATTAATTTCTTCTGGCAAAATTTCAGGGTCAGGATTTGCACAAGCAAAAATAATTGGATTTTTTGCCATACTCTTAACCATCTCTTTTTTAACAACTCCTTTTGCTGATAACCCTAAAAAGACATCTGCACCTTTCATTGCCTCCTCAAGAGTTCTTAATTTAGTTTCAACTGCATATTTTGATTTCCACTGATCTATGCCTTCAGTTCTGCCTTTATAAATTACTCCTTTTCTATCAAGCATAATGATATTTTCAGAAGGCACTCCTGAATTTTTAAATAATTCAGTACAAGCTTGAGCAGAGGCTCCAGCTCCATTAACAATAACTTTAATTTCTTTAATAGATTTACCACTAATATCCAAAGCATTAATTAATGCAGCGGTAGTAATTATTGCAGTCCCATGCTGGTCATCATGAAAAACAGGTATATCTAAAATTTCCTTTAATTTTTGTTCTATGATAAAACAATCTGGTGCTGCTATATCCTCTAAGTTAATTCCACCAAAACTTGGGGCAAAATTTTTAATTGAGTTAATTATTTCCTCTGTATCTTTACTATCAATTTCAAGATCTATAGAGTCTATATCTGCAAATCTTTTAAACAACACAGCTTTACCCTCCATAACAGGTTTAGAGGCTAAAGCTCCAAGATTTCCCATTCCTAATATTGCAGAGCCATTGCTAATAACCGCTACTAAATTTCCTTTACTCGTATAATCATAAGCTGCTTCTGGATTTTCACTGATCTCCTTAACTGGAGCTGCAACACCAGGAGAATACGCAAGTGCAAGATCTCTTTTGGTTGTCATATTTTTTGAAGAAATGATCTCAATCTTGCCTGGTTTTTTATCTTTATGAAAAGCCAACGCCTCTTTATCAGTGTAATGATCAATCTTTGTTTTTTTCATTTATTATAATTATTTGTACAATTGGGGTAAATTTAAGACTAATATGATTTATGAACTTACTTAAGTCAACAGGCACATTTGGTTTTTATACTATCATAAGTAGATTACTTGGATATTTTAGAGATATTTTAATTGCAATATTTCTTGGAACAGGATTGTTAGCTGACGCCTTTTTTGTTGCATTTAGAATTCCAAACACATTTAGAAGATTATTTTCTGAAGGAACTTTTAATGCCGCTTTTGTTCCAAGCTATGCATCAGAAATGGTTAAAGGCAAAAAGCAATCTAATAATTTTGCAAATGACATCTTTAATCTTTTGTTTCTAAGTTTGTTATTAATTACACTTATAGTTCAATTATTTATGCCTGCATTTGTGGCTCTAATTGCTCCTGGCTTTGTAGGAGATATCGACAAAATGGAAATAGCAATAACGTTGACTCGTATTACATTTCCTTTTTTATTATTTATTTGTTTAGCATCATTTTTTGCAGCGATTCTAAACTCACATAATAAATTTGCAGCCACATCAGGAGCTCCAATAATATTAAATATTATTTTAGTCTTTGTTTTATTATTTTCAAATTATTTAGGAGACAACCTAGTATATTATTTATCGTATGGTGTTTCTTTAGCAGGTTTATTGCAACTATTATTTTTATATAAATTTGTAACAAAGTATTATTCACTTAATATAAAAATTAAAATTAAAATAACTGAAAAAGTTAGGATTTTTTTTAGAAAATTATTGCCCAGTATTTTTTCTTCAGGTGTCACCCAAATAAATATATTAGTTGGAACTATTATTGCCTCATTTCAAGCAAGTGCAGTTTCATATCTTTATTATGCTGATAGAATATACCAAATTAATTTAGCAATAGCTGGAATCGCAATTGGAGTTGTGGTTCTGCCTCAATTATCAAAACATGTTCAATCTAAGAAAAAAGATAAGATTATTTTAATTCAAAATAAAGCACTTGAGTTAAGTTTGTTTTTAAGTTTACCAGCATCTATTGCATTAATAATTGGTTCTGAGCAAATAATTTCTGCATTGTTTGGTTATGGATCATTTGATGAAACTGCTGTTTTAAATTCAAGTCTAGCTTTATATTACTTTGCTTTAGGCTTGCCAGCATTCGCTTTAATTAAAGTTTTTTCTAGTTTCTTTTTTGCAAACCATAATACCAAGACACCTTTTTATATTTCATTGATTTCTGTTCTCTTAAATATTTTAATAAGTGTTTATTATTTTAATAAAATTGGATTTATAATAATTCCTATAGCAACAACTATCTCATCTTGGTTTAATGGAATGTTATTATTTATATTTTTAAAAAATAAAAATCTTTTTTCTTTCAACAAAATATTTTTAATAAAATTTGTTAAAATAATTATTGCTTCAATACTAATGGGTTTTATATTTCAATTATTGTTAAATTTTTTTCAATATGAACTTGCATTTGGGCAAAAAGTAAAATCTTTTTACCTGGTATTATCTGCATTATTGGGCTTGGCTTCTTACCTTTTAATTTGTTATTTTATCAAAGCTTTTAAAATTAGTGATATTCAACTAAAGTATTAACTTTATGAGCAAAAAAATATTTTCAGGTGTTCAACCTACCGGCAATCTTCATCTTGGCAATTATTTAGGAGCTATTAAAAATTTTGTTTCATTAAACAATGATGACTTAAATCAATGTATTTTTTGTGTAGTGGACCTTCATGCAATAACAGTAAAACAAGATCCAAAAGAATTAAAAAAAAATATAAGAGAAACTGTAGCAACATTTATTGCGAGTGGCATAGATCCAAAGAAAAGTATTATCTTTAATCAATCTGGTGTTTCAGCACACACAGAAGGTGCTTGGATTTTAAGCTGCGTGGCTCGTATGGGGTGGCTAAATAGAATGACACAATTTAAAGAAAAAGCTGGAAAAGATAAGGAAAAAGCTAGCATTGGCTTATATTCCTATCCTGTTCTAATGGCAGCAGATATCTTGTTATATGATGCTACACACGTACCTGTAGGAGATGATCAAAAACAGCACTTAGAATTGTGTCGAGATATAGCCCAAAAATTCAATAATGACTTTGGTGTTGATAATTTTTTAAAAGTCCCAGAACCTTTGATTCAAAAAATATTTTCTAGGATAATGAGTTTAAAGGACGGATCAAAAAAAATGAGTAAATCTGAGTTATCGGATTTAAGTAGGGTAAATTTAACAGATGATAAAGATCAAATTATTAATAAAATCAAAAAGGCTAAAACAGATACATTACCAATGCCAAAAAATACTAAGGAGCTTGAAGGGAGGCCTGAGGCACAAAATCTTTTAGGAATTTATGCAAGTTTAAGTAACTCAACTTTAGAAACTTCCATAGATAAATTTGCAGGCAAGAATTTTTCAGAATTTAAAAAAGAGCTATCTGAGTTATTAGTTAATGAAATAATACCAATATCTGAGGAGATAAAAAAATTACTTAAAGACCAATTATATCTTGATTCTATTCTTCTAGATGGAGTTGAAAAGGCCAATAAAATTGCGTCAAAAAAGATAAAAAATATAAAAGAAATAGTAGGTTTTTAACAAAAATTTAATATCAAGTTTAAATTTTCAAAATATAAACTATATATAATTTATGTTTGTTCAGACCGAAGTAACTCCTAATCCAAATTCATTGAAATTTCTTCCTGGTAAGAAAGTTTCCAACAGTGGTCCATATGAAATTACTAATAAGGATCAAGTTAACAATGAATTAGTTAAAAATATTTTATCTGTTAGTGGAGTTGAAGGTGTTTTCCTAGGACAAGACTTTATATCTGTCAACAAAAATGATCAAACAAAATGGGAGGAAGTAAAACATATAGTGATTTCTTTCATAAATGACTTTTATTCAGATGGAAAAGAATTTGTTATTGATGAAAATATAAAAAAAAAAGAGGAATGTGACTTGGACGAAATTGAGAAAAAAATAGTTAAAATCTTAGATCAAAAAATAAGGCCAGCTGTTGCTAAAGATGGTGGAGATATTAAGTTTAAAGAATATAAAGATGGTGTTGTTAAAGTACAATTACAAGGTAGTTGCTCTGGATGTCCAAGTTCAACTATGACCCTAAAACAGGGAGTTAAAAATCTATTATGTCACTATCTACCTGAGGTTAAAGAAGTAATCGCTATTTAAATTATGAATTTCAAGATAAAAAAAAACTATAAAAGAACAAAAAATAAAATCTTAAATACATTAACAAGATTTTCCATAAGTGCTTTAACTGTTGCGTTGTTCTTTTATACTGCACCAATTTTTATAAATTTTGCAGATAAAAATTTCAATAAAAGAGAATTTACAAATAATTCTAAAAATATTTTAAACAAGACTTTAAAAAATGGCAAAATTTTTGAAGATGATGATACATTTGTGCAAAGAGATGAAATGGATCTTCTTTACGATATTTTAGAGGAAAATAACTCTGAAATAAATCTTGTGAGATACACTACCTCAGAAATTAATGCTTTATTTAAGGAGGTCAAATATGATTTGAAAGAAGTAAGAATTACAAAATTAGTTAAACCCATTGATATTGGTTTACTTCCTAATGAGATTAAAAATATAGCTAATACAAAAAAAAGAAAAGAAATGTTTATCAAAATTATTTTACCTTTAATTGTCAAAGAAAATAATAAAATTAGAGTGGATAGAAAAAGACTTTTTACAATTCTAAACAAGAACAGTAATACAGATATTGAAAAGAAGTGGTTAGAAAAAAAGTACAAACAGTATGGGGTAAGACAAAATGATCTTTCAACCTTAAAAATTAGAATGGATGAAATTCCAGTTTCATTAGCAATAGCTCAGGCGGCTAAAGAAACCGGATGGGGAACTTCTAGATTTGCACTAAAAGGTAATGCTTTATTTGGACAATGGACATGGTCAGGTAAAGGACTGAAGCCTAAAAATGCTGAAAAAGGTGAAGAGCACAAAGTAATGAAGTTTCACAGTTTGCAGCTTTCAGTAAGGGCCTATTTAAGAAATCTTAATACCCACTCCTCATATAAAAATTTAAGAAGGGCAAGAACAGAGCTTCGAAATAGAAATAAAATACTGGATAGTATTGTCCTATCAAATCATCTAGATAAGTATGCAGAAACAGGTAATGAATATATTGAAGTGCTTCAGCAAATAATAATGCAAAATAATTTAAAAGATTTTGATGAGGCTAGACTTTTGCCATCAAGCAAAGATTTAGAAAGTTTAATTTAATTTGTCTTAATTGGAAATTGAATTCCAAACCACCTCCACTTACCTTGATCATTAAGAGAACAATTTACTCTTCCTCTTCTTGGCTCAAATGGTGCTCTAAATTCAATTGAAAGTGTAGTACCTGAAAAAATAGTTTTTGATTTTTCCCATTTGTTAGCTTCATTTGAATAACAATTAATATTATTTAAATTTTTTTGTTCCTCAAAAAATTCAACTGTAAATTTAGGAGGATTAGTAGATTTTGTTAATTGCTTTTCTAAAGGTAATAATTTTTTATATTCTAATGGAAAATAATTTATGATTGAACTAAATCTTTTTATTTCACCATATTTTTCATTGATTGGAAATCTGGGTAATTCAAATTTATCTTTATTTACATCAATGACGCCAGAGTGTTGACCAAAAGCAAATTCAAAATTTTTTGAAATATAACTTCTCATAAATTCTGAATATTCACCAAATGGGTAAGAAAACAAATTTGGAATATAGCCAAGTTCTTTCAAAAAAATCTTATTTGCTTGTTCAATATCAGATATAAATTTATTGTTACTTTCATCAATAAGGTAATTATGGCTATGTGAGTGATGTCCAATTAGAGTAAAAGGTTCTTTTTCAATCTCTCTTATTTGACTCCACGTCATATACCCATTTTTACCTACAGGTTTTGTTGAAACAAATAAAATAAAAGGAATCTTATTTTTTTTTAAGTATGGCCATGCTTCAAAATAAAATGATTCAAATGCATCATCAATTGTTATTAAAATTTCTTTTTTTAATTTTATAATACTAAATTGTTCTTTAAATTTATTTGGATTATGAAATTTGAAATCTGAGTTTTTAATGATTTGAATATGTTCTTTAAAAATATCCATTTGAATATTTGTTGATGGATATTTAGTTTCATTAAAACGATGATACATAATTGATAGAATTCCCTCATCTTTTGAATAGTATTTGATATTATTTTCATCTGCTTTAGAAACAGCATTAGAATACAAAATAATTATGAATACATTAATAATTGATGTTGCGAGTGAAAAAATATTTTTAATGATCATCACTAAAGATGATATTTATAATATTACTAAAGAGAATACTAAAATTAATTATGAGAAATTAACTTTAATTCTTAAGGATTTTTTATTTTTAAATAGTTTGAAATTAGATGATATTAGCAAAATATACGTAAATCGGGGTCCAGGCAGCTTTGCAGGGATAAGAAATTCTTTATCATTAGTTAAAGCATTGAATGTTTCAAAAAGAATTGATTATTATTGCTATAGTTTTAACGATTTTAAAGATCAAAAAGATATAAAATATGAGGATATACCTAACTTGTGTGACAAATTTAAAATTAAAAAAAATTTGATTAAACCTATTTATTTAAGTTAGAATTGGACTATGTCAGAAACTATCGAGCAAAAATGTTTGTCCAAAGGAGTGAAATTAACTGATCAAAGAAAAATAATTGCCCAAGTTATGTCGGAGTCTTCTGATCACCCTGATGTCGATGAATTATATAACAGAGTTTCTAAAATTGATTCAAAAATTAGTATTGCTACAGTTTATAGAACAGTCAAATTATTTGAAGAGTCTGGAATTTTAACAAAGCATGAATTTAAGGGTGGAAAAGCTAGATATGAAGAGTTGAATGAAGGACATCACGATCATTTAATTGATGTAAAATCTGGTGAGATTATAGAGTTTGTTGATGAAGAAATTGAGAAGCTTCAAAAAAAAGTTGCAGAAAAATATGGATATACCTTGGTAGACCATAAACTAGAACTTTATGGGGTTAAGAAAAAATCTTAGCAAAATGTCACAAAAAATATTTATAAAAACATTTGGTTGTCAAATGAATGAGTACGACTCAAATAGAATATATGATTCTGTCAAAAAAATAGGTTACGAAAAAACGGATACATACGAAGATGCAAATTGTTATCTTCTGAATACCTGCCATATAAGAGATAAGGCTAAAGAAAAAGTTTATCATGAGATAGGTAGAGTTAAAAAAATTTTTCGATCAAAAAAAAAGCCATTGGTAATTATTGCAGGATGTGTAGCGCAGGCTGAAAATCAAGAAATGTTAACACGTGAGCCTTATATTGATTTAGTAATTGGACCACAATCTTATCACAAAATTAATAATACTATATTAAATCACTTTCAAAAAAAGAGGAAAATAGAAGAAACAGAATTTGATGCGGTATCCAAATTTAAATATTTCAATAAAATAAAAAATGAGGCTGAAAAAGTATCTTCATTCTTAACTATTCAAGAAGGTTGTGATAAATTTTGTCATTTTTGTGTAGTGCCTTACACAAGAGGACCTGAATACTCGAGACCTTTTCAACAAATTGTAGATGAAGCCAAATACTTATCTCAAAATGGTACAAAAGAGATAATACTCCTTGGCCAGAATGTTAATGCTTACAATGATGGCAAAAAGAGATTGTCTAATTTAATTATGGAAATAGAAAAAATAAAAAATATTAAAAGAATTAGATATACCACCTCTCACCCAAAAGATATGACAGAAGATTTAATAGATGTTTATAAAAATTCTCAAAAATTAATGCCACTAGTTCACCTTCCAGTACAAAGTGGATCTGATAAAATTTTAAAATTAATGAATAGAAAACATACTATTAAAGATTATTTATATATTTATGAAAAACTAAAAAAGACTAGAAGTAAAATAGAATTTTCAAGTGATTTTATTATTGGTTATCCAGGGGAACAAGACGAAGATTTTAAAAATACATTAAGTTTAATTGAAAAAATTAATTTTATTAATTCATATTCTTTTATTTTCAGTGCAAGACCAGGAACAGTTGCTTTTGGTTTAAAATCAATTGATAAAAAAATTTCAATGCAAAGATTAGAAAAAATTCAAAACAAATTGTATGAAAATCAGATTAATAGAAATAAATTATTTAAAGATCAAATAATTGAGGTACTAGTTGAAAATTTAACTGATGACAAATCACAAACTTTTGGTAGATCTGAGTATATGACATCAGTAGTGTTCAATGGTAATAAAAAGCATATTGGAAAAATTGTTTCAGTAAAAATTAAAAAATTTAATAGAACCACCTTATTTGGTGAAATTGTTGAAGATTTAGATAAAAAGGTAGCATAATAATTGACTAGCTTTACAAACAAAAATATCGATCCGTCTTTAAAATTTGTTTACTCAGATAATAACTCTTTGAGTGTTATATTTCATGATAATGATTTGTTGATGGGTGTTGTGGGTGAATTTAATAAGAATTTACAAGAACTAGAGAAAATAACAAACTGTAGTTTATATTCTAGAGGAAACTCAATATTAATTAAATCAAATCCAGAAAAGAATGAATTATTAAAAAATGCTATTCAGTTTTTAGCTAATCAGTTCATTAACAATGGTAGTATCGAGAGCAAAGATATAGTTTCCTCATTAGATAAATTTATGATTAATGAAAAAGTAAAAAATAATAATGTTACCGACATAATTAAAACTCCAAAAAAATCTATAATTCCAAGATCTGAAAAACAAAAGGATTATGTTAGAGCACTAAGACAAAGTGATAT
The DNA here is from genome assembly GCA_902604355.1 of uncultured Pelagibacteraceae bacterium. Taxonomy (GTDB): domain Bacteria; phylum Pseudomonadota; class Alphaproteobacteria; order Pelagibacterales; family Pelagibacteraceae; genus Pelagibacter. The sequence continues at coordinate 15,702 of CACKYN010000012.1, forward strand.
TGTAATTTCAGCTGGCCCTGCAGGAACTGGAAAAACCTTTTTAGCAGTTGCTGTAGGATTGACCATGTTATTAGAAAAAAAAATTGAGAGAATTATATTATCAAGACCAGCAGTTGAAGCAGGTGAGCGTTTAGGATTTTTACCTGGAGATATGAAAGAGAAAGTAGATCCATACTTGAGGCCCCTATACGACTCTCTTTATGACCTTTTTGATTTTGAAAAAATTCAGAGGATGATTGAAATAGGTGATATAGAAATTGCTCCATTAGCCTTCATGAGAGGAAGAACACTAAAAAATTCATTTGCAATTTTGGACGAGGCCCAGAATGCTACAGATATTCAAATAAAAATGTTTTTAACACGTATTGGTGAAAATTCTAAAATTGTAGTAAATGGTGATCCTACCCAAATAGATTTACCAAACAAAAGTATGTCAGGATTAGTGCGTTCAAAACAATTATTAGGACATTTGAATGAGATATCGGTTGTTGATTTTGATCACTCTGATGTTGTTAGACACCCACTAGTATCTAAAATTGTAAAAGCTTACTCAAATAATGATTAATATAAATGTCTTCTCAGAGGAGAAGGCTTGGTCAAAAAGGCTGAAAAACAGAGACCTTTTTTTTCAAAAAATTTGTAAAGCTTTTCCAAAAAAATACAAGTTTTCAAAAAAAAAAGTAACTCTAACTTTATTACTTTCTAATAATAAAAATATTCAAAAATTAAATAAATTTTTTAGAAAAAAAAATAAGCCTACAGATATATTATCTTTTCCTTTAAATAAAAAAGTTAGAATTTCAAAACAAACTTATTTGGGAGATATAATAATTAGTTACAATTTTATGAATAAGCCTCGATCACTAAATAAAAATTTTTTTAATGAAAAAGTTATTAAAATTTTTATTCATGGATTTCTTCATCTTTTAGGTTTTGATCATAAAAAAAATAAAGACTATATAAAAATGAATAAAGAAGAGACAAAAATATACAATTCTGTAATTTCTAAAATTAAATAATTTGACTAGAAAATTTTATATTGATTTTTTATTTTTAATATTATTAGGTGCGGTAACATCTTTAAGTTTACCTCCATTTAACTATTTAATTATTAACTTCATTACTTTAGGTTTATTGTTTAGTTTTTTAATAAAGAGATTAAAAAAAATCAAAAATAAAATATTTTACTTTTTATATGGTTGGTTTTTCGGTTTCGGTTACTTCATTACAAATCTTTATTGGATATCAATTTCATTGACTTATGATGAAAGTTTAAAGTTTCTGATACCCATTACGTTAATTCTTATTCCTGCCTTTTTAGCATTGTTCTATGGTCTTATTTCTTTTCTATTTTTAATTTCTAAACCAAAAAAAGTCATTTCAGCTTTTTTTCTTTTTTCATTAATTTTTGGTGTAGTTGAGTTTATTAGAGGATCTATCTTAACAGGATTTCCATGGAATTTAATTGCTTATAGTTTTTCAAAGCACTTAGAAATTTTAAATATTACCTCTATTATTGGAACATATGGATTTAACCTATTTTGTATTTCTTTATTTATAAGTCCAGCAGTATTTATTTTAAGAGATAAACGAATTGATATATGGGTATGTATATTTTTTCTTTTAATCACAATTATTTTTTATCTTTATGGATCTCATTCTAAAAAGCTTTTTAATGAAAATGAAACTAATGTTAATGATTACAAAGTCAGGATTATTAGTTCTAACATTAATTTAGAAAGGTTTTATACCAATGTAGATCCAATAAAAGCTATTGAAGATTTAATTGAACTCAGCAAACCTGATAAAAATGAGAAAATTATTTTTGTTTGGCCAGAGGGAATTTTACCAGGAATTTCTCAAGAGCAATTGATAAATTACAAATGGTTATTTGAAAAAAATTTTAATAAAAATCATTTATTGGTAATTGGTATAAATAGCGAGTCTATAGAAAAAGATGAAATAAAATATTTTAATTCTCTATCAGTATATGATAATAGTTTAAATTTATTAGATAATTACAATAAAATAAACTTAGTACCATTTGGAGAATTTTTACCATTAGAAGATATACTTAAAAATATTGGTTTAAAAACATTAACTAACAATTACCAGTCTTATTCAAAAGGTAATGAGAGGAATGTGATAACAATAAAAAGAAATAATTCTTCAGTAAAATTTTTGCCCTTAATTTGTTATGAAATAATTTATTCTGGAAAAATTTTTAACAATTCAGATTTTGATTTCATAATAAATATTTCAGAGGATGGATGGTTTGGCCAATCAATTGGACCCAAACAGCACTTTATTCATAGCATATATAGAGCTATTGAAAGTGGTAAATATGTTTTGCGTTCTGCAAACAATGGAAAATCAGCAATAATAAACCCATTAGGTTACATTGAACAAGAAGTTAGCTTTAATGTATCAGGTTATATTGAATTCAGTCAATTTAAGAAAATCCAACCAACAGTATTTTCTAAGTATGGAAATAAAATTTTTGGAGTAATAATTTTATTGTATATTTTTTTATTTTTTTCATTTAATAGAATTAAGAATGAGTAATTTGAAAAATTTCCTTTTTACAAGTGAGTCTGTATCTGAAGGACACCCTGATAAAGTCTCAGATAGAATTTCAGATATGGTTGTAGATAGTTATCTTTCCAGAGATCCTTTTTCTAGGGTTGCTTGCGAAACATTAACAACAACAAACAAAGTAGTTTTAGCCGGTGAAGTGAGAGGACCTGAAATTAAAGAAGATGAACTAATTGATAAAGTTAGAGGATGCATTAAAGATATTGGTTATGATCAAGATGGTTTTACTTGGAAAGAGGCTACAAAAATAGAAAGCCATCTCCATTCACAGTCTTCTGATATTGCTATGGGTGTAGACTCATCAGGCAATAAAGATGAAGGAGCCGGTGATCAAGGTCTCATGTTTGGTTATGCTTGTAATGAAACAGATGAGCTGATGCCAGCTCCCATACATTATTCACATAAAATTTTAAGGCTAATGGCAGAAGATAGAAAATCTGGATTATTGAAAAATATAGAACCGGATAATAAAAGCCAAATTACTTTTGAGTACATTGATGGAAAACCTACTAAAGTTAGATCTGTTGTAATTTCTTCACAGCACTCACCTGATATTAATCAAGCTCAAGTAAGAGATCTATTGAGACCTTACATGATCAAAACTATTCCAAAAAAATTTCTTGAGGTTTTTGATGATAGTGAACTTTATATTAATCCAACTGGTAACTTTGTAATAGGAGGACCTGATGGTGACACAGGATTGACTGGAAGAAAAATTATAGTCGATACTTACGGTGGAGCAGCACCTCATGGTGGAGGTGCTTTTTCAGGAAAAGATCCGACTAAAGTAGATAGATCAGCTGCTTACGCAGCAAGGTATATTGCAAAAAATGTAGTTGCCTCTAAAATTTCTGAAAAATGCCTTATCCAATTAGCTTATGCAATCGGAGTTTCAAAACCATTATCAATTTATGTGGATTTATTTGACAATGATTTAGAAAAAAATAAATTTGTCGTTGATAGTATAAATAGAAATTTTGACTTAACTCCAAGAGGAATCAGGGAAATGTTAAATTTAAATAAACCAATATATGAAAAAACATCTGCTTATGGGCATTTTGGAAGAGCTCCAGAGGTAAATGGCTCTTTTTCTTGGGAAAAAATAGATAAAATAAATGCATTTAACAAATAGTTTGTGTTGAATTAAAAAAAAACTTTATTATATTGCTTTTAAATTGTTGGACTTCAGAAATGGGCCTGTGCCCATTTTTTTTTGGAGCAAATGAACTTATGTTAAATAAAAGAGCAGATAAACTTGAACTATTGAGAATAGCTGAAGCTGTAGCACTTGAAAAATCTATTGATAAAGAACTAATAATTAGTTCTATGGAAACAGGAATAGCAAAAGCTGCTAAATCAAAGTTTGGTCAAGAGAATGAAATTAAGGTTTCTATAAATAGAGATAATGGAGATATTGAGCTTTTTAGAAAATTAATAATCACCGAACACCCAGAAAATACAAATAAAGAAATTAAACTAGAGGACGCAATTAATCTAAATGAAATTAATAAGGATAAATCTATTGGTGACGAGGTTCTTCAACCTTTACCATCTTTTGACTTTGGAAGAATAGCCGCTCAAACTGCTAAACAAGTCATCAGTTTTAATGTTAGAGAGGCAGAAAGAGAAAGACAATTCAATGATTTCATAGACAAGAAAGATTCAATTTTAAGTGGCATTGTTAAAAGATTAGAATTTGGAAATGTGATTGTAGACCTAGGAAGAACTGAAGCAATTATTCAAAAGAATGAATTAATTCCAAGAGAGAATATTAAGGCGGGAGATCGTATCAAAGCTTATTGTTATGATGTAAGAAGAGAGCCAAGAGGTCAACAAATTTTTTTATCAAGAGCTCATCCAAAATTTATGGAAAAACTTTTTGTCCAAGAAGTTCCTGAAATTTATGATGGATTAATAGAAATTAAATCGTCTTCTAGAGACCCAGGAAGTAGAGCAAAAATATGTGTCAAAGCTGTTGACACTTCACTAGATCCAGTTGGAGCTTGTGTGGGTATGAGAGGATCAAGAGTTCAGGCGGTTGTAAATGAATTGCAGGGTGAAAAAATTGATATTGTTAATTGGTCAGATGATCCAGCTATATTAGTATCAAACGCTTTATCCCCAGCAGAAGTTCAAAGAGTAAATGTTGATGCAGAAAGAAAAAAACTTGATGTAATACTTACAGAAGAAAATTTGAGTAAAGCCATTGGAAGAAGAGGTCAAAACGTAAGACTTGCAACGAAGTTATTAAATTATGAAATTAATATAATGACAGATGCCGAGGACTCTGAGAGACGACAATTAGAATTTAAAGAAAAAACAGAAAACTTTGTAAAAAATTTAGAATTAGATGAGACACTGGGCCAACTACTTGTAGCAGAAGGTTTTTCAACAATTGATGATATCAAAGACACTTTAGTAGAAAATTTAACGAAAATAGAGGGCATTGAGGAGGACACTGCAAAAGCGCTTATAGAAAGAGCCCAAGAATTTTATCAAAAAGATCAAGAAGATATATCGACAAGAATAAAAGAATTGGGACTTGAGGATACTTTAATTAATCTAAAAGGTCTCACCCCAGGAATGTTGGTTACACTAGGAGAGCAAAAAATTTTAACATTAGAAGATTTTGCAGATCTAGCATCTGATGAACTAACTGGTGGTTTTGATGTAGTAAAAGGTGAGAGAGTAAAAATTCAGGGATACTTAGAAGATTTTGCTTTATCGAAAGAAGAGGCAGATGAATTAATTATGTCTGCTAGAAACATTGTTTATAAAAATTGAGTGATGAGCTATGGAAAAAAAAACAAAATTAACAATATCTGGCTCAGCCAAAAAATCGATCAAAAATATTGAGATTGCTAAAACTCAAAGCAAAAATGCAGTTGTCATAGAAAAACAAACTGGGAAATTTTCTAATAGGGGAGGATCTTCTAGACCTAACCAAGGTAAATCAAAACCAATCTCTTCTTTTAATAGAGGCACTGGAATTAAACCATCTTTCGTAACAAAATCACCCTTAATAACAAATGATTTTGAAAGACGTAAGCTTGCAGAGCAGAGAGCAACAAAGAGACTTAAAGGTGATGGTGATGGAAAAGATAAAAAAACTTTAAAGTCTGGAACAAAGAAAAGAGAATTGAAATTAACAGTTTCAAGGGCTCTAAGTGATGAAATAGAGGCAAGAGAAAGAAGTTTAGCATCAGTTAAAAGAGCAAGATTAAAAGAGAATAAAAATTTGTCTAAAGATCAAAATCAAGAGAGTCTCAAACCGGTTAAAAGAGATATCAATATTCCAGAAGCTATCACTGTTAGAGAGCTAGCTAATAGAATGGCCGAGCAATCTAGCAATGTGATTAAATATTTATTTGGTATGGGAGTAACAGTTACAATTAACCAAACTCTTGCAGCAGATACAGCTGAGTTTTTAGTAAAAGAATTTGGACACAATCCTATTAGAGAAGAAAAAGCAGAGGAAATAATTAAGAAAATAAAAGCAACAAGAGTAGAAAATTTAAAAAATAGACCACCAATTGTTACAGTGATGGGGCACGTTGATCATGGTAAAACTTCTGTTCTAGATGTCTTAAGAAGTGCAAATGTTGTATCAGGAGAATTTGGTGGAATAACTCAACATATAGGGGCTTATCAAATTGAAAGCCAAGATAACAAGCTAACTTTTATTGATACTCCAGGTCACGCAGCTTTCACAGAAATGAGAGCTAGGGGATCAAAATTAACAGATGTAGTTGTATTAGTAGTTGCTGCAGATGATGGTGTGAAGCCACAAACAATAGAGTCTATTAAACATGCAAAAGCAGCAAATGTTCCAATTGTTGTTGCGATAAATAAATGTGATCTTCCAGAAGCAGATCCACAAAAAATTAAAAATCAATTATTAGAACACGAGTTGGTTGCTGAAGATCTGTCAGGTGATACTTTAATGGTAGAAATTTCAGCAAAGACAAAATTAAATTTAGAAAAACTAGTTGAATCTATAATACTTCAAGCTGAAATTTTAGATTTGAAAACTGACTATGAATCTAAAGCTACAGGAATAGTATTAGAATCTAAAATTGATGTAGGTCGAGGACCAGTTGCAACAATAATTGTAACCACAGGAACACTAAAAAAAGGAGATTTTTTTGTTAGTGGATTGAAGTGGGGGAAAGTCAGAGCAATAATAAATGATAAAGGTAAAAATATTTATGAGGCCTCACCATCTACTCCAGTTGAAATTTTAGGTATTAATGGTGCAGCAAAAGCAGGAGATGATTTCATAGTTCTTGAGAGTGAAAAAGAAGCTAAAACATTAAGTGAAAACAGAGCAGAAGAGAAAAAGGATGGAAAAAATCCTTTAACATTTGCCACACAAGAATCTGCATTTTCAGATAAATCTTCAGAGGAATTAAATTTAATTATAAAATCTGATGTACATGGATCTTCTGAAGCGATTAAAAATGCGATTAGTCAAATTAAACATGATGAAGTTAAACCTAAAATTATTTTAGCAGACATTGGAATGGTTACAGAAACTGATGTTACTTTAGCAAAAGCATCGAATGCTGTGTTAATTGCTTTTAATGTGAAGCCAAGTAAGGAGGCAAAAAAACTCGCTGAAAATGAAAAAATAAAAATTTCTTCATATAATATTATTTATGAAGTATTAGATTATGTTAAACAAAAAATGTCAGGACTACTGACCCCTGATGTTCAAGAAACTATAACTGGATCAGCACAAATCTTAGAAATTTTTAAAGTTTCTGGCGCTGGTAAAGTTGCAGGTTCAAAAATTACTGAAGGAGAAATTACTAGCACATCAGATGTTAGAATAATTAGAGATGGAGCTATTATTTATACTGGAAAAGTTGGGACTATTTTTAGAGAAAAAAACCAAGTAAAACAGGTTAGTGATGGACAAGAATGTGGAATAACAGTTAAAGATTATATGGATTTCCAAAAAAATGACACAATAGAAGCTTTTAGTGTTACATCTACACAGAGGTCAATTTAATGGCAGATAGAATAGGAAAACCAATTTCACAAAGACAGCTTAGAGTTGGAGAAATGATTAAGCAATCTTTAAGTATGATTTTTATAAGAAATGAGGCTAAGGTCCCAAATTTAGAAACAAACACAATAACAGTCACTGAGGTTAGAATGAGTCCAGATTTAAAAATTGCTAAAGCATATGTGCTTCCATTAGGGGGAAAAGATGCAGAGGAAACAATAAATACTCTTAAAGAGTACTCATTTTTAATAAGAAAAATTTTATCACAGAAAGTAGTCATGAAATTTTTACCAAAATTACTTTTTAGAAAAGACGAATCTTTTGAGTATGCGGAAAAAATAGAAAACTTAATAAAACAAACAAATAAATAGGAAAAATGAAGCATGAACAAAAAGGCACAAGAATTAGCAATTCATGATAAGGACACTGGATCTTCTGAGATTCAGATTGCTTTGCTAACAGATAAAATTGAAACTCTCTCTAAACACATTAAGCAATTCAAAAAAGACAAACATTCGTCTGTTGGATTGTTGAGAGCGGTAAATAGAAGAAAAAAATTGTTGGAATACCTAAAGAAAACAAAAATGGATTCTTACAAAAATATACTATCAAAATTGAATTTAAGAAAATAAAAGTCAAGATAGATAGAATGGAACGAAATGAACGAAACGAAATGGAAATGAAATGTTTAAAGTACACAAGAAGGAAATAGAAGTAGCAGGAAAGAAAATAAGTTTAGAAACGGGTAAAGTGGCAAGACAAGCAGACGGGGCAATCATCGCAACATGTGGTGAAACAGTTATTCTAGCAACAGTCGTAGGAGCAAAGAAAGTTAATCCAGATATGGACTATTTTCCTTTATCAGTTAACTATCAGGAAAAATATTATGCAGGTGGAAAAATTCCTGGAGGTTATTTTAAAAGAGAGGCAAGACCAACTGAAAGCGAGACTTTAATCTCAAGATTAATTGATAGACCTATCAGACCTTTGTTCCCTGATGAATTTAAAAATGAAGTGCAGTTATTACCAACAGTTATTTCATATGATAAAGAAAACCAACCTGATATTCTTGCAATCACTGCTTCTTCAGCAGCGTTAGCAATTTCAGGGATGCCTTTTATGGGTCCTGTAGGAGCATCAAGAGTGGGCTATGTAGACAGCAAGTATATTCTTAATCCTTCAAAAGAGGAGTTGGAAAACTCAAGTTTAGATTTAGTTGTAGCAGGTACTAAAGATGCAGTACTTATGGTTGAGTCTGAAACCTCAGGTTTATCTGAAGAGGTAATGTTAGAAGCAGTTAAATTTGGTCATGAAGGATTTATCCCAGTAATTGAGATGATAGAGGAATTAGCAAATGAGTGCAGAAAACCAGAGTGGACTGTTGAGAAAAAAGATCTATCGGAAGTTAAAGAAAAACTTGAAGAAAGATTCACAGAAGATTTAAAGAAAGCTTTTGCTACAAGAGATAAGCAAGATAGATCAAATCAAATTTCAGAAATTACTGATAAAGCTAAAAAACTTTTTGAAGGAAATGAAAATTATTCTGATCTTGATGTTAATTCCCAGCTTAAAAATCTAGAAAAGAAAATTGTTAGAACTGATATTCTTAAAAATAAAAACAGAATTGATGGTAGAGGATTGTCTGATGTAAGACCTATCTCATGCGAAGTTGGTATATTACCAAGAGTTCACGGTTCTGCTTTGTTTACTAGAGGTGAAACACAAGCAATTGTAGTGACTACCTTAGGGACATCTGATGATGAACAAAGAATTGAGAGTTTAGATGGTCTTCAAAGAGAACGTTTTATGCTTCACTATAATTTTCCTCCTTTTTCAGTCGGTGAAACTGGAAGAATTGGAACAGGTAGACGTGAAATTGGTCATGGTAAACTAGCTTGGAGAGCAATTAACTCTTCATTACCCTCAAAAGAGGCGTTTCCATATACCTTTAGAATAGTGTCAGAGATTACAGAGTCTAATGGTTCCTCCTCTATGGCTACTGTTTGTGGAGCATCTTTAGCATTAATGGATGCGGGTGTGCCGATTAAAGAACCAGTTGCGGGTATTGCAATGGGTTTAATTAAAGAAGGTAACGATTTTAGCGTCCTATCTGATATTTTAGGTGATGAAGATCACTTAGGCGATATGGATTTTAAAGTTGCTGGGACTAAAGATGGAATTACTTCACTTCAAATGGATATCAAAATTACTGGTATTACATTTGAAATCATGGAGCAGGCTTTGAAGCAGGCTAAAGATGGAAGAATTCATATTCTAGGTGAAATGAATAAAGCTTTAGGAGAGTCAAGATCTAATGTTGGAAAACATACTCCAAAAATGGAACAGGTAACAGTTGATAAAAAGGACATTGCTGCTGTGATTGGAAAAGGTGGAGCAACTATTAGAGAGATCGTTGAAAAATCAGGTGCTAAGGTTGATGTAAATGACGAAGGAGTTGTAACAGTTGCTGCTCCAGATGAAGAAGCTAGAAACATTGCTATGCAAATGATCAAAGACATAACTGCAAAAGCTGAAATGAATAAAATTTATTCAGGTAAGGTGATGAAGATTATGGAGTTTGGTGCATTTGTAAATTTCTTAGGAAAACAAGATGGACTTGTTCATATTTCAGAACTAGCAGACAAAAGAGTTGCAAAAGTTACTGATGTTGTCAAAGAAGGAGACGAAGTAAAAGTTAAAGTAATTGGTTTCGATAGAGGAAAAGTTAAACTTTCTATGAAACAAGCTAACTAATTAAATTTTGAGAGAATTTCAATTCTCTCAAAATAATTATTGCCAAGGTTTTCCTAAACACCAAAATACCAAAGAGTATCGTGTGCCACTTGTTACAGGAGTAATGCAGTGATAGGTAAAAGATGGAAAAATAATTAATGAGCCTTGAGATCTACTATCATCACAAACTTTATACCTATCGCCTTCAACATGTGGACCTAGGTCAAATTTTAAATTTCCACCCTCATATTGTTTAGGATCAGTTAAATTTAAAGTCATACTAATTTTTCTGACCTTGCCCCATTTTTTCTCATCAATTGAAAACGTTGGTGCAAGCCAAGATTTGTCTTTTTTCATCGGCAAATCATCTGCATCTGTGTCAGGAATAAATTGATTGTTAGTATTTTTAATGAATTGATTAGCGGAGTCTTTTTTTGGTGGTTTAAATTTAAGTGGGTTATCACTTATTTTTATTGCTGGTTTAATAACATTATTAAAGTCGGAAGATCCATCTGCATGCCACCCATAAAATCCACCATTCTTTTCTTTTCCATGATACACAGTAAATTGGAGAGTCTCACCTGTTTCAATTTTCCAATTCCAGCCTGCCTCTTTATTAGCTTTTCCAATAAAAGGAAGAATAAGATCGTATAAAAATTTATCTTTTAACCAACATATTTCACTATCTCGCACTACAAGTTGATTAAAATTTAGACCTTCTAACTTAATATCCTCATTTGTTTTATCTGAAGTAGTTCTATCTCGCAAATTTTTATTTTTATTTGAGGGATTATTTTTTTTATGTTTTTCATTGAAGGTCTTGCCTTCAGTTGAAATACCTTTTTTTTTATTCGCATTAATAGTAGCTAATCCTAGAGAAATTATTTTTTCACATATATCTGGTTTAATTGCTTCTTTAAAACTTACAAATGGGTGTAACAACTTCATTTAAATTAAATAGTAAACTAAATATTTTCTATTAAAACTAAATATTTATAAAATAAAAAAATTATACATCAAAAATAATTTATGATATATTTTTAGGATCTGGCATCCCAACTTTATTATATCCAGCATCTACATAGTGAATTTCACCAGTAACACCGTTTGCAAGTTCACTTAATAGATATAATGCTGAATTTCCGACATCATTAATATCAACGTTTCTTTTGAGTAAAGAATGGTCTTCATTCCATTTATAAAGGAATTTTGCGTCTCCGATTGCAGATGCTGCCAGCGTTTTAATAGGTCCAGCACTTATGGCGTTTACCCTCATGCCTTTAGCACCTAAATCTCTCGCTAAATACTTGACACTAGATTCTAAAGCCGCCTTGCACACTCCCATTACATTATAATTTGGAATAGCTTTATTTGCTTCATAACTTAAAGTAATTAAACTTCCACCTTCCTTCATTACTTTGGAAGCCTCTTTTGCAACTTCAGTAAATGAAAAACATGAAATTAACATACTTCTTAAAAAGTTTTCTCTAGTTGTGTTTAAATATTCTCCAGATAATTCTGATTTATCTGAAAAAGCAATTGCATGAACTACAAAATCAATCTCACCAAATTGTGATTTAACATCTTCAAACAACTTTGTTACATCATCTTTTTTTTCTACATCACAGCTAAATGTAACTTTTGAATTTAATTTTTCAGCTAATGGAATAACTCTTTTTTTTAAAGCATCCCCTAAATAGGTAAATGCCAGTTCTGCCCCTGCTTCTGAAAGTTTTTGTGAAATACCCCAAGCAATAGATCTTTCATTGGCAACACCCATTACCAATCCTTTTTTACCTTTCATCAAGCTCATAATTATATCTTCTCGAAAATTAAAGCAGCATTGGTCCCACCAAAACCAAAACTATTAGACATTACTGAATTTAAAGTCGCTTCTGTTTCGGTTTTGGCAACTATTGGAAATTTTTTAGCCTCCTCATCCATTTCACTAATATTAGCTGACCCTGCTATAAAATTATTTTTCATCATAATTAAACAATAGATTGCTTCATGAACTGATGCGGCTCCTAAAGGATGTCCAGATAGAGATTTTGTTGAACTAATTTTTGGAATTTCATTTCCAAAAACTTCTTTCACAGCGTTTAATTCTGTAATATCTCCAACTGGAGTAGACGTTCCATGAGTATTGATATAATCAATTTTATTTTTTGATGTTGCCATAGCCATCTTCATACATCTTACAGCTCCCTCTCCGGAGGGCGCTACCATATCGTATCCATCTGAGGTTGCTCCATAACCAGTTAATTCTGCGTATATTTTAGCACCTCTTGCTTTAGCATGTTCGTGCTCTTCGAGCACTAATACCCCACCACCACCTGCAATTACAAAACCATCTCTGGTTTTATCATATGCTCTTGATGCAGTTTCTGGTGTATCATTGTATTTTGAAGATAAGGCTGTCATGGCATCGAACATTGCAGTCATTGCCCAGTGTATCTCTTCACTACCACCTGCAAAAACAACATCTTGTTTTCCCATTTGAATTAATTCCATTGAGTTTCCAATACAGTGGCCACTTGTTGCACAAGCAGAACTCATTGTGTAGTTCGTTCCTTTAATTTTAAATGGAACAGCAAGTGTAGCTGATGCTGTACTAGCCATGGTTCTTGGGACAATGAATGGTCCCATTAATTTTGGAGTTTTAGCTCTAGTCTTATCAGCTGCTAGAATTACATTTTCAATTGAGGGTCCACCCGAACCCATTACAATTCCTGTTTTAAAATTACTTACTTCACTATCTTCTAACCCAGAGTCTTCAATGGCCTCCTTCATCGCAATATAGTTATAAGCGGAACCAGAACCCATGAATCTTATTGTTTTTCTATCAATATGATCTTCAAGTTTTATGTTTGGCTTACCATGTACATGACTTTTTAAATTGTGTTCTTTATATTCTTCGCTAAACGATATTCCTGACTTTGTTTTCAATAATGACTGATGTACTTCTTCTTGATTGTTACCCAAACATGAAACAACGCCCAAACCTGTAATTACTACTCTTCTCATTATTTAAACAATCCTACTTTTAAACTATCTGCTGAATATATTTTTTTATCATCTGCAAAAACTACCCCATTAGCAAGACCAACAGTTGTGCCTCCAGGTGACATAATTTTTTTCATATCTATTTCATATCTTACATTTTTTACACTTTGTAAAACTTCGCCAGTAAATTTTACTGTTCCGACACCTAGTGCTCTACCCTTGCCAGGATTTCCTAGCCAACCTAAGTAAAAACCTACTAGTTGCCACATAGCGTCTAACCCTAAGCAACCAGGCATAACGGGGTCAGATTTAAAATGACAATCAAAGAACCAAAGATCATCTTTAATATCTAGCTCAGCCTTTAAAGATCCCTTGTTAAAGGTTCCGTTATTGTCGTTAATCTCTGTTATTCTATCAAACATTAGCATCGGAGGAAGGGGTAATTTAGCATTACCAGGGCCAAAAAGATCACCATTTCCGCAAGTAATTAGGTCATCATAGCTATAGGAGTTTTTTTTCATAAAAATTGAGTTCCCTTATTACTTGATTTAATGATAATATAATATAATAAAACTATACAATTTATTCTTAGTTTAGAACTATTATAAAGAAATATGACAAAAAACTTCAATTTTATTGAAAAATTAAGAGAAACTGGGCTCAGACCTACAAAACAAAGGGTTAAAATTTGTGAGGTTTTGTTCAACAGAGATAAAACTTTTCACTTTACAATTAACGATCTTGTTAAAAAAATATCTGAAGAGCTAAACGAAAAAATATCTCTCGCAACAGTTTATAACACTGTTCATGCCCTACAAAAAAATGGTTA
>CACKYN010000013.1 GCA_902604355.1 uncultured Pelagibacteraceae bacterium
TTTCAAGTGGTAAAGAAATAATTACCCTAAACCATGAAGCATTTGATAGAGCATTATACTCTGATGGTGCTTTGATGGCAGCTAAATGGTTAATGAAAAAAAAACCTGGTTTATATTCAATGAGAGACTTGCTTAATTTCTCATAATGAATGAAAAGGAAAAAGCAAAAAAAATAATTAAAATTTTAAACAAGATCTATCCTGAGGCTCCAGTGCCTTTAATACACAAAAATGTTTTTACGCTCTTGGTATCTGTTTTATTATCAGCACAATGCACAGATGTTAATGTTAACAATGTTACAAAGTATATATATCCTAAATATAATAAACCAGAACACTTTGTAAAATTAGGAAGAAAGAAAATAGAAAAATTAATCAAAAGAATTGGGATTTTTAGGATTAAAGCAAAAAGTATTTATAACATGTCGAAACAAATCATAAAAAAACACTCTGGAAAAGTACCAAAAACCTTCGAGGAACTTGAAAAATTACCAGGTGTTGGACATAAAACTGCAAGTGTAGTGATGTCACAAGGTTTTGGGTATCCAGCGTTTGCAGTGGATACACACATTCACAGACTTGCTCAAAGATGGGGTCTAACAAATGGAAAAAATGTTATTCAAACTGAAAAAGATCTTAAAAGAATTTTTCCAAAAGCAATTTGGTCTAAGCTTCATCTTCAAATAATTTTTTATGGACGAGAATACTGTAAAGCAAGAGAATGCTTTGGTTTAACTTGTAAAATTTGTACCACTTGTTATCCTAATAGAAAAAAATCTATAATTACAAAAAAAGCTTAAATATGAAAATTTTAGGGATTGGTAATGCAATTGTTGATGTCCTTTGTAAAGTTAATGATGAGTTTTTAAATAAACATGCACTTACTAAAAGCACAATGAAGCTTATAGATGAAATTGAGTTTAAAAATTTAATTAGTGAACTGAAAATTGAAGAAACTATTTCTGGAGGTTCTGTTGCAAATTCAATTGTTGGATTATCTCAATTAGGAAATAATGTTGGTTTCATTGGTAAAGTTAAAAATGATGATTTAGGTAGAAAATATGAAGATGGTTTAAAAAAAGAAAATGTAAGTTATTTATATTCAAAGAAAGACGAACCTTTACCGACTGGCAGTTGTTTAATATTGATTACACCTGATTCAGAGAGAACCATGTGTACTTTCTTAGGAACAGCTGGAAATATTAATGATAAAGATGTTAATTCCGAGGATGTAAAAAATTCAGATATTACTTTTCTAGAAGGATACTTATGGGATGAAGGTGAGCCAAAAAAAGCATTTGATAAAGCTATTAATAATTCAAATAAAGTTGCAATGTCGTTATCTGATCTTTTTTGTGTAGAAAGGCATAAATCTCAATTTTTAGAGATGGTCAAAAACAGTTTAGATATTACTTTTTGTAACGAACAAGAGATATACTCTTTAATTGATGCTAAAAACTTTAATGAAGTTGTTTCATTTTGTAAAACTATAGGAAGACTAATTGTGGTTACCCGAGGTGAGAAAGGCAGTATAGTAATAGATAAAAATAATGTTGTAGAGTGTGAAAGTAAAAAAAACCTAGATATAAAAGATTTAACTGGGGCCGGTGATCTTTTTGCTGCAGGCTTTCTTCACGGATATATTAATAAATTAGGTCTACGAGAAAGTCTTGAATTAGGCACAGAGATGTCGTCCAAAATTATTCAAAAAATTGGGGCTAGACTTGACTAGTTTTTTTTACGCTTAAAACTCCCTTTTCCTTTTTTTGGTTTGACAATTTTTGGCTTATATTTTTTCGTATATAATGTTTCTAAATAAGGGTTTTTTTTATTTAATTTCTTCACTATAAAGTTAATATTTATAAATATTAGCTAAAAAAATAATATATAATTAAATGGCAACTAAAAGAGAAATCTTAAAATATTTTGCTCAACCTATATTTAGGTACAAAGTTGATAATTATAAAACTTTTAATAAAGAATTAGAGGAATATATTTACAAACTCAAGGAAGAAGATGAAGAGGGGGTAGTTAGATCTAACCGTGGAGGTTGGCATTCAAAAAGTTTTAAAGTTAGGGAAAAAGGGAGTATACAACACAGATTTACACAAGCTTTATCAAAATATATTTTTGATACTTTTAAATGCTATGGATGGAAATGTGTTCCTGAAAGAATAGTAGTTTCTGAGATGTGGGCAATTATTAATAAACCAAATGATTTCAATGTAATTCATACTCATCCAAACTCATTTTTAAGTGCAGCATATTATGTTAAAGCTCCAAAGGATGCAGGAAAGTTTGTATTTGAAAATCCCAATACAGTGGCAACACATAGTTATCCAGCTCCTGAGAGAAAAACAGAATTTAATGTTAAAACAGCAGGATTAGAGATTGAAGAGGGTGATTTACTATTATTTCCTGCTTATCTTCCTCACAAGGTTAATGAAAACAAGTCAAGTGAAGACCGAATTGTAATAAGTTTTAATGTCAATATTAATTATTTTGATATAGATAAAAATTAATTAAGATTAATTTTATATCCATCTTTTTTACTTATTATAAAGTTATTATTTTTAAATTTTTTTAGTATTTTCTTTCTTAACCGATAAATGTGAGTTTCAACGGTATGAGTTTCAAGTTTTGAATGATATCCCCATACTTTTAATTGTAATTCATCAATAGTTACAGATTTACTTGATCCATTTAAATAATTTATAATTTTAACTTCTTTCTCTGTGAGCTTCAAAACGTCCTTGTTTAATTTTAGCTCTCTAGAATTAATGTTTATTTTGTATGTTCCTACGTTGATTTCTGATTTCTCTTGATATTGATTTTTAAGAAATTGAATATTTATTTTTTCAATAAATTTAAAAATTTTAATCGGAAATTTTTCAATGTTGAAAACTCTTGAAATATTATGATTTTTTTGTGAGGTTACAACAATATGATTATCCAATTTATTTTGGAGTTCTTTACAATGTTTCTCATTAGAGGCTTCAAAAATAAGTAAATTCGTGATTGACTCAAGTTCCTTTAAAATATTATAGAATATTTTAAGTTTATATATAATTAAGTTTTGTTTATTCATATATTCTTAAAATATGTTAATTTTGTTAAAAAACAAACATACTCTTAAAGTTGATGAATTTTATTTCAATTGTAGCATAGGCAAAAGAGGAACAAGTAAGAAAAAAATTGAAGGAGATTATAAAACTCCAGTTGGAACCTTTTCCATAGAACATCTCTATTATCGAAAGGATAGAATAACCAAGCCCCAGACTAAACTAAAATGTATCCCAATCCAAAAAAATATGGGTTGGTGTAATGACATTAACCATCCTAAAAAATATAATAAACTAGTTTCTATTGATAAAAAAATTTCTCAGGAAAAGCTTTTTCGAAAAGATCATAAATATGATTTATTGATTCCCATTAAATATAATTTTAAGAAAAAAGCTATAGGAAAAGGAAGTTGTATATTTTTGCATCTTACAAAAGACTATTTACCTACAGAAGGATGTATAACGTTAAGTGAAAAAGATTTTTTAATTTTGTTAAAATTGATAAATAGAAACTCTAAAATTAAAATTAATTAATTTCTATTTCCAAAAATACTTGAGCCAATTCTTAAATAAGTGGCAGAGTGATCTAGAGCTGATAGATAATCAGATGACATACCCATACTAAGTTCTTTTAAATTTAATTTTTTATTAAGCATGTTCATTTCTTGAAAATATTTTTTTGAATCTTCATCAAAAGGAGGAATACACATCAAACCAATAACATCAAGTTTCAATATTTTACAAAATTGATAAAAATCAGAAAGATGGTTTTTATTGATTCCTGATTTCTGGTTCTCATCACCAATATTTACTTGAATAAATATTTTAATTTTTTTTCCTTGTTTGTCCTCTTCATCTGCTATTTTTCTCGCAAGTTTTTCACTATCAACCGAATGGATATAATCAAATACTTTAACGGCTTGCTTAACTTTATTAGTTTGTAATTTACCAATAAGATGTAACTTTAGATCTTTTTTTGTTAATTTTATTTCAGACCATTTCTCTAATGCTTCTTGTACTTTATTTTCACCATAATCTAAATGACCGTGATCTATCAAAGGTAAAATTTTATCTAAGTTGAAAGTTTTAGATACTGCTATTACTTTTGGTATATCTGTAATATTTTGATCTTTTAATCTGTGCTCAATTGCACTAATTATTTCTTTATAACTTTTAATTAAATCATGCATAAAATTTTAAAAAAATATTATTTTATCAACAAATTTGATACAAAATATATCGACAAGCAAGATAAAAATACAATTATTATTTATCGAAACTACAGTGCAAGGCCAGGAATTGCAATTATTAGAAAATTAAAAAATTATTGTAAAAAAAAAAATCTTAAATTTATTTTGGCCAACAATATTAAATTAGCAATACATTTAAATTTAGATGGGGTATATATCCCATCCTTTAATGACAGCTTTAAACATCTAGCTTATAACTTTAAAAAAAAATTTTTAGTTATTGGCTCTAGTCATAATTTGAGAGAGATTAGAATTAAAGAAATACAAAAAGTAAAATTTATTTTTTTGTCTTCACTTTTTAAAAAAAATAAAAATTATTTAGGTATCAATAGATTCAAGAGGCTTTCTAATAATACCAAAATGAAAATAGTAGCTTTAGGTGGCGTGCATAAAAGCAACCTCAAAAAACTCAGATTAGTAAATTGTATCGGTTTTGGAGGAATATCTTATTTTGAGTAAAAAAAAGGCCCCTTAAAGGGGCCCTTTTAAATAATTTGTTTCTAAATTAATTAGAATGCAAATGAAACACTTAGTTCGTAACCTTCTGCATCTTTAGTGCTGTGACTTACATTGTCAACAGTGTTGTACATACCACCTACAGTAACACCACCTGATGTGAAAGAAGCTGAAATACCTGTAGCTTCTTGATCATTGGCTGCAGATGCTCTGTCAGATGTAGATTGGTTGTAACCAATTGAAATATCATCCGTTACAGCATAAGTTATACCAGCAGCAGTAAACTCTATGTCATCAGATGAAGATGTACCATCTGCTTCATTCATTTGATATCCAAGTGTGAACGCACCATAACTATAAAGTGCATACATTGCTTGTTTATCAATTGTAGTACCAGCAGTCTCTTCAGTTTCACCCATACCGAAACCAACAGTTAAACCTTCAACCGCTTCCGGAGTTATTGCAACTGCAAAGTCCATATAACTACCTGTAGATGTTTTTGCATCACCACCTGGAACATAACCAATTGTTACTACTGCACCACCAAGATCTGGTGATTTGTAAGTAAACATATTGTTTGCAGATGTACCACCAACTAGTGTTTCTTCATCACCGTTAGTTACACCATCCCAAGACTCTTCATATGCATTTGGTGTTTTATCATCGATTGCACTCATTGCACCGTCACCACCGTGACCAGAGAATGTTAATGATCCCATTGCATCTGAAGATAAAGTGATTGATTGATTGTCAAAACCACCATCAGCAGTTGTTGGAGCGTTGTCAGCTTCGTCATCATCATACTCGTATGAAAGAGAAACTGTCATTCCGTTATCCATCTCACCACTACCTGTAAAAGTAAGACTGTCACCCATTGTGAAAGTGTTACCTTCTGCAGTAGTTGCTTGAGTGTTGTCTACGTCACCATCTGAAATAGTGATCGCAGCAGAACCTGATACTGACATTGAGCCAGCATGAGCAGATACTGCTATTAGAGAACCAGCAAGTGCTGTGTACCCTATTTTAGTTAATTTGTTCATATTAATTACTCCTTATAATTACGTTAATTATTAATAATAAACGTAACCTTTTTAACAGAATGCTGATTATAGGCTAAATTAAAGCTTGAAATTAAGTAAAAACTAATCATGTGTGATATTTTTATCACAGTAAAATAACTTAAATAAAACAAGAAATTTTCGATATTTATTAGAAATAATATATAAGAGCCCTTATTTAACAACTTTTGTATACATGACGCTTTTAAAATTAACCTTTATATTAACAATTTCACTAATTTTAACATCTTGTGGAGGTAAATTTGGTGGAGATGCAAGAAATAATCCTCCGGATCCAAAAGAAAGAGTTAAAAAAAATCTAGAAGAGGGAAAAGCTTTTAGGTTGAGTAACATGATGAAAAAACAAGGTAGTGGGAATTTTGAATTTGCAAGTTCAAATGAGTTATGGAGAGCTTCTTTAGATACAATAGACTTTATTCCCCTTGCTTCTGTAAATTACAGTGGAGGAATAATTATTACTGATTGGTATTCAAGTGATGGAAACTCGAACGAGGTTTTAAAAATTTCTATAAGATTTTTAACAAATGAAATTAGATCAGATGCACTAGATATAAAAATTTTTACTAAAGCATGTGATAACCAGAATAAGTGTGTAACCTCAGAAAAAAGTGGAAACCTTATAGCTGAACTTAAAAAAGAAATTTTAAAAAAAGCAGTTAAGTATCAAAAAGAAAATCCAGATAACAAAAAAGAACCCTATGTAATGTCTACACCTGGTGATGGATAATTAAAAGACAATTAGTTGTGGAAAGATATAATTTTAAATCTGTAGAGGATAAGTGGCAAAAATATTGGGAAAAAAATAAAACTTTTAAAGCCAATAAAAAAGATAATTTAAAAAAATTTTATTGTTTAGAAATGTTTCCTTATCCATCAGGAAAAATTCACATGGGTCATGTAAGAAATTATACAATTGGTGATGTGCTTGCTCGATATAAGGCACTACAAGGATACAATGTTTTACATCCTATGGGATGGGATTCATTTGGTATGCCTGCAGAGAATGCGGCAAGACAAAACAACTTGGATCCAAAGACCTGGACAGAAACTAATATTGAGAATATGAAGTCTCAATTAAAAAAATTAGGATTATCAATTGATTGGGAAAGAGAAATATCAACATGTACGCCTGAATACTACAAACATCAACAGGAATTCTTTTTAGAATTATATGATAAAGGACTTGTTTATAGAAAAGAGGAATACGTAAACTGGGATCCTGTTGATAAAACAGTATTAGCAAATGAACAAGTAATTGATGGCAAAGGTTGGAGATCAGGTGCTGTAGTTGAGAGAAAGAAGCTAAATCAATGGTTTTTTAGTATCACAAAATTTTCGACAGAACTTTTGAAAGGTCTGCAACAATTAGATGAATGGCCAAACAAAGTAAAAATTATGCAAAAAAAATTGGATTGGAAAATCCTTTGGGTGTGAAATAAATTTTAAAATAGACTCATCTAAAAAAATTGACCAGATCAAATGTTTTACTACGAGACCAGATACTTTATTTGGTATGTCTTTTTTAGCTTTATCAGTAGATCATCCTTTATCAAAATTTTACCAGAATGATCCAGAATTTTTAAAATTTAAAAAACAATGCTCAAGAACTGGTACCACAGAAGAGTCAATTGCAAATGCTGAGAAAATTGGTTTTAAAACTGAACTCGAGGCCATAAATCCATTAAACAAAAAAATAAAAGTTCCTGTATATTTTGCTAACTTTGTTCTTATGGATTATGGGCATGGAGCTGTATTCGGATGTCCTGCACACGACCAAAGGGATTACGACTTTGCTATCAAGTATAACTTAAATATAAACACAGTTGTAACTCCTGAGATTGAAAATCAAAATTATAAAGTAAAAAATCAAGCTTATGCAGGTCCAGGCTACATTATCAATTCTTCTTTTTTAAATGGATTAAAATGTCCTGAGGAGTCAATTATTAAAGCAATAAATCATATTGAAGAAAATAATTTAGGAGAAAAAAAAATTAATTTTAGATTAAAAGATTGGGGTGTTTCAAGACAAAGATATTGGGGATGTCCTATACCTATTATTTATGATGAAAACAATAAACCACACAAAGTACCAAAAGAATTATTACCAGTTAAACTTCCAAAAATTGATAAATTAGAGCCAACAGGCAATCCACTTGATAGTAATAATGATTGGAAAAATATCGTTATTGGTAACAAAAAATACACTAGAGAAACAGACACCTTAGATACGTTTGTAGATTCTTCTTGGTATTTTTTAAGATTTTGTTCGCCAAATAACGATACCTATGGTTTCAAAGCAGATGACGTAAATTATTGGATGCCAGTGGATCAATATATTGGTGGAGTAGAACACGCGATATTGCATCTATTATACTCTCGTTTTTTTATGCAAGCATTGGCACACAAAAATAACAACTTTGAAATAACGGAACCATTTAAGGGTTTATTCACGCAAGGAATGGTGTGCCACGAAACTTATAAGGATGAAAAAAATAATTGGCTTAGTCCAGAAGAAATAATTTCTATTGATGGGGAAAAATTTCTCAAAAAAGATCAATCAAAAAAAGTAATTACAGGTTCATCAGAGTCAATGTCAAAATCAAAAAAAAATACTATTGACCCTGAACAAATGATTAAAAACTATGGGGCTGACGCAGTTCGGTTATTTATCTTATCTGATAGTCCTCCTGAAAAAGATGTTCAGTGGTCTGAGGAGGGAATGATTTCGTCTTTTAAATTTGTTCAAAAACTTTGGAACCTAAATCAAAGATTTTTAGATGAGATACAAAAAAATCATGAACGAGACATAGATAAGAAACTAAAAATAGAAACTAATAAATTTGTAAAAAAAATAACTCATAACTTAGAAAATTTCAGCTACAATATTATTATCGCTAATATTCATGAATTACATACATTTTATTCAAAACAATTAAATAATCCTTACACGAAAGAAACTCTGATAGAGAATTATGAAAAAATTTTAATACTACTCTTACCCACATTGCCACATTTTGGAAACGAGTGTTTGGAAAAGCTCAAAACTGGGAAAAATATATTTTGGCCTCAATTTGACCCAAAACTTACAATCGATGACGAAATAGCTTTCGTAGTTCAGATAAATGGAAAAAAAAGAGGGCTAATATTAAGTAAAAGAAATACAGACCAAAAACAACTATTTGAAATGATAATGAAAGAAAAAAATATTTCTAAATATATTAATGAAAAAAAAATACAAAAAAAAATATTTGTACCAAATAAACTAATAAACATATTAATATAAAATTATGATAAAAAAATTATTCCTCTCACTGACTTTATATTTATTTTTAACGAATTGTGGTTTTACACCTCTTTACTCAGTCAGAGGATTGGAGGATATTAATATAGAGGTACTGAGCTATGAAGGAGATAGAGAAATAAATTTAGATTTAATTTCAAAATTAAAGGACAATGTTAATCCTGAGGGAAAACTTTATAAAGTTAAAATTTTTACTAATTACGAAAAAACCACTCTTTCAAATAATCTAGCAGGTGAACCAGAAGAATATCAACTTCAATCTACTATAAAATTTACAATATTAAAGAATAGCACTGAGAAAGAATTTAATTTAAGTGAAAAATTTGTAATGAAGAATTTAAATGATGATTTTGAAGAAAGAAATTATGAAACAAATATAAAAAGTAACATGGCTAATTTAATTTATAACAAATTTTTATTACAAATTAAAAAATTAAGATGATTTATAAAAATTTTGAAACCAATAAAATAGATTTTAATTTAAACAAATCAATTTTGTTCTACGGAAAAAATGATGGATTAAAGAATGAAACGATAAAAAATTTAATTAAAAGTGAATATGTCAAAAACTATTATGATGAGAAAGATATACTGGAAAACACAAATATATTTTTAGACAAAATTTTAAATAGATCATTATTTGAGTCATCAGAAATTATAATTATTAAAAGAGCTACGGATAAAATTTTTAATTTAATAAAAGAGATAATCTCTAAGAATATAGATGATTTAATCATAATTATTAATGCTGATAATTTGGAAAAGAAATCAAAACTGAGATCTTTTTTTGAGAAGAGTAAAAAAGAAGTGTGTGTCGCATTTTATCCTGATAATGATCAGACACTTATGAAAATAGCTTCGAGCTTTTTAAAACAGAGAAATATTTCTGTTTCACAATCAAATATCAATTTGTTAGTATCTAAATCAAGGGGTGATAGAGAAAGCTTATTAAATGAATTAGATAAAATTGAATCATATACAAAAAATGGAAATAAATTATCATTAGAAAAAATTACAAAGCTATCAAATCTTTTTGAAGATTATGATATTTCAGATCTTATAGATAATTGTTTAGCTAAAAATAAAAATAAAACGATTAAAATTTTAAACGAAAACAACTTTGGAGTAGAAGATAGCGTTACAATAATTAAAATATTTTTATTTAAATCTAAAAAAATCTTAAATTTAATAAACAACTATGAAAATAATAATAATATTGATTTAACAATTTCGTCAGCTAAACCTCCCATATTCTGGAAAGATAAAGAAATAGTTAAACAGCAAATTTATAAATGGAAATCTAACGACATTAAACAATTAATATACAAATTGTCTGAGATTGAATTATTTGTTAAAAAAAACAACCAAAGTGGACTTAATATAATTACCGATTTTATATTGGATCAGTCTACCGAAAAAATTAGTAATTTTGTTTAATTATATCTATGATTTTATTTAATTGATCTAAATCCTTATACTCAAAGGTAATTTTTCCTTTATTATTTTTTGTATTTTTAATTTCAACATTTAAACCTACTTTGTTCACTATTGACATTTCAAGATGCATTATATTTGCATCTTTTAAGTTATTTTTTTTTTGTCTTTTATTTTTAAATAATTTTACAAATTTTTCAGTTTGTCTAACTGACAGTCTGTTTTCAATTATTTTACTGGCTACGAAACTTGCATTTTCCAACCCAACTAAGATTTTTGCATGTCCAGCTGATATTTTTTGGTTTTCGATTAGTTTAATCACATCATCTGGAAGTAACAAAAGTCTTAATGCATTAGCTATATAACTACGACTTTTACCTATAAATTTTGAAACTTTTTCTTGATCGTATGAAAATTTATCTATTAATTTTCTATAGCCCTGCGCTTCCTCTAAGGGATTTAAATCATGTCTTTGAACATTTTCAACTATAGCAAATTCCAATGACTTGAGGTCATCAGCCTCAGTTATAACCACAGGCACATTATGTAAACCTGCTTTTTGGGCTGCAAGCCACCTTCTCTCTCCTGCAATTATTTCAAATTTTGACTGATCATCATTTGATTTACGAACAATTATTGGTTGTAAAATACCTCTTTCTCTAATTGAATTTGTCAGCTCGTTTAAGTTTTCCTCATCAAATATTTTTCTTGGCTGATATTTGTTAGGAACAAGATCACTAACACTAAGTTTGTTTTTCTGGGTCTCAACTTTAGTTTCTCCAATTAAAGATGACAAACCTCTACCCAATCCTCTTTTTATTTTACTTGAATCCATTAAGCAGCACTCCCCATTGTTGTCTCTTGATTTAAAAATTCATCCGTAAAACTAAAATATGCTTTACTACCTGGACAGGTCTTGTCATATATTAGAACTGGCATCCCATGTGAAGGTGCCTCTGACAATCTAACATTCCTAGGTATTACTGTTGAATAAACTTTTTCATTAAAATAATCTCTAGCCTCCTTCTCAACTTGAGAGGACAGCTTATTTCGTTTATCATACATCGTTAATAGTATTCCTCTAATGCTCAAGTCAGGGTTAAGACTTACTTTTATTCTCTCAATTGTTTTCATTAACTGAGTTAAACCTTCTAAAGCAAAAAATTCTGTTTGGAGTGGCACTAGAAGTGAGTTTGAGCTTACCAGTGCCATTACAGTCAGTAAGCTTAGAGATGGTGGACAATCTATCAATATATAATCGTATATACCTCCAGAATTGTTTAAATATGCGGTTAATTTTACTTTTAATAAAAAAGCTCTGTTGCTGTCATCAGCCGTCTCCACCTCAAGACCAGATAAATCTACGTTAGAGGTTATTATATCAAGATTTTCAAACTGCGTCTTTTTAATTACATCGCTTATTTCCTTAGTTCCATTAAGAACTCCATAAATTGTCTCTGAAGAATTATCCATATTTGATAATCCAAGACCAGTAGTTGCATTTCCCTGTGGGTCTAAGTCTAAAACTAGAATTTTCTTGTTCTGTTGAGATAAACCTGCCGCTAAGTTAATTGCTGAAGTTGTTTTACCAACCCCACCCTTTTGATTTATGACTGAAATAATTTGCATTTAATTTTTTTTAATTTTTTTTTTAATTTTTTTCACATTTACTAAAAAAGATTGTTCGCTAGTTAAACTTTTTTTTTCAGAATAATCTAACTCCCAATTCTTTAATGTATTTTGAAAAATTTCTCTTCCACTCTTGCCCATAAAAAAAATTATATTTGAAAAATTTGAAAAATTTTCATTCACTAAATCTAAAACTACTGGCATCGGTTTAAATGCTCTAGACATTATTGTTCCTGTTTCCAATTTTTTCTCTTCAAAAATATTTTTTTGTATTATTTCTGTTTTTAGATTTAATTTTGTAGAAACATCTTTAAGAAAATGGCTTTTATGGTAGCTTTTTTCATAAAGCTTGACCTTTATATCTTTTTTAAGGCTTTTTAATAGAATTGCTATGATTATACCCGGCATTCCACTACCTGAGCCTATATCTGTTGTTGTACTACTATTAAAATCAATAATATCAATGATTTGTGCTGAATCAATTATATGACGCTCAATTATGTCATTTTTTTCACTAAATTTATCACTAATTAAGTTGATTTTTTCATTTTTTTCTAAGATCATTGATATATAACTTTCAAAGTCTGAAAATGTTTCACGTGAAACATTTAGCCCTGAAAGTTTTGAGTAAGAATTTATAATTTCTTGATCCATTAAGCTATATGCTTAATAGACTTTCTTTTAACGTGTGACAACAAAATATATACAGCCGCAGGGGTAATTCCATCAATTCTTAAGGCCTGACCCATAGTTTTAGGCTTAATTTGGTTAAATTTTGCCTTTACCTCATTTGATAGTCCTGAGAGCTTGTCATAATCAATTTTTTCAGGAATTACCAGGTTTTCATCTCTTTTAAAAGCCAAGATATCAGCTTTTTGCTTTTTTAAATAACCTCTATAATGGGCATTTATTTCTATCTGCTCATCAATTTCTCTACCATAATAAGGTATATCACTCCAAATCTCTCTTATTTTTGGCATATCTACACCTTTTTGGGTTAAAATTTCACTCGAAGACCTAAGAATTCCATCTTTTGCTATCTTTATACCATAATTTTCAGCTTTATTTGGAGAAATGTGAGATTTGAACATTTTATTAGAAATATTCTTTAATTTTTCAGATTTATCTAAAAATATTTCCTTTCTTTTATCTCCAATTAGTCCAATTTTGATGCCTTTATCAGTCAACCTTTGATCAGCATTATCTGCTCTCAAGCTTAATCTATATTCTGCCCGAGATGTAAACATTCTATAGGGTTCAGCAACGCCTTTAGTTACTAAATCGTCAATCATTACTCCTATGTAAGCATCCGATCTATCTAATATAAATGGTTCTTGTCCCTTGACAGATAATGCAGCATTTATTCCAGCAATAAGACCTTGTGATGCAGCTTCCTCATAACCTGTAGTTCCATTTATTTGGCCAGCTAGGTAAAGATTATTAATTTTTTTAGTCTCAAGGGTAAGAAACAGCTCTCTAGGGTCTACATAGTCATATTCTATAGCATATCCAGGTCTAATTATTTTAACATCTTCTAAACCACTGATATTATTACATATTTCTTGCTGAACCTCATTTGGAAGTGATGTAGAAATACCATTTGGGTAAATTGTATGATCATTTAAACCTTCGGGCTCCAAAAATATCTGATGTCGTCCTTTATCTGAAAATTTCACTATTTTGTCCTCTATAGATGGACAGTATCTTGGCCCAACGCCTTTTATGCTACCGGAGTAAATTGCACTCTTCGATAGATTTTTTTCTATAATCTTATGTACCTTGTAATTGGTGTATGTCATCCTGCATGATACTTGTTCGTTTATATTTTTTTTAGTTAGAAATGAAAAAAAATAAGGATCATCATCCGCAAACTGTTCTTCTAAATTTTTATAATTAATTGTCCTTGAATCCAATCGAGGAGGGGTTCCAGTTTTTAACCTTCCAATTTTAAATTCGTATTTTTGTAATTGTTCACTTAAACCTGTAGAAGGTTTCTCATCATATCTTCCTGCTGGTGTTCTTTCATCGCCTATGTGTATCAAACCATTTAAAAAAGTGCCTGTTGTTAGTATTAGCTTACCACATGTAACTTTTTTGCCTTTTTTAGTTTCAAAACCACTTATAGTGTTTTTATTAAAAATAAACTTTATAACAGGGTCAGAAAAAATGTTTAAATTACAATAGTTTACAAGTTTTTCTTGCATATATTTTCGATATAAGGATCTATCTGACTGTGTTCTTGGTCCACGAACAGCAGGACCTCTACTTCTGTTTAACAACCTAAATTGTATTCCTGACTTATCAGCAATCTCACCCATAACACCATCAAGAGCATCTATCTCTCTAACTAAATGTCCTTTACCTAATCCACCAATAGCTGGATTACACGACATCTCACCAATCGTTTCAATCTTATGAGTAAATAAAGCAGTGTTAACTCCTAAGCGTGCAGAGGCAGTTGCAGCTTCACAACCTGCATGTCCACCACCAATTACTACTACATCAAAAGATAAATCATTTTTCATGAGCTAAACTTATAGCTGATTAATTTATTTACAAGATACCTCTTGCTTTTAGCAAAAAAGTGTTAAATACCAACGATTTTTATTAAAAAATAGCTAAAAATTCAGATAAGTTGATTATTATTTGCCTATGCAAAAATCGTTGAAAATACTGCCTAATATCTCCTCAACATCAACTTTTCCAACTATCATACCTAAATGCCTCGTGGCCAATCTTAAATCCTCTGCTGCTTTATCAAAATCTTCCATTTCGTTTTTTTGATTAAAGTTTTTTAAATGATTTAAACATTGTTGAAGGTGTTGTCTGTGCCGTTCTCTGGTAATTAAAATATCTTCACTTGTTATAAATTTGTTTTTTAAGTTATTTTTTATTTTCGAAATTAAACCATCAATATTTAGATTATCTTTAATTGAAATTAAAACGTGATTAATCTTTTTTATTTCAGAATTAATATCTTTTACTAAAAGATCTGATTTATTAATGACTAAAATTGCATTTTCATCCAATAATCTCGTCAAAACATCAGTAAACTCAAGGTTATTAGCATCTACAACTACTAATTTTAGATCTGCTTCCTCTGCTCTATTAAGAGATAATTTAATACCTTTTTTTTCAATTTCATTTTTAGACTCTCTTATACCGGCAGTATCAGAAAGAATGACTGGGTAACCATCAATATTAAGATGAGTTTCTATTACATCTCTTGTTGTTCCTGCAATTTCTGAAACGATTGCAACATCCCTGTTTGATAAATGATTAAGCAAACTTGACTTACCCGCATTTGTCGGTCCCAAGATTGCAATCTTAAATCCTTCTCTAATTCTTTCTCCAACTTTTTCATCATCCAAAATTTTTTCTATATTCTTTAAAACCTCCTCTGAACTTTTTTTAATTTCATTTAAAATATTTTTTGGTAAATCTTCCTCAGGGAAATCTATTTTAGCTTCCACATGCGATAAAATTTTTAATAATTTATCTCTTAGAAAATTAAATTGATCTGTTGATTTACCACTCATAATTTTTATTGCTTGCTGTCTTTGAATTTCAGTTTCAGATGAAATTAAATCAGCAATACTTTCTGCTTTTAGCAAATTTATTTTTCCATTTTGAAAAGCAAGCTTAGTAAATTCACCAGGTTCAGCTAAACGACAATTTTCAATTTTAGATATATTAGCATGTAAAGCATCTACTACTGCTTTGCTTCCGTGTACCTGTATTTCGGCCATATCCTCACCTGTGTAGCTCTCAGGGCCAGGAAACCATAGTATAATACCTTCATCAATAAGCTCAGAAGTATTGATTTTATTGATTTTTCTGAGTGTTGCCACTCTTGGCTTAGGAAGATCCCTCCTAGTCAATAGCTTTATGGCTTTAGGAGTATCTTCACCCGAAATTCTTATAACTGCTACACCTGAAATACCAGGTCCACTAGATAAAGCATAAATTGTCATTTGTAGATATTATATCTTTCAATCAGACTTGATAGTATAATTTTTTTATGATTCTGTGGCTCGCTTCATATCCTAAGAGTGGAAACACTTTCGTGAGAGCTTTATTATCAAACTACCTAGATAATAAAAATAAAGATGTATTTACAAAAATGGAAGGAATACAAAGTTTTCCAAAAAAAAAATCCTTTGAGGGTATTGTTGATAATGATTTAATTAAAAAAGATAAATACCAATTATTTAAATATTTTTTATCTGCTCAAAAAAAAATTAATGAAAATAAAAAACTTAATTTAGTTAAAACACACAATTTTTTTGGCTCTATAAATGGTCACGAATTCACGAATAAAGAAAATACTGCTGGTGCTATACATATTGTGAGGGACCCAAGGTCAATTGCTGTATCTTATGCGTATCATGCTGACATATCTTTTGAAAAATCAGTAGATTTACTCTTAATGGAAAAACGTATCAGTTTAAATGATGGTGGTTATCCTGAAGCTAGGATGTCCTGGAAAATTCATTTTCGATCTTGGCTTGGATGTTCTTTTCCAAAATTGTTAATAAGGTATGAAGATCTTAACAAAGATACTTATAATACCTTTAAGAAAATATTAATTTTTACAAACCAGTTTTTGAGAAATAAAATTGAAATTACAGATGAAAAAATTAATGAAACTACTGAAGCTTGTTCATTTGATAACCTATCTAAATTAGAAAATAAAATTGGCTTCGAAGAAAAAGGAAAAAATGAAAAATTTTTTAGAAAAGGGGAAAATAAAGAGTGGGAAAAAGTTTTATCTCCAGAGTTAATTAAGAAAATTGAAAATAATTTTTTGGATGAATTAAAAGAACTTAATTACATTTAAACAGGTTTATTCATAGAATTAAAAAACTCTGCATTATTTTTTGTATCTTTTAATTTTGAATTTATAAACTCAATTGCATCCATAGTTCCCATTGGGGCAATAATTCTTCTGAGAACATTCATCTTTTGAAGGTCACTTTTATCAAATAACAACTCTTCTCTTCTAGTTCCTGACTTTGTTATATCAATAGCAGGATAAATTCTTTTATCTGCAATTTTTCTATCCAAAACTGTTTCGCTATTACCAGTACCTTTAAACTCCTCAAAAATTACCTCATCCATTCTACTGCCTGTATCAATTAAAGCAGTAGAGATAATAGTTAAAGAACCTCCTTCTTCAATATTTCTAGCTGCACCAAAAAATCTTTTTGGTCTTTGAAGTGCATTCGCATCAACACCACCTGTCAGAACTTTACCAGAGCTTGGAATTACAGCATTGTAAGCTCTTCCCAGCCTAGTGATTGAATCTAATAAAATAACTACATCTTTTTTATGTTCGGTTAATCTTTTTGCTTTTTCTATAACCATTTCTGCAACTGCGACATGTCTTTGAGCTGGTTCATCAAAAGTTGAACTAATAACTTCACCTTTAACTGTTCTTTGCATATCTGTTACTTCTTCTGGACGCTCATCAATCAACAAAACAATTAAATAACACTCGGGATAATTTTTTGCTATCGAGTTAGCAATGCTTTGTAAAATCATTGTTTTACCTGCTTTGGGAGGTGAAATTATTATAGATCTTTGTCCTTTACCAATCGGACTAACCAAATCAATTAGTCTTGGTGTTAAGTCTGGTTTCTTCTCTACTTTAGTAGTTTCAACTTCCATCACTAGTTGTTTATCAGGGTAGAGAGGTGTAAGGTTATCAAATGCTATTTTGTGTCTAGCTTTTTCTGGCTCTTCAAAATTTATTTTACTAACTTGAAGTAACGCAAAATATCTTTCACCTTCTTTTGGTGCTCTAACAGGCCCTTCCACTGTATCACCTGTTCTTAATCCAAACTTTCTAATTTGGCTTGGGCTAACATATATATCGTCAGGTCCTGGTAAATAATTTGACTCCATTGCTCTTAAAAAACCAAATCCATCCTGTAATAATTGTAAAACTCCGACTCCTGTAATTTCTTCTTTTTCAGCAACTTTTTTTAATATCGCAAAAAGAATCTCTTGCTTTCTTAGTGTACTTGCATTTTCAATACCAAGTTCTTCTGCTTGTGTAATGAGTTGTTCAGATGATTTGAGTTTTAGTTCTTGAATGTTCATGATTAAAAATTTGATAAGGACTTATCAGATATGAGTAATATATATTCTCTTTGTTTTTTTTCAACCCTAGATTGGTTTAAAAATAACAACAAATATGATCAAAATCAGCAATATTGTTGGTATTTCGTTTATATAACGGTAAAACTTATGTGAATGCTTGTTACCGTCTGTCTTGAACTGACCAAGTAACTTACCTAGGTAAAAGTGATATAGAGTAAGAATAATTACAAATAGCAGCTTTAGTAACATCCAAGTTTGACCAAGCTGTTGGAAACCAATGCTATGAATAAGCAAAAGTCCAAACAACCAAGATAATGTCATTGCTGGAGTCATTATGTAAAAATAAAGTTTTCTTTCCATAGTTTTAAAAATTTCAGAAATATTTGCCTCAGAATTATTTTCTGTGTGATAAACAAAAATTCTTGGAAGATATAAAAGACCAGCCATCCATGAGATAACAGCTATCAAGTGTAAAGATTTAAATAACAAATAAGTATTCATCTTTTAAGTATTTTTATTTATTAAAGAATTCAATAAAAGTATGTGGTCGTCATTATCATTTAAACATGGAACCATGTCAAAATTTTCACCTCCCGAGTTTAAAAAACTCTCTCTTCCTTGAATTAAGATTTCTTCTAAAGTTTCTACACAGTCGGAAGCAAATCCAGGACAAATTGTAAGAATATTTTTTTTGCCCTCTCCTGGTAAACTTTCTAAAGTTTTATCTGTATAGGGCTGTAACCATGCCTGAGGCCCAAATCTCGACTGGAATGTGGTTTTAATTTCTACAGAATTAAATTTTTCAGAAATAAGTCTAGTCGTTTTATGACAATAACAATGGTATGGATCACCTTTATCAAAATATTTTTTAGGTATTCCATGATATGAAGCAATTATTAAATCTGGTTTCCAATTTATTTCACTAATTTTTTTATTAATAGATTTAACTAACGCATCAATATAAAGTGGATCAGACTCGTAATGAGGAATAATTTTTAAAGACGGTTGCCATCTCATCTTCATCAAAGTTCTATAGACTTCATCACAAACTGTTGCCGTTGTTGCTGCAGCATATTGTGGATAAAGTGGCAGTATAACTAAATTTTCGCAACCTTGTTCCTGAAGTTTATAAATTTTACTTTTGATGCTTGGATTTCCGTATCTCATAGCAAAATCTATTAATAAATTTTCTTTTTTTATCAATTTAGAAATTTTTTCACTTTGTTTTTGTGTGTAATATAAAAGGGGAGACATGTTTTCATTTTTCATCCAAATTTCTTTATATGCTTTTGCTGTTTTAGAGGGTCTAAAAGTTAATATAAAAAAATTCAAAATTATTTGCCAAATTATAGGATTAACTTCTATGACTCTTTTATCGGATAAAAATTCTCTTAAATATTTTCTGATATCGAACCAACTTGTAGAGTCCGGAGTTCCTAAATTAATAATAAGAACGCCAGTTTTTCCAAATTTTACAGGTGGATGTTTATTATCGATTTCCATCTAATAGTCCCTTACAGTATTTATTAAGTGTTCAACCATCACAGGGTCTGTTTCGGGTAAAATACCATGACCTAAATTAAAAATATATGGATGATCTTTAAATATATCTAAATATTTTAAAATTTCTTTTTTGAGATTTTCTTGATCCGTTAACAAGATTTTTGGATCTAATCCTCCTTGAACTGGAATTTTTATATTTTTACTTATCATTAAAGGATCTACATTATAATCAATATTCACTGCATCTGGTTTAACTATTTCACAAAACTCTTTATAATTTTTAATCTCCCTTGGAAAACAAATTACAGGGACACCCAATGATTTTACATAATCTACTAAATTCAAGGTAGGTGTATAAATATAGTTAGGGTAATCTCTTTCTTCTAGCAATCCAGCCCAACTATCAAATATTTGTATCACATTTGCACCATTCTCGATTTGATTTCTAATATGAATTTTTAAAAATTTTTCGATAATTAATAATATTCTATTTATTAAATACTCATCTTCGAAAAAATTCTTTTTAACATTTTTCTTGGGAGACTGTTGATTAATCATGTAAACAAGAAGCGTCCATGGTGCTCCCACAAAACCAATTGTATTTTTGTTTTTTAAATTCATCTCTGTACTTACAGATTTTATAACTTTATAAACTGGATGAATTTTTTGAACAAAATCTATCTCATCTATCTTCGAGGTTGAAGTGATATCTAAATTACCTAATATTGGCCCAAAATTTTTTTTAAATTCAACTTTTTGATTTAAACCATAAGGTAACATAAGGATGTCAGAAAATATTATTGCTGCGTCTAAATTAAATCTCTTAATTGGTTGAAGAGTAATTTCAGTCGCTAGTTCGTTATTTAGACACAATTCTATAAAATTTGGATTGTTTTTTCTTATCTCTCTAAATTCTGGTAAATATCTACCTGCTTGCCTCATTATCCATAAGGGGTTAATAGATGTTTTTTTATTTATTATTACTTCATGTAGAGGCGTCATATTAAAATTATTTATATAATTATTGTATTAGTATTATATCTTGTGAAAAGTGGTGATTGTTTATTTTAAACATTATATTAACGTTTTAATCACATCTTAAATTTAATTAAACTCATAAAAATGAACCTTTTTTCATCTTTATTAACATTCATGTATTGTTTAATTGAATTTATTATTATTGTTAATAAAACCCTTATTTTACAAGGACAAACAAGCAAAAATTAAATTGAGTATTTTTATTAAAATAATACAAATTTATTAACTTTTTTTTCATGAATAATACATATCAAATTTACTTAATTTCAGACTCAACCGGTGAAACTTTAGAAAGAATTTTTTTAGCACTAAAAGCTCAATTTCAAAATATTGAATATAAAATACATTCATACTCTTTCACTAGAACAGAAAATCAAATTTTGAAAATTTTAGACGATGCGCAAGCGAAGTCTAATTCGATTATACTGTACACAATTGTTGATAATAACCTTGCAAAGTATTTAGCAAATACTAGCAGTGATAAAAAAATTCCATGCTTTGGTGTTTTGGGAAATCTTATTTTAAATTTCTCAAAAATTCTTAATCAAAAAGCTTCGCACGAACCGAGTGGACAACATATTTTAAATGAAGAATATTATGATAGAATAGAGGCGATCCAATTCACAATGAACCATGATGATGGAAATTTATTAAATGAAATTGATAAATCTGATATAATTTTGGTAGGAGTAAGTAGAACGAGCAAGACACCAACGTCTATTTATTTAGCAAACAAAGGTTTTAAAACATCTAACATACCTCTAGTTAATGAAAATTCATTACCTGAAAAATTGAAAAAAAATCCACAATTTACATGCGTGGTAGGTTTGAGCACTGAACCCGAAAGACTAGCTGATTTAAGAAAAAATAGAATGAACAATCTTAAAGAAAACGACAATACAAAATATACTAATCTTGATAATATTAGAGATGAGGTTTTAAAAGCAAAAAAAACATTTCAAAAATATAAATGGCCAGTTATCGACGTAACAAGAAAATCGGTAGAGGAAACAGCAGCATCTATTATTAAGATACACGAAATATATTCTAATAATGTTAAATAATATAATTCTAGCTTCAAAAAGTAAGGTTAGGAAGGATATCTTAGAAAAAAACAAAATATCTTGCATAGCTGAACCTTCAAATGTTGATGAAGATATGGTAAAAGAAAGCCTTCTAAATGAAAAGGCTTCACCTGAAATTATTTCAAAAAATTTGGCTGAACTTAAGGCTAATAAGGTAAGTTTAAAATTTCATGAGAAAATCGTACTAGGTGCTGACAGTGTAATTGATTTAGATGGTGAACTGATTTCAAAGCCACAAGATAGAAAAGAAGCATTGCTAATTTTAAAAAAACTTAATGGCAAAGAACATTATTTAATTAGTTCTGTGTGTATATCTAAAAATGGAAAAATGATTTGGAATTATACTGATAAAGCAAAACTTATAATGAAAAATTTCACTGAAAAAGAGTTGATAGAGTATCTTGCAAAAATATCTGACACAGCATTATATGCTTATAATGTCTATCAAATTGAAGGTGAGGGAAGAAAATTATTTTCACATATAATTGGCGATGAGGATACTATAATGGGATTGCCAGTTAAAAAACTTAAGGATTATTTAGGAAAAATTAGATGAAAAAATATTTAGTAATTGGAAATCCAATAAAACATTCTTTGTCTCCTGAATTGCACAATCATTGGATTAAAGAAAACGGTATTGACGCAACATATAGCAAAAAAAAAATGAGTGAGAATGAATTAGAAAATTTAATTTCAGAAGTTAGACAACACGTCATAAACGGTGTTAACGTTACTGTACCATTTAAAAATACTCTTATACCGCATATGGATAAACTAACTGATGAAGCAAAAAGAACACAATCAGTGAACACAATTTACCAAAAAGACAATGAAATAATTGGGCATAATACTGATATTGAGGGTTTTGAGAATTCAATTAAAAAGATAAATTTTAATTTTAATAATAAAAAAATTTTTATTTTAGGAGCTGGCGGTGTTGTAACTTCAATCGTTTATGCATCTATGAAAATGGGGTCTTCTGAAATATTAATTAGCAATAGAACAAAAGAAAAAGCACAAAAAATTAAAAATACATTTAACAACATTAAACTTGTTAATTGGGGTGAAATCCCAGATTTTGATGTGATTATAAATGCAACAAGTCTAGGATTAAATCAAAATGATGAAATAAATCTAGATTTTACGAACGTAGGTCAAAACAAATTATTTTATGATGTGATTTATAATCCAAGTGAAACAAAATTTTTAAAAGTGGGGAAAAAATTAGGCAATAAATGTGTAAATGGTAAATTAATGTTTATCTATCAGGCCTTTTCAGCATTTAAGCTGTGGCATGGTGTTGAGCCCTTGATAAACGAAGAGACAATGAAACTTTTTGATTAATGATAAGAATTGGGATTTTGGGTGATATAGGATCAGGAAAAAGTTTTGCTGCCAAAAAATTTGGATATCCAGTTTTCAACGCTGATCATGAAGTTTCAAAGTTATATAAGACAAATATTAATGTTTATCAAAAATTAAAAAAAATATTACCTGATTACATATTTGAATTTCCAATAAATAAAATACAACTGTCAAATGCAATTCTTGCAAACAATTTAAATTTAAAGAAAATAATTAAAATAGTGCACAAAGAAATAAGGAACAAGTTGAGATCTTTTTTAAAAAAAAACAAAAACAAAAAATATGTCATTTTGGATATACCTTTGCTTTTAGAAAACAAAATAAACAAAAAAAAAGATATTTTGGTTTATGTTGAGGCTGGCAAAACGGAGATATTAAGAAATCTAAAGAAGAGAAAAAATTTTAATGCCAGAATAATAAATAAATTTAAAAAAATTCAACTTCCACTTGCTTATAAAAAAAGAAATTCTAGATTTATTATTAAAAATAAATTTACCCAAAAATCTGTTAAAGATGGAATAAAAAAAATTTTAAAAGATATTAAAAATGAAAGAAGTAGTTCTTGATACGGAAACAACTGGCCTATCAATCAAAGATGGACACAGAATTGTTGAGATTGGATGTATAGAGCTAGAAAATTTAATTCCAACAAAAAATAAATTTCATTGCTATCTAAATCCTGAAAGAAAAGTTTCTGAAAAAGCACTGTCTGTACATGGATATAATGATGAATTTCTGTCTAAACAAAAAAAATTTAATGAGGTTGGAGAAGAATTTTTACAATTTATAAAAGGTAAAAAACTTATAATTCATAACGCTGAATTTGACCTTGCTCACCTAAATAATGAACTAAATTTGTTAGGAAAAAAAAAAATTAATAATGAAATTATAGATACAATTATTTTGGCTAGAGATAAATTTCCTGGTGCGCCTGTAAGTTTAGATGCTCTATGTAAACGATTTAGGATAGATAATTCCAGAAGAACTCAACACACAGCTCTTATTGATTGTGATCTCTTAGCAAAAGTTTATATAAATCTTGTTGATCAAAAAGAACCCAGACTTAATTTTCAAACTGCTAGCCAAGAAAAAAATGACGTGAATAACCTAAAAATTGAGTATTATAAAAAGGTAATAAATGCTTCCCCAGAAGAAATTAAAAATCACAAGGAATATTTAAAACAACACTTAAAAAAAAACTATTTTTAATTAAATCTTTGTTTGTATAAAGCTTCAAAATCAACTTTTTTTTCAAATTTTATTCCTGGATATCCAGAATTATGCAAAAGGTCTAATAATGCTTTTTCCAATGCGGGATAAATTTTTATTTGAACATCGCATAGTATAATTTTTTCTAATTCTTTTTTTTCTTTAACTTCTTCATTAACTTTGATTACTGTTGAATAAATTATTTCAAAATGGGATTTTTTTTTACTTTCTTCTTTGTCTTCAAACTTGAATGTTGTGTTGACCTCGATCATTTTATTTTTCAAAGCTTTTGAACTAATATCAATTCCTAGCTGATATTTAGCAATTCGATCTCTTACTAACAAGTATGTCTCAACATTAGGTGTTTCACTAGACAAGTCTTTAATAAACTTCCCTAATATTTTAAATTTTTCTGTCATTGTCATCCTCTATATCTTCAAAATCTCCGTCAATAAAATCATTTTTTTTTTTCTGTTTAGTAGAAAATTTTTTTGAGAAACTATTAAAAATTAATTTTCTACTTAAAGGAAATATTAGTAGAAAACCCAAAACGTCAGTTGCAAATCCAGGTATTATTAATAGCAAAGCTGCAAATGCAATAGCCGCACCTGAAATTACTTCGTAGGCTGGTGTTTCATTTTTACTTAATTGCGCAAATCCAGATTTTAATGTATTCAGCCCTTCATACTTTGCATAATATACTCCTATAATTGCAGTGGAAAAAATGAGAAAAATGGTTGAAATTGCACCGAGCTGTGAACCAATCTTTATCAAAAGATAGATTTCAATAACCGGTACTAGGATTATTGTTAATAATATTGGGTTCATTTGTCCTTAATCTAAATTGCTGGTTGAAATTAATCAACATAGTAATTACTATCTAAATATGAATTATAGTTTTGAATACATCGACATAATCTTGTTAGCCATGATTGCTGGTTTTATTTTCTTAAGATTAAGAGGAATTTTGGGCAAACGAACTGGTTTCGAAGGCAAAACCCCCACACAATTTAAAGAGGTATTAAAAAATATTAAAGTTGAACAGCCCATGAAAACAAACGATGTTTTTGATACTGCTGCCCAGGAGGAATTTATAAAAGGTGCTAAAATAGCATACGAAACAATAATCACGGACTTTAGTGATAACGATAATAAAATTACAACAAGTCGACCATTACTGAACGGACAGATATATTCTAAATTTAATGAAGCTCTTAAAGAAAGAAGTTCAAGAGGTCATTTTGCAGAGATTACTTTTATAGGGATAAATTCTGCAGAAATTAAAGAGCATAAAAAAACTGGTAATATTTTGAATGTTACTGTCGATTTTATTGCTGAAGTAATAACCTGTATTAGAGATAAAGAAAAAAAAATTATTTCTGGGGACCCTGAAAAAATTAAAAAAATTTATGATACCTGGGTCTTTTCAAGAGATACAACTTCTGTAAACCCTAACTGGCAGCTGGTAAATACCCTAACCTAATTGAGTAACGATATTTCAGAAAAAGATAAAAAAGACTGGGAAAACTTTATTTCTAGTGATGAAAAACTCCCTAACAAAGATTTTAAATTATCAAAGCAAAAGTTTTTTAAAGTAAAATCAATAGATCTCCATGGTTATACTCTCGATGAAGCAAATAATACTATTGAAAAATTTATACACCAGTCTTTTAAGGAAAAAATAAACAAATTGATTGTGGTCACTGGAAAAGGAATCCATTCACAAAATGAAAAGGATCCCTACGTATCTAAAAATTTAGGTATATTGAAATATTCTGTTCCTGAATTTATTGAAAGCAACAAAAGTTTAATGAGTATTATCAATGAGATAAAAGATGCAAGTATTGAAGATGGTGGCAGTGGTGCTTTTTATATTTTTTTAAAAAAAAACAGATCTATAGAATAAATTTTGAAAGATCAGTATCTTTTACTAAATTATCTAAGTTTTTATCAATATAGTCTTTATTTATAATAATTTTTTCACCAGCACGATCTGTTGCTGTGAAACTTATCTCATCTAAAATTTTTTCAATTATTGTGTGTAATCTTCTTGCACCAATATTTTCCACAGTCGTATTTACTTCTGAGGCAATGTTTGCAATCGTATCAATTCCGTCATCAGAAAATTCAAGATCAACATTCTCAGTTTTTAACAAAGCAACGTATTGTTTTATTAAACTAAAATCTGGTTCTCTTAAAATTCTTTTGAAATCCTCGCTAGTTAATGCTTCTAACTCAACTCTTATAGGCAATCTCCCTTGAAGTTCTGGAAGAAGATCTGATGGTTTAGCTAACTGAAAAGCACCTGATGCTATAAATAAAATATGATCTGTTTTGATTGGACCGTGTTTAGTATTTACTGTTGTTCCTTCAATTAATGGTAATAAGTCTCTTTGGACACCCTCACGAGATACATCGCCACCAACCCTATCAGTTCTTGCTGAAATTTTGTCTATCTCATCTAAAAAAACTATTCCATTATTTTCAGTTGATAATTTGGCAGCCTTAACGATTTTATCTTGTTCAATTAATTTATCAGATTCATCATTAATTAAAATTTCATGAGATTCTTTCACACTCATTTTCTTTTTCTTTTCTTTGTTACCCATTGATTTTCCAATCATTTCTCCTATATTGATCATTCCAATATTTGCTCCTGGCATACCTGGAATTTCAAAAGAAGCCCCTGATCCACTATCGCTAACAGATATTTCTATTTCATTATCGTCTAAATCACCGTTTCTTAATCTTTTCCTAAAACTTTCTCTTGTAGCTAAACTTGCTTTTTTACCTACTAATGCATCCAAGACTTTTTCTTCTGCTGCTTTTTGAGCTTGAGCAAAAACTTCTTTTCGTTTTTTAACTTTCTCCATTGCAATAGCAATTTCAATTAAATCTCTTACTATTTGTTCGACATCTCTACCAACGTAACCAACTTCAGTAAATCTAGTCGCTTCAACTTTTACAAAGGGAGCTTCGGCTAATTTTGACAGTCTTCTTGAAATTTCAGTTTTTCCAACTCCAGTTGGCCCGATCATCAAAATGTTTTTTGGTAAAACTTCATTTTTCATTTCACCCTTAAGTGCTTGTCTTCGCCATCGATTTCTTAAAGCTACTGCTACTGCTTTTTTTGCTTTGTTTTGACCAACTACGAATCTATCCAATTCCGAAACTATTTCTCTCGGTGAAAGAGAACTTACCAAAGAAGCTTCCTCTTTTTTATTCTGTTCCTTGGGGTGCAAAGGGGTAACGTTAGAATTATCCATTATATTTTTTCGACTTTAACATTATTGTTTGTAAATACACATATGTCCGCTGCAACATTTATAGCTTTTTTTGCAACTTCTTCTGCTGACATTTCACTTTCTATTAAAACTTTTCCTGCAGCTAAAGCATAATTCCCACCAGATCCTATCCCAATTACATCTCCTTCAGGTTCCAATACATCCCCAGTTCCAGAAATAATATAACTATTACTTTTATCTCCAACAGCCATTAGAGCCTCTAACCTTCTTAAATATTTATCTGTTCGCCAATCTTTTGCCAGTTCAACAGCAGCTCTAGATAAATTACCTGCATGTTTTTCGAGTTTACCTTCTAATCTTTCGAACAAAGTTAATGCATCAGCAGTTGATCCTGCAAAACCAGCAACAACATCTCTTTTTTCAATTCTTCTAACCTTTGAGGCAGTGCTTTTTACAACAGTGTTTCCCATACTAACTTGTCCATCACCAGCAACTACTACTTCATTGTTTTTTCTAACTAGTACAATTGTTGTCATATTCAACAAATGGTAACTATTTTTGATACTTCAAGTAGTCATACTAACATTGATATAGTCTAATTATGCTTGTATACCTCTAAAATATATGGTTAGAAAAGGAAAAGTATCTCGTAAAACAAAAGAAACCAGCATCAGTGTTGAAGTTAATATTGATGGAAAAGGTCAATATAAAATTGACACTGGAATTGGTTTTTTAGATCATATGTTAGAACAATTATCAAAACATTCTCTTATCGATTTAAAAGTAAAAGCCAAAGGAGATACACATATTGATCTACACCACACTACTGAAGATACAGGAATTGCAATAGGTGAAGCTTTAAAGAAAGCTGCTAAGAAATTTGTTGGTATCAAACGTTATGCCCACAGAATAATTCCAATGGATGAAACTTTAACTAGAGTAGCGATTGATGTTTCGAACAGACCTTATTTGATTTGGAAAGTAAAATTGAAAGTCGAGAAACTTGGGGAGATGGATACTGAATTATTTAAAGAATGGTTCCAAGCCTTTTCACAATCTGCAGGTATTACTTTACATGTTGAAAATATTTATGGAGATAATAGTCACCACATCATTGAGTCCTGCTATAAAGGTTTAGCAAGATCTTTAAGAGATGCTTTAGAGATGGATCCAAGAAATAAA
The DNA here is from genome assembly GCA_902604355.1 of uncultured Pelagibacteraceae bacterium. GTDB lineage: Bacteria > Pseudomonadota > Alphaproteobacteria > Pelagibacterales > Pelagibacteraceae > Pelagibacter. The sequence goes on from CACKYN010000013.1 coordinate 28,943, forward strand.
AAAAGCATTCCATCAACTAAAGGCTCATTATAAGTTTAATGAATGTCACAATTGTTGATTATAATTCGGGCAATATTAGCTCAGTAATAAATTCCTTTAAGGAAGTTGCAAAAGATAAAGTAAATATAGAGGTAACTGCAGATTTAAATAAGATTAAATCTAGCGATAAAGTTGTTTTACCAGGACAGGGTTCATTTAAAAGTTGTGTTGATGCTTTAAATGGCATCAACGGTTTAGTAGATACACTAAGTGAGTTTGCTATTTATAATAAAAAACCTCTACTTGGAATTTGTGTCGGTTTACAGATGTTTGCTGATGTTGGCTACGAAGAAGTTGAAACCAAAGGCTTGGGGTGGATATCAGGTAAGGTATCTATGATCGATAACCAAAATGGAAAGTATAAACTCCCTCATATTGGTTGGAACCAACTAAATATTGTCAAGGATAGCCAAATTTTTAAAGATATAGAAAATAATTCTCACATGTATTTTGTTCATAGTTATGAGCTCATACCCAAGGACAAAAGCGTAGTTTCAGCAACAACGGATTATTCTACAAACATTGTTTGTTCAGTAGAAAAAGAAAATATCTTTGGAACTCAGTTTCACCCTGAGAAAAGTGATAAAACTGGACTTAAAATAATTAATAACTTTATCAATTTGTAAATGAAAATATTCCCAGCAATAGATATTAAAGACAAAAAATGTGTAAGGTTAGTTAAAGGAGACTTTGATAACAAAACTGAATACAAAAACTCTCCAGTTGAACAAGCT
>CACKYN010000014.1 GCA_902604355.1 uncultured Pelagibacteraceae bacterium
TTTATCCATCCAATGAACTGTTGAGAGATCTTTAATTGTCAATGTTTCTTTAATTTGACCTATGAGACTTATCACCACAAGTTCAGGATTTCCTAAATCATATTTTCTAAACTTTCTAACAGTATATCTCTTCAACCTCGAGGATAACTTATTAATTTTAAATGCAAATGATTGTGAGTAACCTGTGTATTCTTTAATCGATTTTTTTCTAAGTATGGCAGGGTGAAATTTAATAATTTTTTTTGACATAAGCAATATGACAATTATTTGAAGTTTGAATCAAGTAATTTTATTTAAGAAATTATTGGTCGAAATTTTTGTCTTAAATCATCAATTGGTTTGAGAGTGTCTCCTGATTTATAATACCAATAAGTCCATCCATTACAAGTTTCTGCACCTAAGATAGCTGCTGCAACCTTGTGAATTGATCCTTCAGATCGGTTATGCTTAATACTTCCATCTGCTAAAATTTTTGCAGTAATTTTTTTCTTATTATCAAAAATACTAGTACCTGGTTTAATTATTCCAAGCTCTACTAATGATCCAAACGGTATTCTAGGTTTTGATCTATTATTTTTAAGTGTATCAAGTAAATCATCTTCAATAGGTTTTACATTTTTAACTCTTATCTCTGCGGCTTTAAAATAATTTTTCTCTTTTTCTATACCAAAATAATTTCTACCAAGTTTTTTCGCGACAGTTGCTGTTGTTCCTGAACCTAAAAAAGGATCTAAAATCATGTCATTTTTATTTGTAGACGCTAATAAAACTCTATGAAGCAAAGCCTCTGGTTTTTGAGTTGAATGCACTTTTTTGCCGTTTTTCTTCAATCTTTCTGCACCGCTACAAATTGGAAGATCCCAGTTTGATCTCATTTGCAAATCATCATTCAAACATTTTAGTGATTGATAATTAAATGTATATTTTGATTTTTCACTTTTAGATGCCCAAATCAAAGTTTCATGTGCATTGGTAAATCGTGTTCCTCTAAAATTAGGCATTGGATTATTTTTATTCCAAATAACATCGTTTAAAATCCAAAATCCTAAATTTTGAATTGCAGTTCCTACTCTAAAAATGTTGTGATAACTCCCAATAACCCAAATTGCTCCATCTTTTTTTAAAATTCTTTTGCACTCTGATAACCACTTATATGTAAACTCATCGTATTTTTTAAAATTTTCGAACTGATCCCATTTATCATTTACAGCATCTACTTTAGATCTGTCCGGTCTGACTAATTCGCTTTTTAATTGAAGATTGTATGGAGGATCTGCAAAAATTAAATCAAAAGTTTCACGTGGAATTTTTTTTAACTCTTCAAGACTATCTCCGTTAATAATTTTATTTTTGAAATCAGTTTTCATTTTTAAAAAATAATTAGACTCCAAATGGATTCCACGGTCAACCTGAGATTGAAATATTTAGACTCGATTTGTGTGGCTAAAATTTAAGATAACTAGATATTGTGTTTTGTAAGTTTTGATATTGGTGAGAATGTTTTTCTATGATTTTTGTTAACACCAAGCTTTTTTATTGCCCTTAAATGCTGCTTAGTTCCATAACCAAAATTTTGATCCCACTGATATCCTTTGTTCTTTTTCGCTAATGTTTTTATAAATTTATCTCTAGTTACTTTAGCAATAATTGATGCTGCTGAAATAGAAGGTATTTTTCGGTCACCTTTTATTATTGCCCTTAAGTTGTAATTTTTTAAAACAGGTATTTTATTTCCATCAATTAAAACTTGTGAAGGTTTTTTTTTGAGTTTTTTTATTGCTCTTTTCATTGCAAGCAAACTCGCCTGGAGAATATTTATTTTATCTATTTCTTTAACAGAGGCTTTACCAGTAGCCCAAATAGAATTTTTCTTTATGTATTTAAATAAAGTTTCTCTTTTTTTCTTTGTTAGTGTTTTAGAGTCTTTAAGTATTTTAGAATTAACTGATTTATTTAAAATCACCGCTGCTGCATAAACTGGTCCAATTAAACTTCCTCTACCAACTTCGTCTACGCCTGCGATTATTTTCATTAAACTATTAAATTTAAGTCTTTTATTCTCTGTCTTATTTTTTTTAGATCTTCCCATGAGTATTTCTTATTCTCTGGAAACCTTATTAAATATGAAGGATTAAAAGTTATCATTAAAGGATAGGTTCGACCATTTAGTATGACTTCTTTCCATTTTCCTCTTTCACTCGTAATTTTACTGCTAATTCCTGTGACAGCCTCCATAGCTGTGCTACCCATTAAAATAACAATTTTTGGATCTATTATTGATATATGCTCTTTTAAAAACACAGAATATCTTTTGATCTCTACAGATGTTGGTTTTCTGTCTTCTGGAGGTCTAAAATTTATTGAATAACTACAATAAATATTTTTTCGTTTTATCTCGATAGCCAGCAGCATTTTATTGAGAAGCTCTCCAACTTCACCCATAAAAGTATTAGCATTACTGTCTTCTTCTAAACTTGGGGCTTCACCAATTAACATTATAGGACTGTTAATGTTTCCATCCCCAAGAATTAAATTCCTCGAATTTTCTTTCAATTTACAATTTTCAATTGAATTAATTTGTTTTTTTAGGTTTAGCAATAATTCAGTCTTATTTTTTGACAAATTACCATCAAGTTCGAAACCATTGTTGGTAAATCTGTTTATAGGTTTATTATTAAAAATAAAGTTTGGTTCAATTGTATTTATCAATTCTTCCCTAAATTTGTAATTTTGATTTATTACTTTTTTAGTCATAGAATGTCCAAATGTTAAAAAAATTAATAAAAATAGTATTAATATTTGGACTACTCTATCAGACACCCATATATTCTAAAAGTACTAGTTTTAATGACTTTAATTCCAAGGATTTATCAAATTATTTTTCAGGAATTATTGCATATGAAAATCAAAATAATTCTAAAGCATTAAAATTTTTCAATCTTTCAAAAGTTTTACTTAACAAACATGACACGTATTTAAAAAGGTATGTAAATTCATTAGTTTTAGACAACAAAATTCCACAAGCAATTAATGTGATCAAAAATAATGGTAGTAAAGACAATGCAGATTTTTACGACGCCTATTTAATTTTAATTATTGATAGCCTAAAAAAAAATAATTTTGATGAGGCAGATGAATATTTAACTCAAAGTTTAAAATTTCAAGATCAAAATAGAATAAACTTGGTTATTTTTGAGGCTTTAAAACAATATATCTACACTTTTAAAAATAAAAAAATTTTAAATAATAAAAAAAATTTTGGGAACTTGTCTTTAATAGCGGAAACTTTTCAAAGATGTTATTTAAACGATGAAAAGACTGGAGCTCACTTTCTTAATTTAATTAATAGTCAACAAGGAGATTATTCTAGATATATCTTTTTTTACCTTAATTATTTAATTGATAAAAATAAAATAAATGCAGCAGAAAATGTGGTGAGTCAATTTGATTATATGAACTCAACCATTTTACTATCCCAAAGCAAAAGTTGGGTAGAGAATAAAAAATTTAAGGAATTTAATAAAATTTTTTCATGTCAAAATCACAAAGATGTAATTTCCGAATTTTTATTTTTGGTGTCCAATCTTTATTCATCCCAAGATAATTTTGAGAAATCTAATTTTTATTTAAATTTATCAAATTATTTAAATCCAAAGTTTGAGTTTAATTTATCTTTGGTTGCAGAAAACTACTATTTAAATGAAGAATTTAATAAAGTTAAAAAAATCATTACAAAATTTAATAAAAAAGATGAGTTTTATTATTGGTTTAGATTAAAAAAAGAAGCTCAAATAATTGTTGAAGAACAAGATTATGACAATGCAATAAAGTTTATTACTGCAAAGTTTAATCAAATAGATAATCCAAACTTAAAAATGCAATTTGATATCGCAAATTTTTATAAAAATTCAAAAAATTATGAAAAAGCAATTGAATATTACTCTCAAATTATTGAAACATTAGATGATCAAGCTGAACTTAAAGCAGATTTATTTTACCGAAGAGGGGGAAGCTATGAAAGGTTAGGAGATTATAAAAAAGCAGACGAAGATTTACTTAATTCTCTAAAAATAAATCCTGATGATGCTTATGTTCTTAATTATTTGGCATATTCGTGGCTAGAACGTGATTATAAAATTGATGAGTCAATGGAAATGTTGAAAAGAGCCTACGAGTCAAAAAGTAACGATCCTTATATCATCGACTCAATTGGATGGGCTTATTATCTTATAGACGATTACATTGAGGCTGAAAAATATCTTAAAAGAGCAGTGGAGTTGATGCCTGAGGATCCAATAGTGAACGATCATTACGGAGATATATTGTGGAAATTAAATCGCAAAATACAAGCACGATATTTTTGGAAAAATGTTTTAAAGTTTGATGATACTGAAGACAATATGAGGAACAAAATAAATATTAAAGTAATTGAAGGACTTAAAAATTCCTAAATGAGGAATAATTATCTTAAATCTTACGCTAAAATTAATTTAGCACTAAATGTAACAGGAAAAAGAAACTCAATGCATAAAATTGAAAGCATTATTTCATTTATTGACTTACACGATTTGATCACTATTCAAAATATAAAGTCCAATAATCACAAAATTTCTTTTTATGGAAAATTTTCAAAGAATATAAAAAGAGAAAACACAGTTCAAAAGTTACTAGATTTACTTGATAGATCCAATTTATTAAAAAATAAAAAATTTAAAATAAGTATTAAAAAAAATATTCCGCAAGAGGCTGGACTTGGTGGTGGGTCCATGAATGCAGCAGAGATATTAAATTTTTTTATAAAAAAAAAAATTATAAAACTCACTAAAATAAAGATAGAAAAACTATGTAATTCAATTGGATCGGATGTGATATTAGGAATAAATTTTTCTAGTGCTATCTTGAAATCAAATAACCAAATTAAAAAATTCACAAAGTGTCCTAAATATAATATTTTATTAGCTAAACCAAACTTTGGATGTTCTACAAAAAAAATATACTCTGGAGTAAGAAAATTCACTAAACCAAAGCTCAATTTTCCAAAAAAAAAAATGTTCAGTTCTAATTATTTAACTCAGCAAGTTAATGCCCTTGAGAAAATAGCTTTTTTAAAATATCCGCGACTAAAAAACATAAAGTTATTTTTAAAAAACCTTAATAGACCCTTATTTGTTAGGATGACTGGTTCAGGATCAGCTATTTGTGCTTATTATCAATACTCAAAAGATTGCAAGTTGGCAAAGATACAGTTTAAAAGAAAATTTAAAAATTATTGGTGCAATGTATCAAAAACTATATAAATTTTGATTTTTTGTGCTATATGAAAACAATATTGGGGCGTAGCCAAGCGGTAAGGCACTGGTTTTTGGTACCGGCATCCTAGGTTCGAATCCTAGCGCCCCAGCCATATATGGATAAATTATTAGATAAAATATTTTTCAGATCAAGAAATCTTGATTACATAAGTCAAAACATAAAAAAAATTACCCAAGAAACTTCAGCCTACAAAGTATTTGAGGCAATAAATAATTTTAACGAAATTAGCGAAGTTAGATATGTTGGTGGGTGCATTCGAAAGATTATAAAAAAAGAAGAAGTTGATGATATTGACTTAGCTACAAACTTAACACCCATAGAAGTTTGTAATGCACTCAAAAAAAACAATATTAACTTTTATGAAACAGGAATAGACCATGGGACAATCACTGCAATTATAAGTGATCAAAAATATGAAATAACCACACTTAGAAAAGATGTTTCAACAGATGGAAGGCATGCTAAAGTTGAATTTTCGTTAAACTGGAAGGATGACTCGAATCGTAGAGATTTTTCTATTAATGCAATTTATTCAGATAAAGATGGAAATTTGTTTGATCCACATAATGGTAAAAAAGATATAGAAAGTGGAACTATAAAATTTATAGGAAATCCAGAAGAAAGAATTCAAGAGGATTATCTAAGGATCTTAAGATACCTACGCTTCTTTTTAAATTATTCTAATAACAAACATGAGCTAGACATTTTTAAAACTATTAAAAAAAATATTGGAGGAATTTCAAAACTTTCTACTGAAAGACTAGTAGAGGAATTTAAAAAATTGGCAAAATCAGATGGGTTTATTAAATTATTTAAGGATAAAGAAAGCCTTGAGTTAATAGAAATAATTTTTCCTCAATTAAAAAATCTTCAAAGTTTTAAAAAGTTAAATGCATACGCTCAGAAAAATTTATCTAAAATTGATTTTATTTTATTGATTTCATTATTAGTTATTGATGGGACTGATAATGCAGATTATTTTTTATATAAATTTAAATTTTCTAATAAAGATCAAAAAAGAATAAAATTTATTGATAATTTTTATAAGCAAAAAGTAAATATCAATTATTTTAATGAAAAAAATTTGAACAAAATTTTTTATTTTAATGGTAGGCAAGCTGTAACTGATATTATTAGTTTTAAGTTATTTATTTCAAAAAAATTAGAAAAAAAACTGGGTAAATTACTTGATTTTTATAATAACAAAAATTTGCCATCCTTACCTGTTGGAGCAAATATTCTTATGTCAAAGTACAATATCCCTGAAGGCAAAGTTTTAGGAAACAAATTGAAGATGATAGAAGAAATTTGGGTCCAAAACGGTTTTCAAATCTCAGATAAACAAGTTCAAAAAATTGCTAAAGGTTAAATATATTTTACGTCTTTAATTTCAAAATTTTTCACTCCTGATGGAGTAGTAATTTCAACTAGATCGTTTTTATTTTTACCAATTAAGCCCTTACTGATAGGAGATTGAAAAAAAATTAATTTTTGTTTTAAATCAGCTTCATCTTTACCAACAATTTTATAATTTATTTTTTCCCCAGTATCTAAATCTTCAAGATAAACAGTAGAACCAAAAATTACTTTACCGTCATTATTTAATTTAGTTACATCAATTACGTTTGCTCGTGCAATTATGTCATTAATTTCTGTTATTCTTCCTTCACTATGTGATTGTTCCTCTTTTGCAGCATGATACTCAGCATTTTCTTTTAAATCACCGTGAGATCTAGCTTCAGCAATTGCAGCTACTATTTGAGGTCTTTTTTTTTCTTTTAAATAAATTAATTCCTCTTTTAATTTATTGAGACCATTTAGTGTAATTGGTTCTTTATCCATTTTTTTATTTCCATTTTGCAATTGGAGGTAAGGACATTAGTATTCCCTCTACATTACCACCTGTTTGAAGTCCAAATTTTGTTCCTCTATCATACAGCAGGTTAAATTCTGCATAACGACCCCTTTTAATATATTGTTTCTCCTTTTCTTTTAAAGTCCATTTTTTCGAAATTTTTTTTCTTATAATATTATTAAATAACATTTGAAATGTTACACCCAAATCTCTTACAAATTTAAAATCTTTTTCAAAGTTATCTTTTTTATAATCAAAAAAAATACCACCTATTCCTCTTGCCTCATTTCTATGTGGTAAATAAAAATATTCATCACACCATTTTTTGTATTTGGCGTAATATTTTTTATTATGTTGGTCACACATAAGTTTTAATTTTTTATGAAAATTATTTTTTTCATTTTTATCTTTAATAGCTGGAGTAACATCTATGCCACCTCCAAACCAATTCTTTTTTGTGCAAATGAACCTAGTATTAAAATGCATTGCCGGAATATGAGGATTTTGCATATGCATTACAATTGATATCCCTGATGCCCAAAAACTTGGATCTTTTTCAGCACCTAGAATATTTTTCTGAAATTTTTTTGGAAATTTTCCATATACTTTTGAGTAATTTACACCCACTTTTTCAAATATTTTTCCGTTACTAAGAATTCTGTATTCCCCACCTCCCTCATTTTTCTTAGTATTCCTTTTCCAAGTAGTAGATTTAAATTTAAATTTGTTCCTCTCAAGCTTGACGATGTCATCACAAATCGCATTTTGTAATAGTTTAAACCAATTACTTGTTAGATCTTTTTTAATCTCTATGTTCATTTAAATTAATTTAATTTGTCTCAAACTTTCTGCCAACACTATAGCAACAGATGAGGCAATATTTAGTGATCTTACTTTATCATTCATTGGGATCTTTAATCTATCTTTGATTAGTTTGTGAACCTTTTCAGGAACACCTGCACTTTCACGACCAAATAAAATTGTATCATCTGATTTAAACTTAAATTCAGTATAAGATATGGATCCCTTGGTTGTCATTAAAACAATTCTCTGATTCTGTTTTTTTTCAAAAAATTTCTCAAAGCTTTGATAAAATTCGATCTTTTCAAGATCCATGTAGTCCATGACAACTCTTTTAAATCTTTTGTCTGAAAGTAAAAAACCACATGGCTCAATAATTTCGAGTTTTGCACCTAAACAGGCACAAGTTCTAATAATTGCTGCAGTATTTTGTGGAATATCTGGCTCATATAATGCAATTTTTGGCTCCGAAATGGCTGAATTCTGTGTCATTCTATCAGTAGTAAAATTAATATTTTATATTATATGAATTTGTATATTAAGTAATTTAAATCAAAACAGGCAATATAAACAGTTACTAATCGTGTCAGACAAAAAACCAGAAAGAAGAGATTTCTTATTTACAGCCACTTATGCTGTTGGAGCAGTTGGAGCTGCTGCTGTTGTTTGGCCTTTAGTGGATCAAATGAATCCTGATGCATCTGTAAAGGCGTTAGCTAGCACTGAGGTTGATGTTAGTTCTTTGAAACCAGGAAATACAATTACTGTTTTATGGAGAGGAAAACCAGTTTTTATAAGAAGACGAACTCAAGAGGAAATAGATGTAGCGAGATCTGTAAAGATGGAAGATTTAATTCACCCTGAAAAAGATGAAGATAGAGCAAAAAATCCTGAATGGTTAGTGATGTTAGGTGTATGTACCCACCTTGGATGTGTACCCCTAAATGACAAAGGAGATTATGATGGATGGTTTTGTCCTTGTCATGGTTCACATTATGATACATCTGGAAGAATTAGAAAAGGCCCAGCGCCATGGAACATGGAGGTTCCAAAGTATGAATTTGTTAACGCTAACACAATTAAAATTGGATAAAATATATGAGTGATCACGAATACACACCCAAGTCAAAAGCAGGTAAATGGTTTAATGATAGATTGCCATTACTTACTTTGGCAAATCATTTAACTGATTATCCAACTCCAAAAAATTTGAATTATTGGTGGACATTTGGTGGAATTTTAACATTTTGTCTAATTACTCAAATTGTTACAGGCTTAGTTTTGGCAATGCATTATATCGCTCATGCAGATATGGCATTTGAAAGTGTTGAACATATTATGAGAGACGTAAACTATGGTTGGTTAATCAGATATATTCATGCAAATGGTGCTTCTATGTTTTTCTTAGCAGTCTACATTCATATTTTCAGATCTTTATTTTATGGATCATATAAATCACCAAGAGAAATAATTTGGATTATAGGAATAATTATTTACTTATTGATGATGGCAGCAGCTTTCATGGGTTATGTTTTACCATGGGGACAAATGAGTTTCTGGGGAGCGACAGTAATTACAAACTTATTTAGTGCGATCCCATTTGTTGGAGAGGGTGTAGTGACTTGGTTGTGGGGAGGATATTCTGTAGATAACCCAACTTTAACTAGATTTTTTACTCTACACTATTTGATACCTTTTCTAATTCTAGGATTAGTAGTTTTACACATTTGGGCATTACATGTTCCTGGTAACAATAATCCTGTTGGAATTGATGTTAAAAAACCATCAAAGGATACCGTTCCATTTCATCCTTACATAGTTATTAAAGATGGATTTGCATTATTGATGTTCATGATTGTATTTGCTTTTTTTGTATTCTATGCGCCTAATATTTTAGGACATGCTGACAATTATATAGAAGCTAATCCATTAGTAACACCGGCGCACATTGTGCCAGAATGGTATCTATTACCTTTTTACGCAATTTTAAGATCAGTACCTGATAAGTTGCTTGGAGTTGTAGCTATGTTGTCTGCAATTTTAATTTTAGCTGTTTTACCTTGGCTAGATACTTCAAAAATAAGATCTGCAGTATTTAGACCACTCTATAAGCAATTTTATTGGATACTGGTAGCTGACGTTTTAATATTAGGTTATGTGGGCGCAATGCCTGCTGAGGGTCTATACTTATTGATTGCAAGAGTTGCAACAGCTTACTACTTCCTTCATTTTTTAGTTATTTTACCAGTGCTGGGGCTAAAGGAGAGGACGATACCTTTACCATTAAGTATTACTGAACCTGTACTCGGAGGATCGCCCAATATGGCAATGGCTAAAAAAAATGAAAGTAAAATAGAATAGTGAAAAATATTCTTAAGCTATTTTCAGTAATAATATTGTTTAGTGTATCAAGTGTTAATGTAATTTCTGCAGAAAAAGTTGAGTTTTTAAAAACTGACTGGACATTCAAGGGTCTATTTGGAAAATTTGATAGAGCATCACTTCAAAGAGGATATCAAGTTTATACTGAAGTCTGTGCAGCTTGCCATTCAATGAAATATTTGAGTTACAGAAATTTATCTGAAAAGGGTGGGCCAGAATTTTCAGTAGCTCAAGCCAAAGCAATTGCCGCCTCATTTGAGGTAACAGATGGTCCAAATGCTGATGGTGAAATGTTTCAACGACCAGGAAAACTGTCTGATAAATTTGTGATGCCTTATGAAAATGTTAAGGCAGCAGAAGCGGCTAATGGGGGTGCATACCCTCCAGATATGTCTGTACTAGTAAAAGCTAGGGGAGGTGGAGTAGATTATATATATTCCTTATTACAAGGATATGAAGAAGCTCCAAGTGGAATGATTTTAGATGATGGAGTACATTATAATAAATATATGTATGGGAACAAAATTAAAATGTCAGCACCTCTCTCAGACGGAATTATTGAATATTCGGATGGAACAAAAGCAAGTGTTGAACAAATGTCGAAAGATGTGACTACTTTCTTAATGTGGGCAGCAGAACCAAGCCTAGAAGCTAGACACCAGATGGGTTTTAAAGCAATTGTTTATTTGATAATTTTAACAGTACTTGTTTATTTCAGTATGAAGAGAATTTGGTCACGTGTTAAATCGGAAGTTTAACACATCCCCATCTTTTACAATATAGTCCTTGCCTTCTAACCTCATTTTTCCATTAGTTTTAGAATTCACCCAACCATCATTAGCAATAAAATCTTCGTAAGAAATTGTTTCAGCTCTTATAAATCCCTTTTCAAAATCTGTGTGAATCTCACCAGCAGCCTTTGGAGCAGTACAATTCTTTTGGATCGTCCAAGCTCTAGTTTCTTCTGGACCAGATGTAAAATAAGTATCAAGTTCTAAAATTTTATATCCTTTTTGGATTAGCATAGTTAATCCAGTATCTTTTAAGCCTATCATTTCCATATAATTTTTTTTCTCTTCGTTTTCTAATTCATTTATTTGATTTTCTATATCGGCTGAAACTATCAAAGTATTTTCTAATCCATATTTATCAATAAAAGCATTTGTATAATGATTTCCCTCTTTGACACTTTGCTCATCAACATTACATACAAATATCTTAGGTTTTACGCATAATAATCCACTTTGATTTAGTTGCTTAGTTTCAAATTGAGATTTAAGAACAGATATATCCTTATCATTATTTATACAATCTAATGCAATTTCTAAAATTTTGAGTTGTTCCTCTTCTACATTTTTTTTGTTATTTTTTTCTAATCTTTTTTGTATAGACTCTAGATCTGCAAGCATCATTTCTGTTTCAATAATCTCTAAATCTCTAATAGGATCAACAGTTGGGTTAACATTCTGAATATCATCAGAGTCGAAGCATCTAATCATATGAATTACAGCATCTACCTCTCTTATATGAGAAAGAAATTTATTCCCTAAACCCTCACCTTTTGAGGCACCTTTCACAAGGCCTGCTATATCAACGAAAGAAATTGTGGTATTAATTGTTTTTTTCGAATTAGAAACTTTGGATAATTTTTCAAGTCGTTCGTCTGGAACAGGAACCACCCCTATATTAGGGTCTATTGTACAGAAGGGGAAATTCGCAGCCTGAGCTTTACTAGAATTTGTGAGTGCGTTGAACAATGTAGATTTACCTACATTGGGCAAACCAACTATTCCACATTTAAAACTCATTATTTATTATTTACTGTGCTTGAAAATAAATCTAATTTTTTATTCACTAATATCGAAATTGAGTCAGTAATATCTTTTGTAATTTTTTCTAATCCCATCATTTCATCCTCATCAAAATTTTGTAAAACATAATCGCTCACTTCCATATTTTCTTTTGGTTTACCAATTCCCACCCTAACTCTTGAATAATCTTTACCGATAAATTTATCAATAGATGCTATACCGTTATGTCCTGCACTTGATCCTCCAAACTTTGCTTTAATTTTTCCAAATTCAACATCTAAATCATCGTGGAAAACAATTACATCTTCAGCATCAATTTTAAAATATTCAATGAGTTCTCGAATACATATTCCGGAATTATTCATAAAAGTTAATGGCTTGATGGCATAAACCTTCTGTTCAGCAACGTTACCAGTGGTAAGCAGTCCTTTAAATTTTGGTTTTTGTTTTGATAAGCCAAATTTTTTATTAATAGAGTCGATTATTTTGAAACCGACATTATGTCTGTTATTTTCACTATCTGGAGTTGGGTTACCTAAACCTACAAATAAAAGCATATAATGGATTTTAGTGGCAAGTAAATTTCAATTTTGATAACTTATTTTTTTTCTTCAGCAGGTTTTTTATCTTCACCTTCTTTTTTATCACCTTCAGCTGCAGGCTTATCACCATCTGCAGGGGCAGCTTCTGCTCCTGCTGCTCCTTCCTCACCTTCAGCAGCTTCTGCTTCTGCAGGTTTTTCAGGCTCTTTCATTACAGTTGGAGCTGCTAAAGTTGCAATTACAAAGTCCCTTCCTTGAATAGTTGGTGTTACTTCTTCATCTAAGCTTATAGATGAAATTTTGAAACTCTCACCAATATCAATTCCATCTAAATCTATCACAAGATTTTCGGGAATTTTCTCGCTTGGACACTTTAATTCGACTTTTCTTCTTACAATATTTAATACACCACCCCTCTTTAATCCGGGCGAACTTTCGTGATTAATAAATTTTACTGGAACTTCAATTTTAATCTTAACACCTGGAACTACTCTTAAGAAATCTACATGAATAGGTTCATCTGTTATAATGTCATATTTTATTTCTTTAGGAAGAACATTTTGTGTTTTGCCATCAACATTTAAAGAAATAATGTTTGATAAAAAATTTTCTTTTTCAATTAATGATTTTAATAATTTTTTTGAAATTGCAACTTTTTCATTTTGAGCCTCACCACCATAAATTATAGCAGGCACATTTCCGTTATCCCTTAGGGCGTTTAGTTCACCTTTAGTTTTAGTATCTCTAATATTGGCTTCTAATCTATTCATAAAATCAAGCTTTTTAGCTCAAGATCATTAATAACTCAAGGTAATTATTTAAATAAATCAGAAACAGACGTTGAGTTTGATATTCTTTTAATAGCTTCTCCCATCAAGGCAGAAATAGATAGAACTTCAATGTTTTTCGCACTCTTCGTTTTATTTTTGTTGTCAATTGTGTCTGTGATTACTAAATTTTTAATTACTGAATTTTTTATTTTTTTTACAGCTTCTCCACTTAAAACACCGTGAGTAATATAAACATAAACTTCTTTTGCTCCACGGTTCTTTAAAGCTTTGGCTGCATTGACTATAGTCCCACCTGAGTCAATGATATCATCCACTATTATACAAGTTTTACCTTTGACCTCTCCTATTATATTCATAACTTGAGACTGACCAGGCTTTGGTCTTCTTTTATCAACAATTGCAAGACCAACATTTAAAATTTTTCCAAGCGCTCTTGCTCTTTCGGTACCACCCACATCAGGTGCAATACATACAACATTTTTACTTTTAATATTTTTTTTCACATGTCTTGCGAAAATGGGTGTTGAAAATAGGTTATCAACTGGAATATCAAAAAAACCTTGAATTTGACCTGCATGTAAATCAACTGTTACGACTCTGTCTGCTCCAGCTTTTGTAATTAAATTTGAAACAAGTTTTGCTGAAATAGATGTTCTAGGAACCACTTTCCTATCTTGTCTAGCATAGCCAAAATATGGAATAACAGCTGTTATATTTTTAGCAGACGATCTTTTTAAAGCATCTATACACAACAAAAGTTCCATTAAGTTGTCGTTTGCAGGGGATGAAATAGACTGAATTATAAAAATACTATTACCTCTTATGTTTTCATTTAATTCAATATAAATTTCACCATCTGCAAAATTTCTAATGCTTGAATTAACCAGTTTAGATTTTAAGAATTTAGCAATATCTTTGCTTAGAGGTTTATTACTAGTTCCTGATAATAATTTCATTTGAAAAGAACTTAATTAAGCATAATTATTGAAATATTTCTACCATAATCATCATGTTTTAAACTTAAAGCTCTCCTTGCACTGAAGAATTTATTCCTAAAATCAAATGTATCGATTTTAATTCTTTCAATTTTTTTTAATTTATTCTTCAAAAGTATTGATTTTACGTATTTTGTTAAATCAAAATATAACTTTTCACGCTTTATTCTAAAAAAAATTTTGTTTCTTCTATCCTTTTTTAAAAATTTATTTTTGAAGTCATTTTGGACTTCGTAGTTATAAATTGAAATAGAAGGCCCCATTACGGCAGTAATATTTTGTGGCTCAGATCCTTTTTTAATCATAAATTTGATAACTCTATCAACTATTCCTTTATATGCTCCTTTCCAGCCGGCATGAATTGCTGCAATTATTTTTTTTTTGTGGTCACAAATTAAAATGGGTACACAGTCTGCAGTCAAAATTGCAATTGGTAAGTTTTTTTGATTAGTGATTACCGCATCCACTTTTGGTTTTGATTTAAATTGATATTTTTCATCAATATAAACAAATTTATTACTATGAATTTGATTAAGTAAAAAAATATCTCTAGCAGGGTTTTTTATTTTTTTTTTTACTAGTTCTAAATTTTTTCTAACATTACTTGGTTTATCTTTTGACCCCGGTCCACAATTAAGACTTTTATAAATACTTTTTGAAATGCCACCTTCGCTGTTAAAAAATCCATGATTTAAATTTTTAATCTTTGAAAGTCTTTTGGATTTAATCACCCTGAAATCCTGTTTGAAATTTATTATTTTTGGTCTTTATAAGCATTACTTTAAACAATTCACCCATCTGTTTTTCATCTATCAGTCGTCTTATTCTATAAAATAAGTCGGTTTTTTTTGAAAAAGCTATATCTTTACTAACAATTTCAGCTCTTTGAAGAATTCCCATGCTTGTTAAGAATTTTTTTTGAGTTGTTACAAGAGTATCTAAGTTTTTATATTGATTAATAAATTTTTGAAATAAATTAAAGTTAATATTGTAAGTAATATCAGACTCTCCAATATTTTCTAATATGTTTGAGTATTTATGATTATTTATTGCTTGAAGAGTATTCTGCATTTTTTGACTTAAGTAACCATAATCTATGATCAGTATTCCACCTTCATTTTCTTCAATTATATCACCTATAATTTTTAAATATTTGAAAGCCTGAGGAGAATATTCAATTACATTTTGCTTTTTTGAAATTTCAAAATTTAGTTTTTCCTCAGTTAATTTAATATTTGTTTTAACTTCTTTAAATTTGACATCTTTAGGATTTCTAAGATCTACAAATTTTTCATACCAGTCATCTTTTCGTTTAAAAAATTGTTTTATTGGCAATGCATCAAAAAATTCATTTGCTAGAAAAATAGTTGGATCTGTGTAATTTTCTTTCAAATCTTTGATCCAAGTGATCTTCTCAGTTTTAAGATTTATTTTCTGTTGTTCTATTAGATATTGACTTTTTTCGTGAATCATAAAATTACAAGAACTAAAGTGTTCTGGAAAATTCTTTAATGTTTCATAAATCACTTTCATCATTTCACCATTTCCAGATCCCAGTTCAATTAAATTAAATTTTTTTGGGGAGCCTAAACTTTTTAAAAAAGTAATTAACCAGATAGTTATTATCTCTGAGAAAAGTCTAGTGATATTTGGAGCAGTAATGAAATCTCCTTCCTTACCGAAGGGATTTCGCTTCATATAATAACCAGAATTTTTATCATAAAGTGCCAAATTAATAAATTGGTCTAAAGATAAGTTAGTTGATTTGTTTATTTTCATTTTTAAAATAAAATAGAACTAATCCAGTTAACATTAGAATTACACTTAAGATTTGCCCCATAGTTAAATTAAACAATAAGTAACCTAAATGTGCGTCTGGAACTCTTAAAAACTCAATGGAAAATCTAAATATTGAGTAAAAAATTAAAAATAAACTTGATATCAAACCTGGTTTAGACAAAAAATCTTTGTTTTTAAAATTCACTAAAATAATAAATAAAATTATTCCCTCTAGCAGCGCCTCATATATTTGCGTAGGATGTCTTGGTAGGTTATCTATTTGAATAAAAGTTGTTGACCATGGCAAATCAGTTACCTTTCCATAAAGTTCTGAATTTATAAAATTCGATATTCTTCCAAAGAAAATTCCAATTGGAGCAACTAAAGCCACAATATCCATATATAAAAAAGGGTTTTGATTATTTCTTTTTCCAAAAATTATACTCGCAATTATTACTCCAATTAATCCTCCATGAAAGGACATGCCACCTTCCCATATCTTTAAAATATCTATTAAATTTTTTAAATAGTATTCAAGATTATAAAATAATATGTATCCAATTCTTCCACCAAAAATAATTCCAATTATTAAATAAATTATGTAATCATCAAATTTTTTATTTATATCATCATTTTTAATAAATATTTTTTTTGCAATAAACCATCCAAATATAATACCAACAATATAAGCCAATGAATACCATCTGATTTCAAAGGAAAAAATTTCAATTGCAACTGGGTCAAAATTATTGGTGAACATTTTAATTTATAATTATAATGTATATCTTAAATATGAAAAATTCTAAATTTATAATTGACAAGTTTGCAAAATTGATTGAGCAAGGGCTGCTTACTTCAAAAGACTTATCGGCAGAAATCTTAAATATTTTCAAATCTAAAAGAGATGAATTTATTTTTAAAATGAAATTGACAAGTAAGGATGAGTTTGATGTTCTTTCAAAACGTGTTGAGAACCTAGAAATAAAAATTAAAAAGCTTGAAAGTAAAAAAAAACAAAAACTAAACAGGTAAAAAAATCTTAACTCTTAAGCCGTCCATTTTAGATTTCTCAAGTTTAATATTTCCACCATGTGATTTAATTATATCTGATGCAATTGATAAACCTAGTCCAACACTAGACTTGGAGTCTGCTCTTCCTTTGTCTATTTTATAAAATGGTTTAAAAACATTATCATACTCACTTTTTGCGATACCTGGACCGTCATCATCAATTATAATAAATAGATTAGTATTTTTTTTATTAAGGCTAAGTTCTACTTTATTCGCATATTTTAAAGCATTATCAATTAGATTATTTAGACATCTGCTGATTAAGTTTTTTCTACCGTTAATGTAGACCCTGGGTATCAAATTTTGTGAAATATTTTTATTATTATATTTTTTGATTACTTCATCAATTAATTCAGACAAGTTAAACATTTCATCTTTTTCAACATATGATGAGCTCGTAAATTGAAGGTATTCATTTAACATTTTTTCCATTTCGTTGATATCCTCAGTTAATTTATTCACTGAATCTTCATCTTTAATAAAGGCAAGCTGTAACTTCATTCTTGTTAAAGGTGTTCTTAAATCATGACTTATACCTGATAACATTTCAGTTCTTTGATTTATATGTCTCTCAATTCTCTTTCTCATTTTATCAAATTCGTGACCAGCCTGTCTAATTTCAAGCGCTCCAGATGGCTTATATTCATCAATTTCTTCACCCTTACCAAATCTTTCTGCAGCACGTGCAAGATTTGTAATCGGTCTTGTTTGATTTTTTAAAAATATAAGAGATATAACAACCATGATTATTGCAGGCACAGTTATCCAAAGTGCAAATATTCTAGCAGATGAACTAGCAACACGATCTTTAGGGACTAAAAATTTAAAATAACCATCTTTATATTTGATTCTCAAATCAATTAGTTCTTTATAATTTGTTGAGTCAAACCAATAATCTTCTACAGAAAATTTCGATTTTAATTCTCTTCTTAATGTCCGATCGATTGGACTAAACCATCTTTCATTTTGTTTCTGCTTTAATTCCTCTTTAATTTTAAGCTCAATATTCAAATCTAAAAATAGAGAAAAAAGATTACTAATCTCTTGTTTATCAACTTTCTCACTTTCATAAGTTTCAATAAATGTACTTATTTCATTTACTAGTGTTCTTGTCATGCCTTTGTTGGTTTTAATCCAAAGACTGTCAAAAAATACAATTGTAATAACTAGTTGAAGAACAATAACAGGGACCGCAACAATTAAAAGTGCTCTGTAAAATAATCTTTTAGGTAAAACTTTTCTAAATAAACTACTCAATCCAGAGAACATATCCTGCTCCTCTAATGGTCTGTAAAAATTTTGGGTTTTTTGGATCAATTTCAATTTTTTTTCTTAAACGAGTTATTATTACATCAATTGACCTTTCTTTATCCAAATTAATTAATTGGCCAATCCTTTCTCTTGAAAATATATTTCCAGGATTATTAATCATTTTTTCTAAAATTATCTTTTCTGTATTATTTATTTTGAATTCCTTTTTGTTTTTAAGAATTAGCAATTTATTTAAATCAATTTTTACGTTTTCAAACTCGATAATTCTTTTTTGATCGGTCTTAATAGTTTTAGTTAAAATATTTTTAATTCTCAAAATTAGTTCTTTTGGTTCAAAAGGTTTAGCTAAATAATCATCAGCTCCTAGTTCAAGCCCCTTAACCCTTTCACTTGCTTCACCTTTGGCTGTTAAAAGTATAATTGGAGTATCTAAACCTGTTTTGTGGTCATTTATAAAATCCAAACCACTTTTTCCTGACATCATTATATCTAGGATAATTAAATCAAATTTAATAATCTTTACTTTCTCTGAAGCGTTTTCAGCACTATCTGCAGTTGTAACTAAAAAATTATTTTCATTTAAATATTTTTTTACTAAAGATCTAATTCCTTCATCGTCATCGACTAGTAAAATATGAGCTTTAAATTTATCCATTTATAATTTTACTTAGAACATTATCAAAATTTATTACTTCCTCTGAACTGGAGTTAAGTAATGCATTGTAAATTCTTTTTTTCTGCTGATCAAAAACCTCATTAAATATCTTTTCACCTTTATCATTTAAAAATACATGCTTAACTCTGGTATCTTGCTCATCTTTTTTAAACTTAATAATGTCTAATTTTATTAAATCTTTCAAAACTCTATTAAGACTTTGTTTTGTGACTTTTAGTCTTTTCAATAACTCTGATATTGAAATACCCTCATACATTGATAATAAATGGATCACTTTATGGTGGGCTAGGCCAATAGAGTATTTATCTAATATCTTTTTAGAGTCAGAGAAAGTTTCTCTATAGCTCACAAAAAGTTTCTCTATTAAATCTTTAAGCTGATCATCTTTTAAATATAAAAGTTCTTTCATAATGGGTAAGTTATATTGACATATTAAAGATACAAAGTTATTTTTCAGATATAATTAATTATTTTCAATCATGATACCTTACGACAAAAGATCTGGAAAAATATGGTACAACGATGAGCTTGTAGATTGGGGAGACGTTAAACTTCACGTTTTAAGCCATGGTTTACATTACGCAAGTTGTGTTTTTGAGGGAGAAAGAGTTTATGATGGTTCAATCTTTAAATTAGAAGAACATACTTCAAGATTTTTCCATTCAGCTAGTAGAATGGGTTTTGAGATACCATATTCACAAGATCAAATTAATATTGCTTCAAAAAAAATTATCGCTACACAAAAAGTTGAAAATGGATACGTTAGACCAGTTGCATGGAGAGGTACTGAGATGATGGCTATTTCTGCACAGCAAACAAAAATTCATGTTGCAATTGCGACATGGGAGTGGGGCTCATATTTTGATCCAAAATTAAAAGTTGAGGGTATTAGATTAAATATTTCAAACTGGAGAAGACCCGCACCTAATACAATTCCTTGGGACACCAAGGCATCTGGTCTTTATATGATTTGTACACTGTCAAAGCATGAAGCAGAAAAACAGGGTTATACAGACTCATTGATGCTAGATCATGAAGGGAATGTAGCAGAAGCAACTGGTGCAAATGTTTTTTTCAAAGATAAAAATGGAGAACTTCATACTCCAATACCTGATTCTTTTTTAGATGGAATTACAAGAAGGACGGTAATTGAAATTGCAAAGTCAAAAAATATTAAAGTTCACGAAAGAAAAATAAAACCAGAAGAATTATCAAGTTTTGCTGGATGTTTTCTAACAGGTACTGCTGCTGAAGTAACCCCAGTTTCTTGTATTGCAGAAAATCAGTTTAAAGTTTGTGATACTATTATTGATTTAAACAAGAGTTATCAAACTTTAGTAAGAAAGAAAAAAGCAGCTTAATCTTTATTGTCCTCAGACATAGCGTGATCAATTCCTTTACGCATATAATCATATCCAGTAAAAAGCGTTAAAGCTGCAGATAGCCACAAAAGAATAATACCAATAGTTTGAGCATTATAATCCTGGAAGTTAATAATCTTGTTTCCTGTATCCCCTGACAAAAGAAGAGCAATCGAAACCATCTGTAAAACTGTTTTTAATTTAGCAAGACTAGAAACAGGAAGTTTAATTTTTCCTTTTGCTAAAAATTCTCTTAGGCCTGAAATCAAAATTTCTCTAGTAAGAATAATGATTGCAGCAATTACTTCGTAATTTCTTATAGTTCCATCCATCACCAAAAGAATTAGAGCTGTAGCAACAATGATTTTATCAGCTATTGGATCTAACAATTCACCCAGTTTCGACTCTTCACCCATCATTCTTGCTAGCATTCCATCAAGAAAATCAGTAAATGACGCAACAACAAATAATATTAACGCAGTCAAATCACCGTAAAATCCAGGTAAGTAAAATGCTAAAACGAAAAATGGAACAATAATTATCCGTCCAATCGTTAATATATTTGGAATTTTTTTAAGCATAATTATTCGTGAAAGAAGTTATATATCTTTTTTGCCACTTTTTCTTCAACACCTTCAACAGATTTTATTTCATCTAAACTTGCAGACTCTACCGATCTTGCAGATCCAAAATGGTTCAATAATGCCCTTTTTCTTATTGATCCAATTCCATCAATTTGGTCAAGCAGAGATTTACTTATTCCCTTCTTTCTTTTGGCTCTATGAGCACTTATTGCAAATCGATGGGATTCATCTCTTATTCTTTGAAGGAAGAAAAGTGTGGGGTCATTTCTAGAAAACTTAAACTCTTTTCCGTTATGAAAAAATGTTTCGTTGCCACTGTTTCTTAATTTACCTTTGGCAATCGCTACAACAGGAATGTCATGAAGACCAAGTTCATTTAAGCTTTCTCTTGCAACTGAATATTGTCCCTTTCCACCGTCAACTAAAACTAAATCAGGAAAGGTTAAATAATTATCTTTTTCTTGGATAGTTCTTTTAAATCTTCTATTTAAAACCTCTCGCATCATACCGTAGTCATCTTGCTCATTTTTCTTGTATTTAATATTAAATTTTCTGTATCTTTTTTTGATAAAACCTTCATCGCCATAAGCAATCAAAGCTCCAACACTATTAGTTCCTTGTATATGGCTATTGTCATAGACCTCAATTAAATTTATGTTTGTCTCTAAATTGAATTTACTAGCAACTGCATCAAATAACTCTCTATTATTTTGACTTTCGTAAAGCTTCCTATTCAAACTATCTTTTGCATTTTTAATTGCTTGATTAATTACTTTTAACTTAGAACCTTTTTTGGCAACCGAAACAGTTATTTGCTTACCCTCTTTGTTTGAAAGAGTTTTTTCAATTAGAACTTTTTCTTTAATTTCTTCGGATAAAATTATTGAAGATGGCACACTTTTATTTTCATAAAATTGAGAAACGAATGAATTAATAATTTCTCCGAGTTTTTCATCTGGGTCATGTTTTGGAAAGAAAGCTTGGTTACCCCAATTTTGTTTTGATCTATAGAAAAAAACTTGAATACAGGCTTTACCAGACTCTTTGTATCCTGCAATAACATCTGCTTCTACTAGATTTGCTTCATTTATTCTTTGAGATGACTGAATTATGTTTAATGCTTTTATTCTATCCCTCAAAATTACTGCTTTTTCAAAGTCAAGTTCTTCGCTTGCTTTTTCCATTTGATTAGAAAGATTTTTTTGAATTCTTCTTGATTTTCCGGAGACAAATTCAATCGCATCATCAACTGTTTGTTGATAGTCTTCCTTAGTAACATAACCAACACATGGCCCAGAACAACGTTTAATTTGGTATAATATACATGGTCTTTCTCTGTTTTTAAATACCGTGTCATCACAAACTCTTAAGTGAAAAATTTTTTGGATCATTTTGATTGTCCAATTGGCAGATCCAGCTGATGCAAACGGACCAAAGTAAAAGCCCTCTTTAGTTTTTTTCCCCCTATGTCTTTTTATCTGAGGCCATTGATCTTGGTTACCAATAAATATGAAAGGGAACGATTTATCGTCTCTTAGAAGAATATTAAATTTTGGTTTAAATTTTTTAATTAAATTAGCCTCAAGTAGTAAGGCCTCGCTTTCATTAGAAGTAGTGGTTATCTCTAATTTTCTTGTTTGAGATAACATTCTCTCAGTTCTGATAATGTGATTTTTTTCAGATACATAACTTTTTAATCTGTTGGGTAAATTTTTAGCTTTTCCTACATATAGAATTTCGTCCTTAGAATTCAGCATTCTATAGACACCTGGGAGTTTAGGAACTAAAGGAAGTTCTTTTTTAATTACTTCTTTACCTAAATCAGAGCTTATCATGGCTTCTTTTTTTTGAAATTTGAATACCAACAGAAGAGCAATCTTTCATGATTTCTAATTTCTCAATTTGAAGACTTATCTTATCAATTCTCTTATCTTTGAATAATTCATCGAATACATCCTCTGCTAATGTCTCAAGAAAATTATAATGTTTATTTTTAACAAGTTTTTTTATCAACCTCACAATTTTTGCATAGTTTACAATTGATTTAATATCTTTGTCATTCGATGGTTTTTTATCCTCATAATTTACATCCAAATTAAATTTAACTTTCTGGGATTTCTCTTTTTCAAAATCAAAATAACCTAGCTTCAGATCTAAAATTAATTCTTTTATTAAGACTTTTTTCTCATAATTAAATAAGGTTTTGGTATTATCAATTTTAACTATATTTAAACTGCTCTTTTTCATCTTCTAAAGTCTTGATGCGATATACTCTTTGATTAGTGGGTGATAATGCATAAAACAATCAGCAAAATCTACTATATGAAAATTTTTTACTGGCTCTTCCCAATCTGATCCTGCATATTTACATTTTTTTCCATCAATTGTTTTCTTTTCAGAAATTACAACTCTCTTAAAGTTAGGAACATCATCCATCCAATCAGATGTTAATCCTTCAAATGCATCCATAGGATGTGTAAAAATTAAAACTGGTGCATTTCCCTTTATAATTATGTCAATTTGATCTTGTCTCCATTGAGCCATACCAGGATATTTTTTATGAAATTTTTCCATAGCTTTTTCATAACCAACTTTTTTTACTTTATATTTTTTTGATAAATTCCAAAAACACGCAGGCATTAATGATATCCCTCCACCTAGTTCTTCCATGTATTTTGCTGTTAGCCTTAATGTTGCCCATCCTCCACAAGAGTGACCTGACATAAAAATTTGTTTCTTTGGTACTCCCATTTTAACAAATTTTTTAATAACTTCTAAATTACCCTCAACTCTTCGATCCATTTTTGACGTCCCTGGATAAGGTCCTTCCCATTTTTTCATCCACATTCCTGCTTTTCCTAACTTAGCACCTAAGTCACCTTCGAGCTGACCTTGGCAGTGAATATAAACCATGATTTCTTTACCATCTATTTTATCGCCAGCTAACTGAGCCCAATTTCTAAGCTCCGATCTCCAGAAGCAATGTTTTAATTTAACATCGTTTCCATCAGAACCATGGTTGTAAATTATAATTATTTTATCTTTAGGATTATTTACTTGAAACTTTTCATTAATTTTAATTTTATCTTTCCATTTATTTGTCGGTATTACAAAACCATCTGTTTTTATAACTTCTTTTGAGTTTGCATAGGCACTACCAATCAATATTAAACTAAGCATAATAATTACTAAAAATTTTCTCATTCTTTTCCTCCCATAATATCTGGTGTCTGCCAGTTCAAATTTTGTCCACTATCAATTGCTAAAACCTGACCTGTAATAGATATATTTTTTATAAAAAAGTCAACTGCATTACATATTTGTTCAACGTCAACTTGTCTTTTTAAAGGTGTTGCTAAATACTGTTTTTTAAAATGTTTTTCAGACTGTCTCTTATTTTTGATTGTGGGTCCTGGAGCTATACCGTTTACCCTAATATTAGGTGCCAAACTCATAGCACTAGTTTTCGTAAGAGTATAAAGGCCAGTTTTGCTTATTGTGTATGAAAAAAAGTAAGGAGTAAGTTTAAAAACTCTCTGATCAATTATATTAATTATATTGTTATTTTTTCCCTTAACATTTTTAGCAAATTCTTTTGATATTACAGCTGGGGTTCTTAAATTTGTTTTTAAATGTTTGTCCCAGCTATCAATTGTAAAACTTTCAAGTTTATCGTTTTCAAACAATGAAGCATTATTTATTAAACAATCAAAATATTTTAATTTTGATTTTGCGTATTTAAGGATTTTACTTACATCATTTTCTTTTCTCAAATCACCTTTTACGAGATAAACTTTAGTACCATTTAACACTAATTCTTTTTTGAGTTTTTCAGCCTTTGATTTTGATTTATTGAAATGAATTAATATTTCTTTATTAGCACCAGATAATTTTTTTGCAATTGCAGCTCCAATCCTTGTTCCTCCACCTGTAATAATTATTTTCCGTGCTTCCATTTTTTATCTCTTTTTTTTGTGACCTTAGTTCCTGGCATACCCATTGTCGATCTGCCTTTTGGGTAAAGCTTATTTTTTACATCATATTGTCTAATTTTAGGGTTAAGTGTAATTTCAAGTTCAGTGCTTTCTAATTTTCTAATTTCATCTCTAATCTTAGCAGCCTCCTCAAACTCAAGGTTGGCAGCAGACTCTTTCATTTTCTTATCTAAACCTTTTAAGTGCTTCTTTAAATTGCCACCAATATTTGAGCCATCACTGATTTTAACATAATCTTTTTCATAAACACTTTCTAGGATATCACTAATTTCTTTTTTTACAGATTTAGCATCAATCTTATGTTTTTTATTGTAAGCTAATTGAATCTGTCTTCTTCTGTCAGTTTCCGCTATTGCTTTTTTTATACTTTTAGTTTCTTTGTCAGCATATAAAACTACTTTTCCATCAACATTTCTTGCAGCTCTTCCAATTGTTTGAATTAAGGAAGTTTCAGATCTAAGAAACCCTTCTTTATCAGCATCCAATATACCAACAAGTGCACACTCTGGAATATCTAAACCCTCTCTTAAAAGATTAATCCCAACAAGAACATCAAAAACACCCATTCTAAGATCACGCATAATTTCAATTCTCTCTAAAGTATCTATGTCAGAGTGAAGATACCTAACTTTAATTCCATTTTCATGAAGGTACTCAGTTAAATCCTCTGCCATTTTTTTTGTTAGAGTTGTAACAAGAACTCTATGATTATTTTGAATAACTTTTTTACATTCATGCATTAAATCATCAACCTGATTTTTAGCAGGTCTAATTTCAACTGGGGGATCAATTAAACCTGTTGGTCTAATTACTTGATCAATAAACTTACCTTTAGTTTGTTCCAATTCCCATTGACCAGGCGTCGCTGATACAAATACTGTTTGAGTTCTCATAAGATCCCATTCTTCAAATTTTAATGGACGATTGTCCATGCAGGATGGAAGTCTAAATCCATATTCTGCTAAGGTACTTTTCCTGGATCTATCACCTTTGTACATTCCATTCAGTTGCGGAACAGTTACGTGACATTCATCTACAAAAATTAGTGTATTATCTGGAAAATATTCAAAAAGTGTGGGAGGTGGTTCGCCTGGTTTTCTTCCAGATAAAAATCTAGAATAATTTTCGATCCCAGCACATGATCCAGTTGCTTCAATCATTTCTAGATCAAATTTAGTTCTTTCCTCTAATCTTTGGGCCTCTAATAATTTATTATCTTCTCTGTGTTTTTTTAAAGTGATTTCTAGTTCTTTTTTAATGTTGATGACAGCTTGTTCTATTGTTGGTTTTGGAGTGATATAATGACTGTTTGCATAAACTTTAACCAAACTTAGTTCTCTAACCTGGTCGCCAGTCAAAGGATCAAACTCCTCAATTTGCTCAAGTTTATCTCCAAATAAACTTAATCTCCATGCCCTGTCTTCTAAGTGAGATGGAAAAATTTCTAAATACTCTCCTCTAGCTCGGAAGGTTCCTCTATAAAAGTTTTGATCATTTCGTTTATATTGAAGAGCTACTAAAGATTTTATTAATTCCTCTCGGTTATAATCATTATTCTTTTGAAGGGTTAAAGTCATTTTGCTGTAAGCTTCAACAGAACCCAATCCATAAATACAAGAAACACTAGCAACAATAAGAACGTCATCTCTTTCAAGCAGAGAACGTGTTGCTGAATGTCTCATTCGATCTATTTGCTCATTTATTGAGGCTTCTTTTTCTATAT
>CACKYN010000015.1 GCA_902604355.1 uncultured Pelagibacteraceae bacterium
AAAAACACAAAGTTTTTTTTAGAATTAAACTAAATGAATGGAAAAAAGAATTAGTAAAGGCTAACAATGAAGCACTTTACAATGGAAGTATGGATGACAATAGTATTTCAGCCGACATTGTTGATCAAGCAAGTTCATATACTGATAAAAATGTAGAAATGAAAGCTATCAATAGACAGATAAAACTAATTTCAGAAATTGACAAAGCTTTAATGAGAATTAGAGATGATACTTATGGATATTGTTTAGACACAGCAGAGCCAATTGGATTGAAAAGATTAATGGCAAGGCCAGTTGCAAAATACACTATTGCAGCTCAAGAGAAACATGAAAAAGATGAGAAAGTTCACGCTGATGACTAAAAAAGATAAAAGAAAATCTGCATATCAAAATTCTATTTCTTTCTTATTTGCCAAAAAGTATATCTATTTTTATTATCCTTTTATTTGGGCAATTTTATTACTTTACTTATTTCTTAAATGAACAAAAAATTAATTTTAATAATCATTATAGTGCTAGCAATTGAATTTTCTGGAATGGGAATTTTTAGCTCTTTGTATAGGTTGTTCGGATAATATTAGGGCTTTGGTATTACAGCATTTTCATCCATAAAAGCATATCCCTTAATCACAGCCTCACGTTCAGAAATGTTAGAATACCATCTAGATAAATTTTGATAATTTTTAAGACCAATATCATGCCATTCGTGTCTAGCAATCCAAGGCCATGTTGCAATATCAGCAATTGAATAATTTTCACCTGCTAAATATTTTTTTTTTGATAAGTGATCCTCTAAAACTCCATAAATACTTTTGGTCATTTCAAAATATCTTTTTTCACCAACTTCACTTAAGCCTTTATTAAATTTGTAAAAATAATGATATTGACCTATCATTGGTCCAATCAATCCCATTTGTGCCATTAGCCATTGATCAATATTAAGTCGATTTTCTTTATCGTAAAACTTTCCACTTCTTTCTGATAAATAAATCAGGATTGCACCAGATTCAAAAACTGCTTGATTATTGTTTGAATGATCAATTATAGCAGGTATTTTTGCAAAAGGACTTATCTTCTTAAATTCAGGTTTAAATTGATCGCCCTTACCTAAGTCTAATTTAGTAACTTTGAAATTGAACCCTATTTCCTCAAGCATGATACCTATTTTTTTACCATTAGGTGTATCCGATGAAAAAAGCTCAATCATTTTTTAATTCCAAGTCTTTCCTGTGCAGCTTTTGAGGTTGTAGTAAACTCAAATCTTAATTTTTCATCAGGCTTTGCATATTTAAAACAGCCTCTCGCAGCCAATGCACCCTCATGAAATCCAGATAAAATTAATTTTAATTTACCTGGATAAGAACAAATATCACCTATTGCAAATAGTCCATTTATATTAGTTTCAAAATTTTCTGTGTTCACTTCAACTGTTTTTTTATTAATATTTAGTCCCCAATCTAATATTGGACCCAGTTGCATTATCAAACCAAAGAAACCGAGTACGTAATCAGATTTAATTTCCTTTACTTCACCTTCATCGTGTTTAATTTTAACTGAATTAATTTTATTTTCTCCAACTACACAGTCTAATTGATATTTAGTGTATAAGTTTATTTTACCTTGTTCACTTAAAGCTTTCACTTTTTGAACGCTCGCCTCTGCTCCACTAAACCCATCTCTTCGGTGGATTAAATTTACTTTAGACGTATTAGAAAGCTCTATGGCCCAATCTAGGGCAGAGTCTCCTCCACCAAAAATTGAAATGGTTTTATCTTTAAAAATTGTTTTGTCTTTAACTGCATAAAATAGTGAATTTCCTTCAAATTTTTTACATTCTTTTACTGGAAATTTTCTAGGTTCAAAGGATCCGACACCTCCTGCAATAACAATACTTGCAACATCAAATTCTTTATTGCCATTAGTTCTCACATGCCAACGATTTTCTACTTTTTTAAGTTCTTCTACTCTTTGGTTTAAATGAAAATTAACATTAAAAGGTTTGATTTGTTTTAAAAGATTATTGGTTAACTCTTCACCAGTACATTCTGGTATAGCTGGAATATCATAAATAGGTTTATCAGGATAAAGTTCAATACATTGTCCTCCCGCTTTATCTAAGTTGTCTACAATCTCACAAGTTAGTCCAATTATTCCAAGTTGATGTGCACAAAATAAACCTGTTGGACCTGCTCCAATAATTAATACATCTGTTTTGTTCATTTATCCTTGCTTTGATGGAATGTTAACCACTAATCCGTCTAGTGTATCTGAAACAATAAGCTGACAACTTAATCGACTATTTTTTTTTGGTTCAAATGCCATATCTAACATGTCTTCTTCCCCATCTTCTTTCACTGGTAGCTTATCCAGCCAATCTTCATTAACATATACATGGCAAGTTGCGCATGACATACCTCCCCCACAATCAGCATCAATACCTGGAATATCATTTTGGATCGCACCTTCCATTACAGTTAATCCATTTTGGACATCAATCGTATGAGTTTTATCATCATGAGTTTTATAAGTAATTTTTGACATAATTTATATATAGGTTGTTATCTAAATTGAGCAAGTAAGTAAAATCGACTAAGGCGTATTTTTGATAATTTTAAACAAAAAAAAGGGCAAGTATAAAATTATACCTGCCCTTAATTAAACTTTTAAGTAAATTTACTTAGCTCTTTTTCCGCTAACACTTGTTGCAGCAGCCCAAATTACTAGACCAAATGCAATTTTGTTAATGAAGTCAGCTAAGTTATAAACAACGTTAAGTGAGTCAGCGTCTACTCCACCTGTTAGGTAACCAAAAATATAACCTAATGGGTAAATAGCCCAACCTACTGTAACAATCATTCTCATTGCACCAAAAGCAGTCACAAGAGCCTTGCTTCCACTTTTTGCTGCAGCTTTTCCAGCTTCACCTGAGAACACTTCATAAAGAATGTATATCCAACCTGCCATTCCGACAATAAAGCCAAGAGTAGCGTTGATGTATCCAGCTTCACCCAAGTATCCACCGATTAACATTACTAATGAACCAATTAATAATCTCCAGAACATTCCAGAGTTTGCTTTACCAATAGCTGCTAGAATTAAATAAAATTCTACCATCTGTAATGGCACTGTAATTAACCAGTCAATATATCTGTAAACTGTCGGCGAGTCTCCAGTAGCAACCCATACTTCTCTCATGTACATGTAGTGTATGAATGCAATACCAGTTACTAGCCCAGCAACGATAACTGAAGTTCTCCAGCCTGCTGCTACGTTACCAACTTCCATGAAAAAGAAAGCAGTCGCTGCTAACATTCCCATAGATATGATCCAGAATGAGATACCTACGAAATCATCCTGATTCAACATGGTTGCGTCTGCTGCGATAGCTATACCTGAAAATCCAATCAGTGCCATAGCTGCCAAAGCAAACAATTTTAGTTTATTCATAAAAAACTCCCTCTCTAGTTAGTTTTTATTTTTTAGTTTATATAAACTAGACTTGAGCTTCCTCAAGTCAAAGTTCACGTTAAATAGCAAATAAAAATGGATTTATGAAGAGCAAATTGTCACTAATTAACATTGATTTTACTTAATTTTTAAAATTAAATACAATTTATAAGTTAAAAATCAAAAATATTACTAAAATCGAATCAAAAAAATATGTCGGATAAATTCAATAAAATTTATGATCATTCAATAAAAAATCCTGAAAAATTTTGGCAGGAAGCAGCTGAAGACATCTTTTGGTTTAAAAAACCTACAAAAATTTTGAATAAATCTAATCCTCCGTTCTATAAATGGTTTGAAGATGGATCAACTAACACTTGTTATAATGCTTTAGACATTCATATTGATCAAGGTCGAGGAAAAAGCACTGCTCTTATTTATGATAGCCCAATCACAGGAAACAAAAGTAAATTTACATACGAAGAACTTAGATCTAAAGTTGCAAAATTTGCAGGAGCTTTAAAAGCTCAAGGAGTTAATAAGGGTGAGAGAGTGATTATTTACATGCCAATGATCCCTGAAGCAGTGATTGCAATGCTCGGGTGTGCAAGAATTGGCGCAATACACTCAGTTGTCTTTGGTGGGTTTGCCTCTAACGAACTTGCAAGCAGGATTGATGATAGTAAAGCAAAATTATTAGTAACAGCCTCATGTGGTTTTGAACCAGGTAGAACTGTTGAATACAAACCCTTAGTTGATGAAGCTATCAAGATCGCAAATCACAAAATTAAGAAGATGATATTATTTCAAAGACCAGGACATGAAGTAAAATTAAATCCTTCATTAGAAATTAGTTGGACTGATGTAGTATCCAATGCAGAACCAGCTGATTGTGTAGAGATGAACTCAAATGAGTTTGCATATATTTTGTATACCTCTGGCACTACTGGAACTCCAAAAGGAATAGTTAGAGATGTTGGAGGCCACATCGTTGCTCTTAAATGGACTATGAAAAATATTTACAATATTGACATTAATGATATCTGGTGGTCAGCAAGTGATATTGGATGGATTGTTGGTCATTCATATATTGTTTACGCTCCTCTATTTAAAGGATGTACAACAGTTTTATTTGAAGGTAAGCCTGTTGGGACTCCAGATGCTGGAGCTTTCTGGAAAATTATTTCAGATTATAAAGTAAAATCTTTATTTACTGCACCAACTGCATTCAGAGCAATAAAAAAGGAAGATCCTGAAGGTAAATTTTTTTCTAAATATGATTTAAGTAGTTTTGAAAGTTTATTTCTTGCTGGTGAAAGAGCTGACCCAGACACAATCAAATGGGCTGAAAATTTACTTAAGGTTCCAGTTATTGATCATTGGTGGCAAACCGAAACAAGTTGGGCAATCAGTTCAAATTGTACTGGGATAGAAATGATGGAAACAAAATATGGCTCAGCTTGTAAAGCTGTTCCTGGTTATGATGTAAAAATCATTAAATCAGATCAATCTTTAGCTAAACCAAATGAAATGGGTGACATTGTAGTGAAACTTCCTTTGCCTCCTGGAACATTCCCTACACTATGGAATGCGGACAAAAGATATAAAGAAAATTACATGTCCAATTATGAAGGTTACTATCAAACTTATGATGCAGGACACATTGACGATGATGGTTACATTTGGATTATGTCTCGAACAGATGACATTATAAATGTTGCAGGTCATAGATTATCAACTGGAGCAATAGAAGAAGTTTTATCTGAACATCAATCAGTTGCTGAGTGTGCTGTGTTAGGTATCGCTGATAAATTAAAAGGTCAATTGCCAATTGGCTTAGTAGTTCTCAAATCTGGAGTAGATAAAGATAATGAAACAATTTCAAAAGAATGTATTCAAATGGTTAGAGCTAAAATTGGTCCTGTTGCTGCATTTAAAGTAGCAATTGTTATTAAAAGACTTCCTAAAACAAGATCAGGAAAAATTTTAAGAGGAACAATCAGAAAAATTGCTGACAATGTTGAATATAAAATTCCACCTACAATCGATGATCCGGCTATATTAAGTGAAATAAAAGAAGATTTAATCAAACATAAAATTCTTAATGGTTAAGACTTATATTTTTTTAGTTGGTGCAATATTCTGTGAAGTTGCAGGAACTATGCTGCTACCAGTATCACAAAACTTCACAAAACTAATACCAACTGTTGCACTTTCAATATTTTATCTTTGCGCATTTTACCTTTTAACTTTTGTAGTTAATAAGCTACCAATAGCAATTGTTTACGCTACATGGAGTGGTCTTGGAATTTTTACAATAGCGTTATTAGGCTACATTTTTTTCAAACAAACTTTAGCTTGGCAAGCTATTGTTGGATTATTTTTAATTGTAGTAGGTGTAATTCTTGTGAACAGCTTTACAGTTAAACTTAGCTAAATTTTAAGGGAGTTCCTTCAGGATCACCTAATATTTTACCGTCCTGCATTTTGATTTTACCAGCAATAATAGTGTGGGTAGGTGCGCCTTTAAATTTATATCCATTAAACGGTGACCATGCACATTTGCTTTCTATATTTTCGTTTTTAATTTCTATTGTTTTATTCATGTCAATTATTGTAAAATCAGCATCGAATCCTTCTTTAATAAATCCTTTGTTTTGAATACCAAAAATTTTAACAGGATTTTCACAAACAAGATTAATTAATTGAGTTAAAGACAATTTTCCATCGTTCACATGATTTAGCATCACTGGCAACAAAGTTTGAACGCCAGGCATTCCGGAAGGAGAATTGGGATACTCTTTGTCTTTATTTACTTTTAAATGAGGAGCATGATCAGACCCAATTGTATCATTAAAATTATGTCTCACTCCATACCATAATCGATCGTAATGAGATTTATCTCTGATAGGTGGATTCATTTGAGCGTAAGTTCCAAGTTTGTCATAACAATCTGGCGCATAAATAGTTAGATGTTGAGGAGTAATCTCAAAGGTAATGTTTCCTTTGTGTTGAGATAAAAAATCAATTTCTTCTTTCGTGGTTATGTGAAGAACATGAGCTTTTTTATTGTATTTTTCAGCAATTCTTACGATCCTTCTTGTGGATGAGATTGCGCACTCTGCGCTTCTCCAAACAGGATGAGTATGAACATCTCCTTGCTTAATTAGTTTTTTATTTACTTTTAGTATAGCTTCATCTTCTGAGTGAACTGCAACAACTTTCGAGGCATTTTGAAAAACTTTATCAATCTCATCCTCTTCAGCAACTAATAAATTTCCCGTTGAAGATCCTGCAAAAAGTTTGATTCCACAACAACCTTCCAAATCTCTTAAACTTGCCAAATCGTCAGCGTTATCAGCTGTTGCACCAAAGTAAAATGCATAATTGCAATACATTCTGTTTTTAGCAAGATCTAACTTTCTTTGAAACTCTTTTTTATTTGAAGTTGGTGGGTTGGTGTTAGGCATTTCAAAAACACTAGTGATCCCCCCTGCAATTGCTGCTCGACTTCCAGAGTGAAGATCTTCAGTATCAGTTGACCCAGGCTCTCTAAAATGGGTTTGAGTATCTATGCATCCTGGTAAAACTGTATGACCACTTACATCGATGGTTTCCTTAGCTTTCTCTGAAATTTGACCAATCTGGTGAATTTTTTTGTTTTTTACAGAAACATCTACTTTCTTTAGCTCTCCATTAATGTAGCATTTACCGTTTCTAATTATAAGATCTAACATTTTAAGAAAATGTTATTATATTACATCTCATAATTAATCAAATATGAATATGAAAACCGTTTACATTTTAGAAGACAGGGCCATTCTTTATATAAATGGAGATGATGCTGTAAGTTTTCTTCAAAATTTAATTAGTAATGACATTAACAAGGTAAGTGAAACCTACAGTTGCTTTGCATCATTACTATCTCCTCAAGGAAAATTTTTGTATGAATTCATTATAGTTAAACATAAGTCAGGTTACTTGATCGATTGCGAAAAATCTCAAGTGGATGAATTATATATGCAACTTAGTGTTTACAAATTAAGATCCAAAGTTGAAATTTTAAATCTTAGTAATGAGTTTGTCGTTGCTGCTTTCAGTTATGAAAAGTTTTTGACCTTTGACGAAGCACAAGAAGTTCCTGGATTTACTTTAAAGTTTAGAGAAGATCCAATACTTTTAGATCCTCGTAATAAGAAATTAGGTGCGAGATTAATTATTAATTTAGAAAAGCTATATTTATCTTTAAAGAAATTAGAATTAAATGATGCAGATGTAAATGAATATTATTCACTGAGTCATAAACTCGGAATAGTGCCAAAAAACTTAAATCAATTACAAAACAAAGCTTTTGGAGTTGAATGTAATTATGACGAACTTAATGGAATTGATTTTAAAAAGGGTTGTTACGTTGGACAGGAAAATACAGCAAGGATTAAACTTAAAAATAAACTTACAAAAAGATTATTACCAATAAATGTTATAGATGGGAAATTGCATGAGGGTGAGAGTATTTTCAATAAAGATAGTGAGATCGGAAAAGTATTGATAAATAATGAATATCCTTTTGCGCTAATAAAATTTCTAGATAAAAATTTTGACGAAAATGCTGAATTTAAAACAAAAGAGGCATCAATCAAAATTAAAAAACCTGAGTGGATAGGTAAATAACTAATTAATTGGTGCGGTCGGAGAGACTCGAACTCTCATGGACTAGGTCCACACGGCCCTCAACCGTGCCTGTCTACCAATTTCAGCACGACCGCAATATGTCTCATAATAAATGAATGACAATCATCTTTCAAATTGGTAAAAACCAGCATGGAATTTACTCAAGAAGTAAAGCAAGCAACAGACCCAATTTATCAAAAAATTTCTAAGGTTATGCCTGAAATTGAGTGGTCAGTTCACGCACCGTATATTCATAAAATTAATAAATTAAAAAAAGAGAAGAATGCGGTCATTCTTGCTCATAATTATCAAACTCCCGAAATATATCATGGAGTTGCAGATTTTTCTGCAGACTCTTTAGCTTTAGCAATTGAAGCCTCTAAAACTTCAGCAGATATAATTTTGATGGCTGGGGTTCATTTCATGGCTGAAACTGCAAAATTAATGAGTCCTGAAAAAAAAGTAATATTACCAGATATGGATGCAGGTTGTTCCTTGTCCTCATCAATCACTGGTAAAGACGTAAGGTTATTAAAGGAAAAATATCCAGGGGTTCCGGTCGTTTCTTATGTAAACACTTCTGCGGAAGTTAAAGCAGAAACAGATGTTTGTTGTACATCAGCGAATGCTGTTAAAATTGTAAAATCACTTGGAGTTAAAAAAGTAATATTTTTACCTGATGATTACCTTGCAAAATATGTCGCCTCACAAACTGATGTGGAAATTATATCATGGAAAGGTATTTGCATTGTTCATGATCAATTTAATGAGCAAGAAATACACGATATTAGAAAAAATAATCCTGGAATAAAAATAATTGCACACCCTGAATGTCCTCCGAATGTTATTAAAGCAAGTGACTTTGCAGGTTCTACTTCTGGAATGATTAATTATGTCAAAGATAATCAGCCTAAGAAAGTTATGATGGTTACTGAATGCTCTATGAGTGATAACATTGAAGTTGAAAATCCTGACGTTGAATTTATCAAGCCATGTAACATGTGTCCTCATATGAAAAAAATTACTCTTCCAAAAATTTTAGATTGTTTAGAAAATGAAACAGGTGAAATAATTATGGACAAAGAGACTATCGACAAAGCAAGAATTTCTGTAGAGAAAATGGCAGCTATCGGCAGATAATAAGTGTCAAAAATTAAACTTAGCAAAGAATTTATTCGTAATAGTGTCAAACTAGCTTTAAATGAGGATCTCTACCCTTCTGGGGATATAACTTCAAATTTAGTTAAAAATGATAAAATAATAACCTTTAAACTTTTATCAAATCAAAACGCAATTATTGGTGGATTATTGTTTGCAAAGCAAACTTTTGCTTTAATTGACAATAAGATTAAATTTATAACTAAAAAAAAAGATGGTTCAAAGGTAAAAAGAGGTTCTCTCATTGCTTTAATTAAAGGAAATGCAAAAAATATATTGATTGCAGAAAGAGTTGCACTAAATTTTTTATCCCACATATCTGGTATAGCCACTAAAACTAATCTATTTTGTACATTAGCAGGAAAAAAAACTAAAATTTGTTGTACAAGAAAAACTATTCCAAATTTAAGGGTAATCCAAAAATATGCTGTTAAATTAGGGGGTGGGACAAATCATCGATTTAATTTAAGTGATGAATATTTAATTAAAGATAATCATGTAGCTAGTTCTGATTTAAAAACCTTAGTCTCAAAAGCTATTAAAAATAAAAAGGGAAGAAAAATTACAGTCGAAGTAGACAATCTCAATCAACTAAAATCAATAATGGGGCTTAAATTTAATACCATATTATTCGATAATATGAATATTAAAAGTTTGAAACAAGGAGTCAAAATATCGAATAAACAATATGAAACTGAGGCTTCAGGAAATATAAGTTTAAAAACAGTAAAGTCTATCGCTTCTACTGGTGTTAATAGGATTTCTGTCGGATCTATTACTCATAGCGCTCCAGCAGTCGATCTTAAATTAGAAATTTAAGATACAAATTTAGAAAGATCAGGTTTGAAATAATTTGGTCCTTTCATCACTTTCCCTGCATCATTGTATATAGGTTTTCCATTTTCACCTAATTTACTCATGTTTGAATTTTGAACCTCTTCAAAACATTTATCTAAATCTATTCCAAATGCGTGACCAGCTCCGTAAGTAACATACAAGATATCCGTAAGTGCATCAGCTACCTCTAATAAGTCTTTATTATCCATAGCTTTTGTAAGCTCCTCTAGTTCCTCTTTTATTAGATCTATCCTTAGTTTATTAATTTTTTCAGTACTTAATGAAGGCTCTGTTTTGACTTCTTGACCAAAAGTTTTCATGAAAGTTCCTACTTTGATAAAATTCGACATATTGCTCCTGTATGTTTTTAATAATTTATTGTATATTTATAACTATTTGTAACTTAGAGATTAATCAATGAAATTAAGAAAAGAATTCGATAGCATTGGAAGTGTTAATGTTCCTAATGATAAGTTATGGGGAGCATCTACTCAAAGATCTAACAAATTTTTTAATATTGGTAAAATTTTAGTAAATATTTCCATCATTAAATCTATTGCAATTATTAAGAGATCTGCAGCAATAGTTCACTCTAAAGACAAATTGATAGATAGCAAAATATCTAAAGCAATTATTAGAGCGTCGGATGAGATAATCAAAGGCAAGTTAGATGATAATTTCCCATTAAAAGTTTGGCAAACAGGCTCTGGAACACAAACAAATATGAATGTTAATGAAGTTATTGCCAATCGTGCAATAGAAATAATGGGTGGAAAAAAAGGTTCAAAAAAACCCGTTCATCCAAATGATCATGTGAATAAATCACAATCTACAAATGATGTTTTTCCAACTGCAATGCATATTTCGGTTGCAAAAGAAACTTTAAGTAAATTGTTACCAAACTTAAAGATTTTAGAAAAAGAATTAAATAGAAAATCTAAAGAATTTAAAAATATAGTAAAAATTGGACGGACGCATCTTCAAGACGCAACACCTCTTTCGTTAGGTCAAGAGTTTTCAGGGTACCATGTGCAAGTTAAAAAAAGTATTGAAAGAATTGAGTACGCTTTAAAAGAGATATTATTTCTTGCTCAAGGTGGGACAGCAGTTGGAACAGGTATAAATTCAAAAAAAAACTTTGACAAAAAAGTAGTTAAAGAGATCACAAAATTTACAAAAATTAAATTTAACCCTGCTGTAAATAAATTTGCAGAGCTTGCTGCTCATGATGCAATAGTTAATTTTTCTGGAACCTTAAATACATGCGCAGTAGCTTTAATGAAAATATCTAATGATATTAGATTTTTAGGTTCAGGCCCAAGAGCTGGTTATGGAGAATTAATTTTGCCAGAAAATGAACCGGGTTCATCTATAATGCCTGGAAAGGTTAATCCTACTCAATGTGAAGCTGTTACAATGGTTTGTGTAAAAGTTATTGGAAACCACACTGGTATTACAATGGCCGGATCACATGGACACTTCGAATTGAATGTTTTCAAACCATTAATTGCACATAATATTTTGCAGTCAATAGATCTTATGGCAGACAGCACTAAAAATTTTGCAATTTATTGTGTTAAAGGAATAAAAGCCAACAAAAAGAAAATTCAAGAACATTTAGACAATTCTTTAATGCTAGTTACGGCACTTGCACCTCACCTAGGCTATGATAATGCTGCTAAAATTGCAAAGACTGCACTAAAGAATAATACTACTTTAAAATATGAAACATTAAAAACAGGACTAATTACAGAGAAAGATTATAAAAAAATAGTTGATCCTAAAAAGATGATTTATCCAGCGTAAGCTTTAATTAAATCATTAGTCATATTTTTAAAAAATATTTTATTTTGCATACTAGAACCTCTAAAATAAATATTGTTTAGTTTTTCGTTAACTTTTTGATTATATTCACCATCAATAATAATGTCACTTAACATTATTACTTTTTCGTCAAATGCGTAAGAAAAACGAAAATCGATTTTTTTAATTTGCTTTCTAAAATTTTTAGGAGTGAGTAGAAATTTATAAATATTTTTAACATTTTTTATAGTTACCTGAGATTTCCCATCCAAAAAAAGTTTACCGTCCTTAACTAAGATTAATGTATCAGTTAATTTTATAATCGTATTATTTTTCCACTCTATTTGAGTATTATCTATATCGATTAGGCCTTCTTGAATTTTAGATTTTAAAAAAAGATTTATAAAATTTCGGTTATTTTGAATTTTATTTGCATTTATATTTAATTTAAAATCTATATTTTCACTATTAAAAATATTAGTTCTTAATAATTCAGCAATAATCGCATTTGTACCAAATAAGTAAGAAATGTTTAATTCTTCAGCGGTACCATCAAAATGAGAATAAAAAGGATTAAAATTTAATTTTCCATTATATAGAAATTTTTTCTTATCTAAGTCATTATAATAACTAAATTTAAAAAAATCTTTATTACTTTTATAATCTATAAAACTTTTATTTTTTTTTAGATGGATGGTGGTTGATCCTGATTTAATCTCATTATCATAATTATGTATATTTTCAATTTTTAACCCTATTGAACTTAAATTTAACTTAGTATCTAGTTTTTTTTCATCTTTGTGATTTATTATCTCTAGAGAAAAAGGAGTATTAAATATTTCATTTTCTGAATAAAGAATATTTTTTAATTCATTTTGATCATAATAATACTTCAAATTTTTAATTTTATTTATAAATAAAACTTCTTTCTCCAAATTTCTAAAGAAAAGATTACTATTTTTGATTTTTAAATTAGCATCTAAAAAATTATTATTTAAAATTTGGATAAAGAAATTACTATTTTTATTATTCAATTCAAAATTCGCGTTATCCAAAATAACTTCATTAATTTTAAAATTTTTTATTGAAAATAAATTATCTAAGGAGACATAGATTTTTATTTGATTTATCTCTGCAATATTTTTTTGGTTTTTAACAATAATAGAGTCTTTACTTACAAAATGTGGTCTTGGGAAAAAATTATAATTTAGTCTTTGATTAAAAGAAAAGTCTAAGTTGAATTTACTTAACAGTTCATTTTTTAATTCCTTTGAAATATCATCCTGTTTGTAAAATGTAGGTAGTAAAAGGTATGAAATTAAGAAAAAAAAAACTGCGACAACAGAGAGAATAATTTTATTATTTCTGGCTAGAATTTTTAAATTATCAAATTTTAATTTGTTTAAATTTTGCTCTAATAGACTATTAATTAATTTACTAATGTTTTTTAAATTTTTAACAAATGAGTTTTGCTTGGCCATTTTGATCAAGAAATCTTATAAAGTATTATTTTAAATGATAAACAAAGATTATCTGGAAAATCTAAATGAACCTCAAAAAGAGGCTGTATTACACCTAGATGGACCACTTTTGATTGTTGCTGGGGCAGGTTCAGGTAAAACTAAAGTTCTAACTTCAAGAATTGCCAATATAATTAAAGAAAAAAAGGCATTCCCTAATCAAATTTTAGCAGTAACTTTTACAAATAAGGCAGCAAAAGAAATGCAAAATAGAGTAAGTAATATTTTGGGATCTGCTGCAATTGGACTTTCTTGGCTTGGAACCTTTCACTCTATTTGTGCAAAACTACTCAGAAAACATGCATCTGCTGCAAACCTAAATTCAAATTTCACAATAATAGATACAGACGATCAAATAAGACTTATTAAAAATATTTGTAAAGCTGAGAATGTAGACATTAAACAATTATCGCCAAGATTTATATTGGCAATTGTAGATCGTTGGAAAAATAAAGGATATTATCCAGCTGAAGTCATTGTTAACAAAAAAGATATTTATGAAAAAACTATCTTGCCTCTGTATAAAATATATCAACAAAAATTAACTGATTTAAATTCATGTGACTTTGGTGATTTAATTTTACATACTGTAAAAATCTTTGAAAACTATTCAGATATAAGAGAAATATATTCTAAAAATTTTAAATATATTCTCGTAGATGAGTATCAAGATACAAATTTTATTCAAAGTAAATGGCTTAATCTTTTATCTGAAAAAAATAAAAATATATGTTGTGTTGGGGATGATGATCAATCTATATACAGTTGGCGTGGAGCTGAAATTAAAAATTTTCTTGAATTCGATCAAATTTATAAAAATACAAAGGTCATAAGACTTGAGCAAAATTATAGGTCATCACAGAATATTCTATCTGTAGCATCTAATCTTATAGCTAATAATAAAAATCGAGTTGGAAAAACATTAACAACAAAGATGGAAGAAGGAGATTTAGTAAAATTAAACTGTTTTAAAAACGGTAAAGATGAAGCTATAGGAGTTTCAGATGAAATAGAAAACAATATTAAGAAAAAATTTTCATATAATAATGTTGCAATTCTTGTTAGAGCCATCTTTCAAACTCGAGAATTTGAAGAAAGATTTCTTAAAATTGGGATGCCTTATAGAATTTTAGGAGGAACAAAATTTTATGAAAGAGCAGAAATTAAAGATTGTGTTGCTTATCTTAGATTGATTCATCAAGAAAAAGATGATTTAGCTTTTGAGAGAATTGTAAATAATCCCAAGAGAGCAATAGGTGATAGTACTTTAAAAAATATTCACAAATTTGCAAAAGAAAATCATTTAAATTTAGAAAGAGCATCTATTAAGATGCTAGAACAAAACCTTATTAAACCTAAAGCTAAAATTGGTCTAAGTTTATTTATTAATTGTTTAAATAAATGGAGAAACGATTTGAAATTTAAAAAATCAAGTCATATTAAATTATTACAAATTGTCCTAGATGAATCAGGTTATTCAGCAATGCTTAAAAATAAAAAAGATTTAGATAACGAAAATAGATTAGAAAACATCAAAGAATTACTAAGTGCGATGAAAGAGTTCGATACTTTGGAAAGTTTTTTAGAACATGTATCTCTTGCAACCTCTGTAGATCAAGAATGGGATGGAGAAAAAGTTAATATGATGACAATGCATGCTGCAAAAGGTTTAGAATTTGATGTAGTTTTTTTACCAGGTTGGGAAGAAGGACTATTCCCACATCAAAAATCTATTGAAGAAAAGGGACAAAAGGGCCTTGAAGAAGAAAGAAGACTTGCTTATGTAGGGATAACTAGAGCGAAACAAAAGGCAATAATTTCATTTTCAATGAACAGATTTTATCAAGGTGACTGGATAGATAGTATGGCATCCAGATTTGTCGAAGAGTTACCAGAAAAAAATTTAGAAAAAAATTCATTTTTTGAAGATGAAGTTAATAATGAAGAAGATTTTGATTTTAACCAAGATTTTGAAGTAGAAGAAGGAACCAGGAGTCCTGGCTGGATAAGATATCAAAAAAGAATAAAGTGACAAGTAAAATTAAAATTTTAAGAAATAAATTTAAAAAATATAAAATAGATGGATATGTTGTTCCAAAAAATGACGATTATTTTACTGAGTATTCGAAAGTTAACAGACTTAAGGTTATATCAAATTTTAGTGGATCGGCTGGTTTTGCAATAATTTTAAAAAATAAAAATTACCTTTTTGTAGATGGAAGGTACACAATTCAGAGTCAAATAGAGTCTGGTAAAAATTTTAAAATAATTGGTATTGAAAAATTAATAAATTGTAACTTGTTTAAAAATATTACTCTTGGTATTGATCCAAGGCTTTTTACTTATAAACAAATTAAAAAATTTTTTTTGAAATTTAATTATATAAAATTTATAAACGAAAACTTAATAGATCAAATAAAAAAATTTAAAGTCGTTGATACACATCCATTTTTTCATTTAAATGAAAATATTGTTGGAGAAAGTCAAAATTCAAAATTAAATAAAATTTCGCGATTTTTAAAAAAAAATGAGTCTGATTATTTATTTATCAGCGCACCAGAAAATGTAGCATGGACTTTAAATATAAGGGGTAAAGACGGACCAAATACACCTATGCCAAACTCAAGATTAATAGTTAGTAGAACAAAAAAAATTTATTTAATAGCTAATAAAATAAAATGTAAAAAACTAATTAATCAAAAAATTATAAATTCTAATCAAATTATAAATTTAAAAGAAATTTCAAAATTAAAAGGTAAGAGTTTTATTGTTGATATAAACACTTGTTCTATTTATTTTGAAAATTTAATTAAATCAAAATTTAAAATTAAAAAAAAAGAAGATCCAATCTATTATTTTAAATCAATTAAAAATAAGACTGAAATCAGTCATATGATAAAATCGCATATATTTGACGGTGCAGCACTAACCAAATTTTTATATTGGATGAAAAATACTAATAAAAAAAATATCACTGAAGTCCAGGCGCAAAACAAATTGGAGAAATTTAGAAAACAAAACAAAAATTATCTTTATCCAAGTTTTGATACAATTGCTGGAACTGGAAAAAATGGTGCAATTGTTCATTATAGAGCAAGACCAGATAATTGTAGGATTATAAGAAAAAAAGACATATTTTTGTGTGACTCTGGAGGACAATACAAATATGGAACAACAGACGT
This sequence comes from uncultured Pelagibacteraceae bacterium, assembly GCA_902604355.1. GTDB lineage: Bacteria > Pseudomonadota > Alphaproteobacteria > Pelagibacterales > Pelagibacteraceae > Pelagibacter. Next base: position 16,619 of record CACKYN010000015.1, read on the forward strand.
TACTAGAACTCTTTGTTTCTCTAAGCAAAGCCAAAATATAAAAAATATTTACACCAAAGTTTTAAAAGGCCATATAGCAGTAGCAACCACTGATCTAAAAAAAGATAATATTGGACAAAAAATTGATATTAGAGCTAGAAAATTCCTAAAAAGAAGTAAATTAGATTATGCTCATGGAACTGGCCATGGTGTTGGTTTTTTTCTAAATGTTCATGAGGGACCACAATCAATATCCAAGATAAATAAAGTGAAGATTAAAGAAGGGATGATTTTAAGTAATGAACCTGGTTTTTACAAAAAAGATAAATTTGGAATTCGTATAGAAAATTTAGTTTACGTAAAAAGGCAAAATAAGAGATTATTTTTTGAAAATTTAACTACAGCTCCTTTTGAAAAAGATTTAATCAATTTTAATCTACTAACAAATTTTGAAAAGAATTATTTATTTAAATATCATTTAAATGTTTATTCTAAAATTTCAAAATATTTAAATTCAAATGAAAAAAAATGGTTAGCTAGTCTTATTTAACATTCTTAAAAATTCATCTTGATCTATAATTTTGATCTTTAATGCTTTAGCGCTCTCTATTTTTTTTTTAGTTGGTTTTTCACCAGTAATTAAATAATTTAATTTTTTAGATACACTACTCACTGTTATACCAGAATTTTCTTCGATTAGTGATTTCACCTCTGCTCTACTGATGTTTTTTAGTTTTCCTGTAACCAAAAAGGATTTGTCTCTTAATAAACCTTCTGCATTAACAACTTTAGCATCTTGAATATTTAAAACCTTATCCAATTCATTTAAAATTTTTATATTAATATTTTTTGAAAAAAAGTTTTTAATAGAAACTAATTGAGTTTCTCCAATCCCATCAACATTCAATAAATCACTATAATTATTTTTTTTTGACAAAGTTTTGAAATTTTGAAAAGATCCAAAATTTCTTGCTAATAATTTAGCATTTTCTAATCCTATATGTCTTATCCCTAAGGAATAAATAAATCTTTCTAAAGAAATTTTTTTTTTTTCATCGATTGAATATCTTAAATTATCTGCCGACAACTTACCCCATCCATCCAATTTTTCAATTCTATCATAATCCAATTTAAAAATATCTTGTGGAAGTTTGATTAAGCTAAGTTCACAGAATTTTTCTACAATTTTTTTTCCAAATCCATCGATATTAAAAGCTTCTTTTGAAACGAAATGTTTAAGTTTTTCTTTTGCAATTCGATTACATTCAAAGCCTCTATCTGGGCACCTTCTAACAGCATCAAATTTTTTAGTGATTTTATTAAACTCTTTAATTGTTTCATAACCACAAGGACACTTTTTTGGAAAAATAAATTTCTTTGATGTATTTTTTCTCTTTAATACATCAACTGAAATAACATGAGGTATTACATCTCCGGCTCTTTCTACTGTTACCGTGTCACCAATCCTAATATCTTTTCTAATAATTTCATCTTCATTGTGCAAAGTTGCATTGGATACTTGCACTCCACCAATATTAATTGGTTTTATTTTTGCAACTGGTGTTAAAGCTCCAGTTCTTCCAATTTGAATTTCAATATCTTTAATTTGAGATACTGCCTTATTTGAAGAAAATTTGTGTGCAACAGCCCATCTTGGAGCATTAGCAACATTTCCTAATCTTTTTTGAAGAGCAAAATCATTAACCTTGTAGACAATTCCATCTATGTCAAAGTCTAAATTAGCTCTTTTTTTCTCAATCTCAATATAATTTGTTATTAAATTTTTAACTCCACTGATTAATTTATTTAAAGGATTAATTTTAAAACCCCATTCATCCAATTTTTTAAGAAAATCAAATTGATTTACAGCTTTCAAGCCGCTTTCAAATCCAAAAGTATATGCAATAAACTTTAATGGAATTTTTTTCGTATCTTCAGAATTCTTTTGTCTCAATGAACCAGAGGCAGCATTTCTAGGATTTGCAAACTTATCTTTTAAATGTTCAAAATCACTATTTTGAATAAATACCTCTCCTCTAATATCTATTTCCTGAGGGAAATCTTTCGAAGTAATTTTTTTTGGAATATCTGAAATTGTATATAAATTATCTGTTATTTCTTCACCTTCTTTGCCGTCACCTCTAGATAAACCTCTAACAAATTTTCCTTTTTTGTATGTTAATGAAGCTGAAATACCGTCAATCTTAGGTTCAGCGCTATAAAAAATTTTAAAATCATTTTTTTTTGAGAGAAAATTTATAATTTTTTTTTCAAAATTTATCAAATCTTCTTCTGAAAAAGCATTAGATAAAGACAACATCGGAATTTTGTGTAATACCTTTTTAAAATTTTTGGAAGGCCTGTGACCTACAATTTGAGATGGGGACTTATTAGATTTTAAGAAAATATAGCTACTTTCAAGAGTTATAATTTCCTTTTTTAAATCATCATAAACTTTATCTGAAACAAGTGATTTATTTTTATCAAAATAAAATTTATTAAATTTATTAATTAGTTTTATTTTTTGTAAATATTGTTTAGTAATTTCTTTTTTTTTCATCTCAATCAGAAAAGAGATTTAAATTTTCTAATTATAATATTGCTCTTTTTATTTTTATTTATAAGAATTTTTTTATTTTTAGCATACGTTTTGTCAAACATGGCATAAGATCTTTGATACCACTCTGAAGATTGATAATTGTATCCTAAAAGTTTAGCATATTTTTTAGCTTCGTTAGTTAATCCAATTAAATAATAAATTTCTACCAATCTATACAATGCTTCTTCTGTATATATACTTCTATCATAGTTATCTACTACAGATCTAAATCTATTGATTGCGGAAATCCATTTTTGTTTATCAACGTAATATCTTCCAATATACATATCTTTTGAGGCAAGAATATCATTTATTAAATCAACTTTAAAATTTGCATCCATTGAATAATCTGAATTAGGATATTTCTTAATTAAAATTTCAAAAATTTCTTTAGATCTTAGAATAGATTGTAAATCTTTTTTTTCATCTACAATTTGTTCGTAATAGCAAATAGCTAATAAATAGTAGGCATAATCTAAATCCTCATGATTTGAATAAATTTTTATAAATCTGTCTAATTCTGCAATTGAATCAGCATAATAATCTTGGATGTAGTAAGAATAAGCTGCCATTAATGCTGATTTTGGTGCCCATTCAGATTGAGGAAAAAGAATTTCAGCCTCATTAAATTTTTTTGCTGCAAATACTACATCTCCTTCTTCCAGTGCAATCTTACCTTCTTTATAGGCTTCTAGAACTTGAGCGTCTAAACTTTTTTCTTTAATTATATTTTTTGTAACTATTTCTTTGGAACAAGAAGTAAAAAGTAAAATTAATGATACTAAAATAAAACTATTAATAAGATTCATAATTACTTATATATTAGTTCGAAGTCTAATTTAAAAGTTTTCTTAGCTTAAGCTATAGATCTTAACAAATTTTTGTTAATTAATGTATGTGGAAGATTTTTTTCTTTGATTTCCAGTATAGAAAAATTGTCTTTATCTCTAAAAACTTCTCTAAGTAATTGATTTGTTAAGTAATGACCACCCTGGGAACATGTAATATTAGCTATAATTCTATAACCTGTTGTATAAAGGTCACCAATACAATCCAAAATTTTATGATTTACAAACTCTTTATCATTTCTCAATCCCTCTGAATTTAATATTTCGTTGCCCTTCACTACTATTGCATTATCTAAGCTTCCACCTTTTGCTAATCCATTTCTTTTTATCTTTTCAATATCCTCAAATAAGCAATAAGTTCTAGAATTATAAACATCTCTAAGATCATCGTCATAAACCTTCACTTTATTTCTTTGGTTTCCAATAATTTTATTTTTATATTTTAATTCAAAATCAATATCTAAACTAAGTGTAGAAGGTTTGATGGATATAAATCTTTCTCCTTTAGAAAATTTTACTTCTTTATTTATTTTAATAACTTTAATTGGAGAGTTGCTCGCTTCAAGTCCTGATGAAATTATTTTATCTATAAATACTTTTGCAGAACCGTCCAAAATCGGAATTTCCTCATTATTAACTTCAATCAATGCATTATCAATTCCTAAACCAAATAGAGCACCCATTAAATGTTCAATTGTTGAAACTCTTGCACCAAACTCGTTCTCTACGGTTGTGTTTAAGGATGTATTGGTGACATTATTAAAGGTTGGGTAAATTATATTATTTAATTTTAAATCAATTCTTTTAAAAACAATCCCAAAATCAGGTTTAGCCGGTTTAATGCAAACATCAACATTATGTCCACTATGTAGAGCTATACCACTGAATGAAATATTATTTTTTACTGTTTTTTGAGTTAAATAAGACACAAAAGATTTTTAGATTGAATCTACTTAAATATAAAAACAACTAATGTTACCAGATAAGACAAAATTAACTAAATAATTGAAAAAATTTTTCAAAAAACCCAATTTTTTTAGTACTTTTTGGAATTAAAATAATTTCATTTTGATTGTAACCATTTTGCACTTTAAAGGCGATTATAGATTCATCTACTAGCTCACCCTCAAAAAGATTTTTAATATATCTCTTCTCAAATAAACGATCTATTTTTATTTGATATTTTTCCAATACATTACTGATTTCATTAATTAAAATATTTGGAGCAGAAATAAAGTTTACTTCAATACATATGTCCTTAGCATCAATTTCTCGATCAAATGATGTATAATGAACTCCATCTATTAAATATTTATTTATTATAAAATGCATGATTTTATTATTTTGGTAATTTTCTTTAAATAAATCTTTTAGCTCAGCTAAAGAACTTTCTAAATAATCTTTATTAATTTTTTC
>CACKYN010000016.1 GCA_902604355.1 uncultured Pelagibacteraceae bacterium
AGAGGTGTAGAGTTTTCTTCAGCTATTAAAAATATATATTCTATGATAATTGGATCAGGACAAGGTGAGAACACATCTTCAGCTTTATTTAGGAAATCAATTGATGAAATGGATTATTTAATTAAATATTTTAAGGGAAAAAAAGAAACTGTTTATGGGCTTGCTGGTGTAGGTGATCTGTACGTAAGTGCTGTTGGTGGCAGAAATAGTAAAATGGGTGATTATCTTGGTAAAGGTTTTACTTTTAAATCTGCCAAGAAAAAATTTATGAAAGATGATACTGTTGAAGGTGCTGATCTTGCTTTCGAAATTGCTCCGTACATTTTAAAGAAAATTAATCGTAAAAAAATACCTTTAATGATTGCATTATTAAATGCAATTACAAAAAATAAAAAATTAAAAATAAAATATTAAATTTATTTATTCAGAAAAGTTTTCATAGAATCGTCCATTGCTTTTTCCCAAGGCGTATGATGGATTGGAGCAATAGAACCAGTCACAGGTGAAGAAAAGGATTTATTTCTATAAGTTAGAATATCTTCAACTTTATGATGCTCCCACTCTTTGAAATGTTTTCTAATTAATTCAAAATCAATATTAGGATAATCTGACATTTCATGAAGTTCTTTAGTATATTCTGTTTGAAAATCTATCATTTGATCTGGATTTTCTAATTTTTCTTCCATACCAACCCACTTGTTAATGTCCTTTTCTATTTCATCATTACTAGGCATTTTAATCTTACCCATAATAACGTCTCTTGCATACCAAGCTTGGCAATCAAACATATTAAAAGTATGAAATTGATCCTGCATTCCTAAATATAAAATTTTATGATTATCTTGCCATACTACCCCCTTGTATAATTTTGGTGGGTATAATCTATTATGAGTTTTTAATTTTAAACTTTCATCTAAAAATGGAAAATGATGTAGATAACCAGTGCATAAAATTATGACATCTGCCTCTTGTTTTGTTCCATCTTTGAATATTGCATTTTTACCATCAAGTTTATCTAAGTAATGAACTTCTTTCATACCTTTGGGCCATTTAAATCCCATTGGATTGTGTCTATAGCCAATAGTAACACTTTTAGCTCCATATTTATTACACTGTAGCGCAACATCTTCTGCAGAATAGCTACTGCCAAGAACAATTACGTTTTTATCTCTGAATTCTTCAGCATCTCTAAAGTCGTGAGAATGCATAATTCTTCCAGGAAAGGAATTCATTCCCTCATATTCTGGGATAAAAGGAACAGAAAAATGACCAGTCGAAATAACCAAATAATCAAAATTTTCAGTTAAAATTTTATTATTAGCTTTATCTTGATATCTAATTTCAAACTTGTCATTTTTGAATGAGGTATTCGTAACTCGAGTATTAAATTTAATTTTATGTTTTAAATTACCTTTGCTTACTCGTCCAACTATATAGTCATATAAAACTTCTCTAGGAGGAAAAGATGGTATTGGTTTACCAAAGTGGTCATCAAAAGAATAATCAGCAAACTCCAAACATTCTTTAGGACCGTTTGACCATAAATATCTGTACATGCTGTTTGGTACTGGATCTCCATATTGGTCAGAACCTGTTCTCCAGCTATAATTCCAAAGGCCACCCCAGTTATCTTGTTTTTCAAAACAAACAATTTCAGGTATTTTTTCACCTTTATTTTCCAAATGTTCAAATGCTCTTAACATCGAAAGACCACATGGACCCGCACCTATAATTGCTACTTTAGACATCTAAATTTTCCTATCATTAATAATTCTATAAATATATCTTACTTACAAAAAAAAGAAAAATAAAATTTTTATTTACTATGAAACATAATTGGAATTACCCAACTTTGATGTGGGTAGGCAAAAATAGGATCAATGATTTAGTTGATGCCTGCCAAGATCTAAAAATATCAAATCCATTATTTGTTACTGATAAAGATTTAATTAATCTTGATATGATTAAACGTATATTACAGAATTTAAAAAAAAAATTTAATAATTTAGAAATTTTTTCAAACTTTTCAGGAAATCCAATAGGTCAAAATGTAGATGAAGGTGTAAAAGTCTATAACAAATCTAATTGCGACGGTGTAATAGCAATTGGTGGTGGAAGTGCACTTGATGTTGGTAAGGCAGTAGCATTTATGTGCGGTCAAGAAAGGCCAATTTGGGATTTTGAGGATATTGGAGACTATTGGAAAAGAGCTGAAAGCTCAAAAATTCCAAGTATTATAGCAATACCTACAACTGCTGGAACAGGCTCTGAAACTGGACGGGCTTCAGCAATTATAAATAAAGATTCAGCTGTTAAAAAAATTATTTTTCATCCAAAGATGTTGCCATCAATTGTTATTTTAGATCCAGTTTTAACTCTAGATCTTTCCCCTAGATTAACAGCAGCTACTGGCATGGATGCACTAGCACATAATCTTGAGGCATTTTGTGCACCAGGTTTTCATCCAATGGCAAATGGTATTGCAATTGAAGGTATTAAATTAATTAAAAAATATTTAATTACTGCCTATAAAGATGGAAAAAACATAGAAGCAAGAATGAGTTTACTCTCGGCTTCATCGATGGGCTCAACTGCATTCCAAAAAGGTCTTGGTGCTATTCATTCTTTAAGTCATCCAGTTAACTCAAAGTTTAACATTCATCATGGTTTATCAAATGCAATATTTATGCCATATGTATTGTCATTTAATAAAAGTGAAATAGAACACAAGATATTAGAAATTTGTGATTATTTAAATGTAAATAAAAGTTTTGATAGTTTTTTAGAATGGATTTTAGATTTAAGAAAAGATTTAAATATACCTCATAAATTATCAGATGTGGTGGACTGTAATAATATTAATCTTGATGAACTTTCTTTAATGGCTTTTGAAGATCCATCTACTGGAGGAAACCCAAAAAAAATTAATCAAAAGGATTTGAAAGAAATGTATGAAAAAAGCATTTCTGGAAATTTGTTTTAATGAAAAAAATATTAATTGTTGAGGGAAATTTGAGAGAAGAAAATCAACATTTTTCATCTGCAGGTATTCAAACACATACTGAAAGTTTGAGGGATAGTCTTAGTTTTTTCACAAAAGATTTAACAACAGATGTTGTTAATCCTTCATCAGATGAAAATATATTTAAAAATATAGACGATCTGAACAGTTACGATGGACTTATTTGGGGTGGTAGTAGCTTAAATATTTATAACGACACCCCTGAAATTAGAAGACAGATTCAGTTTATGAAAGAATGTCAAAAAAAAATTAAAAAAATCTTAGCAATATGTTGGGGTATGCAAGTAGCTGTCACAGCTGCAGGAGGCGAGGTCAAAAAAGGCACTAAAGGTTCACATAAAGGAATTGCAGTTGATATTGAAATAAATGAAAGGGGATTAGACCATCCACTTTACAAAAATAAAAAAAAAAAATTTAATACACCCGCTTTTAATTTTGATGAAGTAGTTACCATGCCACAAAATTCTGTACTATTAGCTTCAAATCCAATTAATAAAGTTCAAGGTTTAAACTTTAAAGTAAATGATTGTGATATCTGGGGGCTTCAATATCATCCAGAAATTACTTATAACAAAATGATTAACATTATTGTTTTTAGAAAAGAGAAGCTATTAAAAAAAGAAGCTTTTAGTGACGAGAAGGAAATTAACAGTCACATACAACATATTGAAAGTGAAAATAAGAAGCTTGATAAAATTTCTAGGATGAGGGAATTAGAAAATTGGTTAAATTACCTTAATTTAGAATAATCCTTCGATATCACCCTTATCATTTAGTTTTATAGAGTCTGCTGCAGGGACACGAGGTAGTCCCGGCATAGTCATAATTGCTCCACAAACAACAACAATAAATTCAGCACCTGACGAAAGTCTTATTTCTCTTACAGGCAAAACATGACCTGTTGGTGCACCTTTAAGATTTGGATCAGTTGAAAAACTGTATTGTGTTTTTGCTACACAAATTGGCAATTCTCCATAGCCCGCCTCCTCAAAACCTTTTAATTGATCTCTTATTTTTGTATCAGCAATCACTTCATCGGCTCTATAAATTTCTTTTGCAATTGTCTCAATCTTTTTAAACAGAGGTGTTTTACTTTCATAAAGAAAATTAAACCTGGCATCTTTTTTTTCGCACAAATCAGCAACGTGTACTGCTAATTCTTTTGTCCCTTCACCACCATTTGCCCAGTGAGTGCATAAACTTGCTTTAACCCCTAAGTTTTCACAAAAATCAATTAAAGCTTTAACTTCACTATCTGTATCTTTAATAAAATGATTAACCGCAATCGCAACAGGTAATCCAAATTTTTTTACGTTTTCTATGTGTCTTTCAAGATTCACTAGACCTTTTTTTAAAGCATCAACATTTTCATTTTTTAAGTCATCTTTTGCAACACCACCATGCATTTTTAAAGCTCTAATTGTTGCTACGATGACAACACAACTCGGTTTCAAATTAGATTTTCTACACTTAATATCTAAAAACTTTTCTGCCCCAAGGTCTGCACCAAAACCTGCTTCTGTTACAACATAGTCTGCAAGTTTTAATCCAGTTTTAGTTGCTATAACGGAGTTACACCCATGTGCAATATTTGCAAAAGGACCACCATGAATAATTGCAGGATTATTTTCTAATGTTTGAGTTACATTTGGTCTGATCGCATCTTTTAATAATACAGTCATTGGACCATGTGCTTTCAAGTCTTTTGCGTAAACTGGTTTCTTATCTCTTGTATAAGCAATTGTAATATTACCAATTCTTTTTTCTAAATCTTTCAAATCATTTGATAAGCAGAAAATTGCCATGATTTCTGAAGCAACGGTAATATCAAATCCATCTTCCCTAGGAAAACCATTTGCTACTCCTCCTAAATTTATATTTATTGATCTTAATGAACGGTCATTCATATCCATAACTCTTTTCCAAACAATCCGTCTTACATCTATATCTAATTTGTTACCCCAATAGATATGATTGTCGATTAATGCTGATAATAAATTATGAGCTGATGTAATTGCATGAAAATCTCCAGTAAAATGTAAATTAATTTGCTCCATTGGAACAACTTGAGCATAACCTCCTCCAGCAGCACCACCTTTCATTCCAAATGAAGGCCCAAGACTTGGTTCTCTTAAACAGACTATAGATTTTTTTCCAATTTTATTTAATCCATCAGTTAAACCAACTGAAGTAGTGGTTTTACCTTCACCAGCAGGCGTAGGTGTAATTGCAGTTACTAAAATTAGTTTCCCTTCTGGTTTATCTTTTAATGTGTCTAAATACTCCAGGTTAATTTTTGCAATGTGTCGTCCCATTGGACTGAAAGCAGTACTCTCATCTGGAACATTTATCTTTGCTAATACCTTATTTATAGGCTGCATTTTTGCTTCTCGAGCTATTTGGATATCTGATTTAATATCACTCATTATTAATCCTATAAATAATATGTTATCGTTGCAGACTTCTTATCCTTTTTTGTCATATTTGGAAACTTCTAAAAAATATATATAAAAAAAATAAGAACTATTTATATTCTTTGTTATAAAATTAATTAATGCAAAAATACTCCATATTTAATTTAGTTAAAAACGCATTTTCTAATCATGAAAACTGGGATTTAGCTTGGAAAGATCCAACCCCAAAAGAGGAGTATGATGTAGTTATTATTGGTGGTGGAGGCCATGGACTTGCCACTGCATATTACCTTGCAAAAGAACATAATATTACAAAAGTTGCAATTATCGAAAAAGGCTGGATAGGTGGCGGAAACGTTGGAAGAAATACAACGATAATTAGATCAAACTATATGCATGATGAGAACGCACTCTTCAGTGAGTTTGGAATGGATCTGTGGAGAAAAATGAGCCAAGATTTAAATTATAATGTGATGTTCTCACCTAGAGGAATTATTAATCTTGCACACTCCGATGCACAAATGAATACCTACGCAAGAAGAGGAAATTCGATGAGATTAAATGGAATTGATGCTGTTTTGTTAAACCGTGAACAAGTGAAAGAAATAATTCCAATGGCTGACTTTTCAGAAAATGTAAGATTTCCAATTTTTGGTGGATTAATGCAACCAAGTGCAGGTACAGCAAGACACGATGCAGTTGCTTGGGGATACGCACGTCAAGCAGACTCTATGGGTGTTGATATTATTCAAAATTGTGAAGTAACTGGTTTTGATGTTATAGCAGGTAAGATTAATGGTATAAGAACATCTCGAGGAAATATAAAAACTAAAAAAGTTGGATTATGTGTTGCTGGAAGCACAAATATTTTAGCTGAAAAGTTAAATATGACTTTGCCAATAGAAACTCACCTTCTTCAAGCATGTGTATCAGAGCCTGTTAAACCAATATTAGATAGAGTAGTAACTTTTGGTGCAGGTCATTTTTATATAAGTCAATCTGACAAAGGAGAAATGGTAATGGGCGGAGACCTAGATGGGTATAATAGTTACGCTCAAAGAGGAAATTTACCAACTCTTCAACATGTTTTAACAGAGGGAATTGCGATGATGCCTTTTTTAAGCAAATTGAAAATGCTTAGAACTTGGGGTGGTATAATGGATATGTCAATGGATGGTTCACCTATTATAGATAAAACACATATAGATGGTTTGTATTTAAACTGCGGTTGGTGTTATGGTGGTTTTAAAGCAACGCCAGCTTCAGGTTGGACATTCGCTCATACAATCGCTCAAGACAGAGTTCACGAACTGAATGCTGGATTTAGTCTAAATCGATTTAGTACTGGACACTTAATTGATGAAAAAGGACTTGGTACTAAGACCTGGATATCTTAAATGCTTCATATTAAATGCCCACATTGTGGGATGAGATCACAAAATGAATTTTCTTATGGTGGGGATGCTAGTATAAAAAGACCTCAGCTTAATAAAGAAATCTCTGATGAAGAATGGGATAACTTTGTTTATAATCGAAAAAGTTTAAGAGGTAAGCACCTAGAATTGTGGCAGCACCTATCTGGATGTAGACAATGGATTAAGGTGGAAAGAGACACCGCTACTCACGAAATATTTAATACATATAAAGCTGATGAGGAAATAACATAATGTCTCAAAAATTTAGATTAGAAAATGGTGGACTAATTAATAGGGATAAAAAATTATCATTTAAATTTAATGGAAAATCGTACTATGGTTACGAAGGAGATACTTTAGCATCTGCTTTAATTGCTAATGGAGTACATTTAGTCGGTAGAAGCTTTAAATATCATAGGCCAAGAGGGTTTTTTGGAGCTGGGGTAGATGAGCCTTATGCAGTAGTTCAGCTTTATAGAAATAATGAGACAGAGCCAAATATTAAAGCTACTGAGCAAGAGCTTTTTGAAGGACTTGAAGCCAAAAGCGTAAATTGTTGGCCAAGTGTAAACTTTGATATTGGTGCAATTAATAACTTTTTAAAAATTTTTCTACCTGCAGGATTTTATTACAAGACTTTCATGTGGCCTAAAAGTTTTTGGTATCGAGTTTATGAACCTTTTATTAGAAAAGCTGCAGGCTTAGGTGTCGCTTCTACAAAACATGATAAAGAGAGATATGAACATAAATATGAGTATTGTGACTTATTAATTGCTGGTTCTGGTCCATCCGGTTTAGCAAGTGCTTATGCCGCTGCAAAAAATGGTGCAAGAGTAATCTTAGCTGAAGATAAACCAAGATTTGGAGGATCTCTGTTAACTAGTGATGTAAATATTGGAAATCAATCAGGTGAGGATTGGGCAAACAGTATTATTTCTGAATTAAAAGAAATGCCAAATGTGGTTGTTAAAAACAGATCTCAAGTTTTTGGGTACTATGATCATAATATGTTAGTGATGTCAGAAAAAGTTAGTGATCATTTACCAAAAACAAAAAAACATCATCCAAAACAAAGACTTTGGTATATTAGGGCAAAAGAGGTTTTAATTTCTTCAGGATCAATTGAAAGACCACTAGTTTTTGGGAATAATGATACTCCTGGCGTGATGTTGTCCTCAGCAGCAAAAGAATATTTAAAAGTTTACGGAGTGTTAGTCGGTAAAAATCCGTTAGTTTTTACAAATAATGACAGTGGATATGAGACAGCAATTGAATTTAAAAAGAATGGAGTCAATCCAATTATTTTAGACTCTAGAGTTAATCCACAATCAGAAATAATTGATGAAGCAATTAATCTTGGTATTAAAATAAAATTTTCGCATGTTGTTGTTGTTGCACAGGGATATAAAAAAGTAAGTTCAGCAGACATAGCAAAAATTTCAGATGATAAAAAGCAACTTGGAACAATAGAAAATATTAAGTGTGATTGTATTTGTGTTTCAGGTTTTTGGACGCCAACTATTCATCTAGCTTCACAATCAGGAAATAAAGCTAAATTTAAGGAAGAAATCGACGCCTTTGTGCCTGGGACATCTAAGCAGAACGAAACAACCTTAGGTGCTGCTAATGGGATTTTTACATTAGAAGAAACGTTAAAAGATTCGTTTATAGCTGGCCAAGATTTATCGAAAAAGATTACAAACAATGATAATAAAATTTCTTTTCCAAATGTAGTTGAAAAAAAATCTTCTCAACATGATAAGTTTTGGTGTGTGCCCCTGCCTAAAGGAAAAAGTTATAAGAGATTTTTAGATTTTCAAAATGATGTTGCTGTTTCAGATATCGAAATAGCTTTAAAGGAAGGGTATCGATCAATAGAGCATGTTAAAAGATACACAACTTTAGGAATGGCAACCGACCAAGGTAAAACAAGCAATTTGAATGGACTACAATTAGTTTCAAATATTGAAAATAAAGTTGTACCTGCAGTAGGTCATACTACTTTTAGACCTCCATACACCCCAATATCTATTGGAGCAATAGTAGGAAGAGAAGTTGGAAAACATTCTAAACCTACTCGTAAATCTCCTATGCATGCATGGCATGAAAAAAATAATGCAGTATTTGTTGATGCTGGAGTTTGGTTAAGACCAAGATATTATAAACAAGGAAACGAAACTCTTTTTGAAGCATCTAAGCGTGAAGCTAAAAATGTTAGAACGAATGTTGGTGTTTGCGATGTTACCACGTTAGGAAAAATTGATATCAAAGGTCCTGATGCTGCAGAACTACTAAATAGAGTTTATACAAATGCTTGGTTAAAGTTGCCAGTTGGTAAAGCAAGATATGGAGTGATGCTTAGAGAAGATGGAATAGTTATGGATGATGGAACAACAACTAGAATTTCTGAAAATCATTATCATATGACAACTACTACAGCTCAAGCTGCTAATGTCCTTTCACATTTAGAGTATTATCTACAACTTGTTTGGCCTGAATTGAATGTTCATGTAGTTTCAACAACTGAACAATGGGCTGGTGCAGCAATTGCAGGACCTAAATCTAGAAAATTATTAGAAAAATTATTTCCTAATAATGACGTTTCAAACGAAGGACTGCCTTTCATGGGGTACATGGAGTCTGAATTGTTTGGGGTTAAAGCTAGAATTTTTAGAATCTCATTTTCAGGCGAATTAGCTTATGAGGTGAATGTAGAGTCTGATAATGGACAATTTATGTGGGAAAAAATCATTGAACTAGGTCAAGAGTTTCAAGTTCAGCCTTATGGAACAGAAGCGTTATCAACTTTGAGAATTGAAATGGGACATGTGGCAGGATCAGAACTTGATGGAAGAACAATTTCTTATGACACTTCATTGGAGGGATTAATTAGTAAAAAGAAAGATTTTATTGGTAAAAGGTCATTAAATAGAGAAGCTTTTACCTCAAGCGACAGACAAAAGATTGTTGGAGTTGTCCCTTTAGATAAAAAAACAAGTATACCAGAGGGTTCTCATTTAGTGAAAGACGCTCAGGCTCCTTTACCAAACAAAAAATTAGGACATATATCTGCTTCATGCTGGAGTGTAGAGCATGATAATCCTTTTTCTCTTGCAATTTTAAAGGATGGAAAAAATATGATTGGAGAAAAATTATTTGTTATGTGTCCATTGAAAAACAAAGTAATTCCAGTTGAAATTGTTTCATCACATTATGTAGATCCAAAAGGAGAAAGAGTTAGATCATGACCTCAATGTCAGCTTTAGGAAACATCCATAGAAAAGGACAATTCGGTGATTATGAAGGAAAAAATGAAATTAATTTAATCAAAATTTCAGAAATAAAAAACTTATTTATTACTCAGATAGTACAGCATAAAAATTCTAATGTTGTATACGAAGAAATTAAAATAGATAATTTAAACCTTAGTTCAAAACCATTGTTAGTAGAAAGTAATGAGAATACTCGAATTCTCTGGAATGGGCCAAGAAATTGGTTGGTTATTACAACTCAAAAAGAAGTTTTTTTTGAAATTGATAAAAAATTTGAAGAGAAAGATTTTGCAATTACAGATATTTCTCATTCAAAATCAATTATTGAACTCGAAGGTAATGATGCAAAGGAAGTTTTAAAAAAAGGATGTCCTTTTAATTTTAATGAATTTCATAAAAATAATTGTCTGAATTCAACGTACAATGGAATGTCTATAGTTGTTGATATGATAAATGATAATCCTGATACGTTTAGAATTTTTGCTCTAAGAAGTTTTGGTGAATCTATATATCATTCAATAACAGACTCTTCGCTAGAATTTGGCTATATAGGCAAATAATCTAATCTCTTGTAGCTATATAAACACCAATTGTTGCAATTAAAAACCCTAAAAGATCTAAATTACTTAGGCTTTCGTTTAAAAATAGCCAAGCCATAAAAGCAGAAGTAGGTGGAATTAGGAAAAAAATAGAAACTGTTTTGCTTGCAGAATTTCTTTTAATTAAAAACATTAAAATTGTAAATGCACCGAAGGAAACTAAAAAAATTTGATGGCTCATTGCAATTAAAAAAGTTTTTGAAAAATCTATATAAGGTTCTGCAAAAAGAATAATAATAATAATATGGAAAATAAAACCTCCCACAGCTTGATTCATATTACTGACTGATAAAGGTAAATTATTACTTAATTTTTTTTGCCAAATAGTTGATGTTGTTATTGCTATTAAAGCAATTACTGTTGCTACTAATCCAGTAGTTGGAATTTCAGTACCGATATCAAAACCTAAGACCATTACTGCACCTGAAAAACCTAAAAGAACACCTATCCATTGTTTTATAGATACTTTTTCATTTAAAATTGGTCCACTTAGTGCGTTTGTAAGTATGGGTTGGAGTGTTACTATTAGTGCTGCAATCCCAGTAGGCATTCCTTTTGAAATTGAAAAAAAAACACCTCCTAAGTAAACTCCGTGAAAAAGCATACCACTAAAAAAAGATTCAAAAAAGTTTCTTCTATCAACTATTATTTTCTTTTTAGAATAAATAGAAAACACAAAAAAACCTAATGCAACTATAGCAAATCTAAATGCAAGAGCTGAAAAAGGATCACTGTTATCTATAATTGGTTTAGTTGTAATAAATGCAGACGACCATAGTAGAATAAAGATAAATGGAAAAACTTTAACCATTTTTGTTTTATAGTTAATTATTCAATATAGTCTCAAGAATAATGCTCAATTTGAACCAATTCTATCTTGAGTTGAATACTTAAATCAGTATTAATTAAACATTCTATTATGAAAATATTAAAAATATTTTTTATCACCTCTTGTTTAATATTTTTATCAGGATGCTTTCAAACTACATCCCTTTTAGGTCCAGGAGTAACTGTCGCTACCACAGGAAATATATTTCAAGCTGGTCTTCAATATGGGGCCAATACAGCATTGAAAAATGAAACAGGTAAAGATGTTATAACCCATATTAAAGATACAGTTGATGAAAGAAATAGAGAAAAAAAATTTCACGCTAAATTAAAACAATTAATAGAAAATAGAATAGAAACCACTAGACAAAAATTGTTGTCTAACTAATTTAAGATATCTAATTTTATTAATTTGTCTTGTTTCGTTTCCCTACACCACATCTCGTAACTTTCACAGACACGCCAAAGATGATCAAAGGCTCTTTGAGATATCTCTAATGGAAAATGACTTTTAGTATAATAAAGTTTGGGAATTTTCATTAAAAGTTTTATCATAGAATCTTTTTGCACTTCCAATAATCTCAAAGTTTCGTTAGTTATTTTTTTTCCTGTTATTTCATCAACAAATTTATTCTTTTTTAATTTTTGAAACCATTTATCGTGAAATTCTCCTGAGCTAATTAATTCATACTCCTTAGATGTCATAAATATTTCAAATGCTTGAATATTGTTAGTTTCCGGATTTTTATTTTTAATTTCAATAATTTTAAAATAAATAAACTCAGCAACTCTAAGCACATAAGGCTTTTCAATCTTTGACTGCATAACTTAATTTTTATGTTTTGCCATGGCAGATTCTGCCAAAATAAGATTAGGATCTAAAAATATTTTTGAAGATTTTATATTTTTGAATGATTTAAATGCAAATATTGCTATTGGAAGTTCTGTACATCCCAAAATTATTTTTTTACATTTTATACTCATCAAATAGTTTATTGCAGGTTTGATGGCTTTTTCTGCTGCTCGTACATTTCCCATTTTCACAAATTTAATTGCTTTATTTACTGAGTTTTTTTGAATGCTTTGTGAAGGTATCATAAGATTATAATTTTTATCAAAAAAATTATTATAAACTCCAGTTTTTAAAGTACCCTCAGTGGCTAAGAGACCCACTTTGGAATTTTTTTTACATTTTTTTTTTGTGAATCTAAATACTTCTCTAGGCATGTTAATTATTGGAATATTTATTTTCTTTCGCAAGTCATCATACCAATAATGAGCTGTATTACAGGGTATAACAATGAATTTACATTTATTTTTCTCAAGTAATTTACAACCTTTAAGTAAACTTTTTAAAACTCTTTCGTATTTTATTTTGCTTTTCTTATTTGTAGATTTATTAGAAAGATTTTTTGTTTGAGAACCAATTGACTCAGGTCGACCAGGAATGTTAGATTTGTTGTAGAGTAAAAATAAGGGATATTCTTGATCAATCTTACCTCTATTAAGGACTGCTAGTTTATTACAAAAGTCAAGTCCTGCTTGAGTTCCCATTCCACCTAAAATTCCAATCATAATCTTTGATTAATTTATAAATCTTGATTTTAATTTTTTATAATTAATAATTGTGTTTAAACGTTGATCTTCATTATTCGGTATTGGCTGAAATATATAAATTAGAAAAACTAAATTAACTTTTTCAGCCAATAGGAAGTGTGAAATTATGCAGTTTTTAAGTTAACTGCTGAAGGACCTTTAGGACCATCTTCAACATCGAAAGTCAAAGCTTGACCCTCATCTAAACCGTTCATACCAGCATCTCTTACAGCTGAAACATGTACAAACACATCTTTTTCTTTATCTTCTCTTTCAATAAAACCAAAACCTTTGGTTGGATTGAACCATTTTACTTTTCCTTGTAGACTCATATTTATCTTCTTACTTTTTGTTATATTAATTTATTACTTATAATTAAGTAATCCTGGCTTTGTTTAGATTTTGGAGGGTTTTGTCAACAAAATATATTATAAATTAAAAATATTTTTTAATTTGTGTCAATAATTTTGGTTAAATATACAGAATTTACATCTTCTTTATAGTGTGCAAAAGGTTGGCATTCCTCAAATTTACATTTTTTAAAAAGTTTTCTTGCTGGTAAAAAAAAATCCCCAGCACCAGTCTCAATACTTAATTTTTTTATCTTTAGTTTCTTGGCTTCATTAATTAAATGATTAATTACATTAATCCCATAACCTTTATTTCTAAAATTATCATGAATTCTTATGGATTTGAATTCTCCGTGACCCTCATCTAGAAATTTAAGAGCACCGCAACCTATTAAATTTTCATCTTGCCACAAACTCCAAAATTTAATCGATGATACTTTAAGACCAGGAATATCTAAAACATGAGCACTACCTTCTGGAGATGCCGCTCTAAGTTCAACAAAGTGTTTACTAAGAAGTTCATGAACTTTAGGATTATCAAAATTACCTTCTAATGATTTAAACATTTAAATTAATATTGTGATATGACCCATTTTCCTTTTTTCTTTAATCTCTTTTTTTAAATAATCAAAGAAAAATTCATTTTCTTTTAAGTTAGTAGAATTTCTATACTTAGATATCTGATCACCTAGTAAATTAATCATTTTTGCATTAGAAATTTTTTTTAGTGGTATTTGCTCTAAACCACAAACTGCTCTTACATGATTTTCAAATTGACTTACATTGTATGAATTGATGGTAAGATGGCCAGAGTTATGCACCCTAGGTGCAACTTCGTTTACATATAAATTATCATTTCTATCGATAAAAAATTCTACACACAATGTTCCCACATATTTAAGTTCTTCTGCTATCAGCATAGCCCAGTCTTTAGATTGATTAAAAATTTTCTCATTTATCTCAGCAGGTATTTTAGAATATTTTAAAATTTGATCTTCATGAGTATTCTCAATGGGCTCATAAATTTCGTACTTATTATTACTAAATCTAGTTATAATTATTGAGATTTCTTTTTTTAGTTTAACAAGTTTCTCAAGAATATATCCACTGGAAAAATCTATATTAATAGAATTTAACTCTTTGGTCGAATTTATTGGATGTTGTCCTTTTCCATCATAACCAAGTGTGGTCGTTTTCAATATACCTGGTAAAAAATCTTTTAAGGCATCTATATCTGACTTCTTTTCAATTGATACATACCTTGTAGTCCTAATATTTAATTTATTTATAAAATCTTTTTCAGCCAGTCGATGTTGAATAAGTCGATTTACAGAAGGTTTAGGTAAAACCGGTTTTAACTTGTTTATTTCATTAAGGGTCTCAAAAGGTATATTTTCAAATTCATAAGTTACAACGTCAACTTGATTAACAAAATCACTAATTCTCTCCTTATCATCATAATTTCCTGAAATAAATTGATTACAAAAGTTCTGAGCTGGGGCATCTGAATCGTCAGAAAAAATTATCGTTTTAACTTTTAATTTTTTTGCAGCAATTGCTAACATGCTACCTAATTGTCCACCTCCTATAATACCAAGAGTAATATTGGACATTTATTTAGGATTTTTTTTTACTGATTTAGTTTGACTAGATCTCCAGTTGATCAATTTACGTTTAATAGATGCATTCTGGTTTGCTATTATTGACGCTGCTAGTAATGCAGCATTAATTGCACCGTCTTCACCAATAGCAAGTGTTCCAACAGGTATTCCTTTTGGCATTTGAGCTATTGATAACAGACTGTCTAAGCCTTTTAATTTTTTGCTTTCGATTGGTACACCAAGAACTGGCAATGATGTAAGTGCTGAGATCATACCGGGTAAATGTGCCGATCCTCCAGCGCCTGCTATAATTACACCTATATTATTTTGTTCCGCTTTTAGAGCATAATCATACATCCTTTTTGGAGTTCTGTGAGCTGATACAATTTTTGACTCAAAAGAAACTCCAATTTTTTTTAGGGTTTTTTCTACTAGCCGCATAGTCTTATAATCAGACTGGCTACCCATAACAATTGAAACTTTTAGATTTCTATTTTTTTTCATGAGAATTAGTAATTAGTTTATTTCAAAATTAACTTAAAATTTCAATAAAATTAATAGTATTTAAAAAACATATTGATTAGAGTTCAACTAATATGAATTTTAAAATTGATAACCTTCAATATTGTAATTGGTCAAGAGAAACCTTCGAGTTTAATAGATCTGCAGGTCTTGATGCTGTTCATGTTACAATAGTCTATCATGAAGACTACAATGAGTTATTAGCTGAGATTAAAAAATGGGAAAAACTTTTTCAAGAAAACTCGGATATAATATTTCAAGGCTGGGACTACAAAGATATAGAAAAGGCAAATAAAGAGAAAAAAACAGCAATTTTTTTTGGTTTTCAAAATTGTTCTCCTATAGAGGACGATATAAAATTAGTTGAAAAAATACACAAACTAGGTTGCCGATTTATGCAGCTTACTTACAACAACCAATCATTATTAGCTACTGGTTGTTATGAAAATACAGACAGTGGAGTTACAAATTTTGGACGTGAAGTCATAAAAGAAATGAATAGGGTGGGTGTAGTAATTGACATGTCTCATTCAGCTGAAAAAAGTACAATTGACGCAATCGAGTTAAGTCAAAAACCAATAGCAATAACACATGCAAATCCAAATTTTTGGCATCCTGCAAAAAGAAACAAATCGTCTGATTTGTTAAAAATTTTAAGTGATAGCGGAGGTATTCTTGGATTATCTTTATATCCACATCATTTGAAAGATAACACAAATTGTACCCTAGAAAGTTTTTGTGAGATGGTTGCTAAGACGGCTGAAATAATGAACATAAAACAAATAGGTATCGGATCTGATCTTTGCCTTCAGCAACCTGATAGTATTGTTGAATGGATGAGAAATGGAACATGGTCCAAAAGTACAAATTTTGGTGAAGGTAATAAAAATAAACCTGGCTTTCCCAAACAACCTCAATGGTTTGAGGATGCTAGGGGTTTTTCAAATATCGAAAAAGGTCTTAAAAAAGTTGGATTTTCTGATGAAGAGACAAATGGAATACTAGGAAACAACTGGTACAATTTCTATAAATTAATTTAGTTATGAAAGTTCAACTTAGAGATCCAAACACGATAATGAAATTGTCAAGATTGGGATCATTTCATCAGTCTAAACTGTCTTTTTTAAGAAGCTTTCTTAATGAATTTAAAGACTGGGAATATAACAGAGATTTATTTAATCTAGACAGATTTGGTTATGGAGAAGCAGTCTACTCTTTTAAGAAACATAAAAGAACTTATTCACTAGTTTGTTTTGCAAATAAAATTAAAGATGACGAAAGATCAGATAGAGTAATTGCAACAAAATGGGATGCAGCATTTACATTGCATGATGGTGTTCCTACTCAAAAAGATATTGATAGACTTAAAAATGAAGTACCAAGGCAGGAAGTTGGTAGACTTTCATTTAAAGAGTTAACATTGTCTAGAGCAAATAAATCTGTTCGAGTATTCAATCATGTAGTTGAAAGATTAAGTGAAGGTAA
>CACKYN010000017.1 GCA_902604355.1 uncultured Pelagibacteraceae bacterium
CTTTATCTAATAAGGAAATCTCATATTTTTTTTTAGAAATACTAAGATACGCTTGAAAACTTAATTCATCAGTCATTCAAAATGATTTGGTTTTTAATTCTTACATCAACAACTTTAATATTGTTAATATTATTGTCGTTTAAAAATTCAAAAGCTTGATCTAAAGAAATTTTAGTATAATCCTTTGATAATTTTATAATTATATTATTCTTAAGTTCTAAATCCCACCTCTTAGATGGAAAAAAATACAAATTTTTAATTTCATTTAATGAAAACTTTGATTGCTCAATTAAATTAATAAATTCAATAAATTTATTTATTTCTGGTTTACCAAATATAAATGGTAGATTCTCATTTGAAAATTTTATATCAGATAGCTTACCATTTGATCCTATTAGAAACGTATTTTCATTAGTATTTATTTTTGCTAAAAAATTTGTTTTTTCAATTTTAATATCAATAGTGTTTGGATATTTTTTAAATATTTCATATTTTTCAACTAAGCTATTAGAGTTTATTATTTTTGAAATTTCATTTCCATTAAGGAAAAAAATATTTTCTAAATTTATAACTTCAATATTTTTTAAAAGATTTAAATTTTCATTTTCATTTAATCCTGAAATAACTATATTCTTAACATTTTTAAATTGAATTTTGTTTAATGTGATATTATTAATTGAACCTACTATTAAAAATAAAAACAAATAAACAAAAATTTTTTTACCTTTTTTTTGATGCATCTTTTAATATCCACTCTATTAATTTTATAAAGCTCATTCCATGATGAGCAGCTATTTCAGGGACTAAGGAAAGTTTTGTCATTCCAGGTTGGGTATTGACCTCTAGCAAAAAAAATTTACCATTAAAAAATTTAAAGTCTGATCTAGTGACTCCTTTACAACCAATTATTTTATGAGCTCTATAGGCTATCTCTAATACTTCATTTAATTTTCTTTTGGGTAAATCAATTTTTATAATATGTTGCGTTTTAGCGTTAGTATTATACTTGGCCTGGTAATCATAAAACTTTCTCTTTGGTTTTAGTTCTATTGCTCCTAATTTTCTATTTCCTAAGATCGCAACCTGTATTTCTCTACCTCCTATAAATTTCTCAAACATTACCTTTTTGTAATTTTTTAGAGAATTTACAATTGTGAAAATATTTCTTCTGTTACAGATAAATACATTTACACTAGAACCTTCATTTAATGGTTTAACAACAACTGGAAATTTTAATTTACTACTAATTGCTTTTAACAGTTGAGAATTTGTTTTATCAAATGAATATGTAAAGAATTTTGGAGTATCTATTTTAAATTTTTTAAATAGTTTTTTAGATATTTCTTTGTCCATAGCTATTGCGGATGGAATTGCGCCTGAATGAGTGTATGGTATTTTGAAAGTTTCAAGTATTGTTTGAATATAACCATCTTCTCCAAACTGACCGTGTAAAGCATTAAAAATCACATCAGGTTTAAATTTTTTGATGGTCTTCTCTAAATTGTTATTTGGTTCAGAGATTTTTACTTTATAGGAATTCTTTTTTAATTCTTTTGCAACTTGTAACCCTGTATCAAGACTTATTAATCTTTCTTTTGAGATTCCCCCCGATATTATTAATATTTTTTTTTTCAAATTACTCTAAAATTTTAATTTCGGTTTCAAGTTTAATTCCAGTTTTTTTTAAAACGCAACCTGCTACAAATTCAATTAAATCTTTCATATCTTTAAATTTAGCATCACCTTTATTGACAAAAAAATTACAGTGCTTCTTTGAAATTGAAGCATCTCCAAATGATTTTTCAAGTGGTACAGACTCACTAATTAACTGCCATACCTTTTTATCAGTTTGGCTAATAGGATTTTTGAAAGTACTTCCACTAGTTTTTATTCTTGTAGGTTGAGCTAGCTCCTTTTTTTCAATTAATTTTTGGACTTCAGTCTTTATTAGAGATTTTTCTTTTTTATATCCCTTAAATGATGCACTTAAAAATATAAGTTCATCAGATAATCCACTGTCTCTATATTTAAAATCTATATCTTTTGCTGGAATAGTTAATACTTTACCTGATTTATTTACCGCTTGAATAGAAATGAGAATATCTTTAAATTCTTTACCAAAACATCCTGCATTCATTTTGATACCACCACCTATAGTGCCAGGGATACATGATAAAAATTCAAAGCCACCCAAACCATTATCGATTGCAAACTCTGACAGTGATTTATCACTAACAGCGCTACCAGCAATAATAATTTCATTGGATAGTAAAGAAATATTATTAAAATTATTTAATAATTTTATTACAACACCATCAAAATCATCGTCCGTGATTAAAGTATTTGAGCCACCTCCTAAAATAAAAATTTTTTCTTTATTATTAATCTTTTTTAAAAACTTGATTAATTCTTTTAAATTTTTTGCTTTAAAATAAATCTTTGTTTTACCACCTATATTAAACCAATTCTTTTTCTTCAAATCATAATTTAATTTTAAATTTTCGCTAAATTCTGATGATAATTCTTTTAAAAAATCACTCATTATAATAATTTTGGCATTTCTCTCATCCATGATGAAATAGTCCCAGCACCCATGCCTATTACTATTTTATCTCCATAAATATTATATTTTAAGAACCTAGCCAATTGATATTTGTCTTTGACTAGAAATAGTTGCACCTGGGATTTTTTAATTATCTCTTTTGCAAAATCAGAGTAATTAAATCCTAGCTTAATTTTTTCACCTGCAGTATATATTGGAAAAAGAATTACTTTATCAGCATTTTTAAATGCAGAGGCAAATTCTAGTCTTAAATCTTTCAATCTTGATATCCTGTGTGGCTGAAAAATGCATATTTTTTCATAATTTGAATAAACTTTTTTTACTCCATTTAGAACTTCTTTAATTTCAGTTGGGTGATGGGCATAGTCATCAAAAAAATCAACTTTGTTAAAGCTAAAAATTTTATTAAATCTTCTTTGTACACCTTTAAAGTTTCTAAGTCCTTTTTTAATATTTGAAATACTTAAACCAACAGTAAGTGCTAAGGCAGTTGCAGCTGTTGAATTTTTAATATTATGTAAACCCAACAAGGGAATTTTTATTTTTTTAATTATTCTAATTTTCTTATTGGGTAATATAATTTTTAAATCGTATTCTGAGTATTCTCTAAATTGTTTAATATTTTTAATGCTAAAATTAGATTTGTTATCTGTCCCATAAGTATAAAAATTTTTATTTTTTAAATTTTTTATCAAACTTTTGTTATTTTTATTATCTAAACAGACAAATGATTTTCCAAAAGACGGAACTTTATTTACAAAATTTACAAAATATTTATTTAATTTGTCCATAGATTGATAATAATCCATATGCTCTCTATCGATATTTGTTATTATTGCATATGTCGGTGGGGTATAAACAAAACTACCATCAGACTCATCAGCTTCTAATATCGACCATTCACTTTTACCAAGTTTTGCAGAATTATTTATAGAATTTATTATACCTCCATTAATTATAGTTGGATCTATTTTTGTTTCTTGAAATATAGAAGCTATTAAAGATGTGGTAGTAGTCTTACCGTGTGAACCCACTACAACAATATTTTTTGTTAAAGATACAATATTTGCTAACATCTCACCTCTTTTATAGATAGGCAGTTGTTTCTTTATTGCCTCCAACATTTCTGGATTATTTTTTTTAATAGCTGAGGATACAACTAATATTGTTGCCTTATTTATATTCTGTTTTTTATGTCCAATTAAAATTTTTATTTTTTCTTTTTTAAGCCTTTCTATATTTTTATTAATAGAGATATCGCTACCTTGTACTCTAAAACCTTTACCTTTCATTATCAGAGCTAAACCACTCATGCCAATGCCACCAATACCTATAAAATGTATTAATTCTGTTTTTGCTAATTTAATTTTCATTTAAAATTGATAATAAATTTTGATTAACATTAATCCATGTATTTTGAAAATTTAAATATTCTAAATTCTTTTTTTTAACCAAATATTCATCTTTATTTTTAATTATTTTGAGCAAAAGATCTTCAAAATTTTGTTTTTTGAAATCTTTTTGATTTATAATCCAACAAGCATTTTCAGCCTCATAAAATTTTGCATTTTCATATTGATGATTGTCCATAGCTGATGGAAGAGGAATGGATATAAATGGCACTTTTAACAACGATAATTCTGCTAAACTTGAGGCGCCACCCCTTGTAATACAAAGATCTGATTTAGTTAAAAGTTTATTTAGATCTTTTTCGAATACAAAAACATGATGTTCAATGTTATTTTCTTTATAAAAATTTATAAGAAAATTTTGATTACTATCACTCGTTTGTTGAATAACTTTTATTTTAACTCTTTTGGAAACATTTGCTAAAGTCTGATGTAATAAATTATCAAATATTTTAGCACCCTGACTGCCACCAATAATAGTAATAGTAAATAACTTTGTATTTTGAAGGTTAATTGGCTCCTCATAATATTTTTTTCTAACTAGGGGTTTAAGAATTCTTAATTTATTCTCAAAATTTTTAGGAAAACCATTTATATTTTTTGAGTATCCAATAATAATTTTCGAAAATTTTAGAAAAAATCTATTTGCTCTCCCTAAAACCATATTTGGCTCGATTAAACATATTTTAATACCTAATATTTTTGCAGCAATACATAATGGTAATGACATATACCCACCAGTTGAAACTAAAATAGATATTTTCTCTTTTTTTAAAATACTTAAAGATTTAATTATTAATAAAAATATTTTAAAAAGTATAAATGGAAAAAAAATAGAGATATTTATTTTTGGAGTATCAATTATAAAAGGTTTATATTTTTCTGTTTCAAAGTATTTCAATCCTCTTTGATCACTTGAAATCAATAAGTCATGTTCATTTTTTAAATGATCATAAATTGTTAAAGCCGGTAGTACATGTCCACCTGATCCACCAGTAGTTATCAGAATTTTTTTTCTCATTGATTAATTTATTTTTCGTTTAGTTAAATTTAATATAATTCCTGCTAATATAGATGTACTTATAATTGATGAGCCTCCGTAGCTTAAAAAAGGTAACGTCATACCAGTAGTTGGAAATAGTCTTATATTTACCCCAATATGAATTGTTGCTTGCATCAATATTAAGCTTATCGATCCAATTAATATCAATTTAATTCTATCATCTTTTTCGAAACTAATTTTTTTAAAAACCATATAAATGAAAATTAAAAACAATAATATTATCAACATTATGGCCACCACTCCAAATTCTTCTGAAATTACTGAAATGATATAGTCTGTGTGCGCTTCAGGGACTCTGTTTTTAAGTGTCCCCTCTCCAATTCCTTTACCAAAAAAACCTCCACTGGTAATCGAATCTATTGCTTTATCTGACTGGAAATTGTGAGTTCCAGGATCCCTATTGAAAAAAGAGAAAATTCGTCCGTGTATATAGTCAAACTTAGGAACATATAAAATTAAATATGTCAGCAAAATTATAGCTAAGCAGAAAAGAGCTAAAAGAATAAATATACTAATACCAGATGTAAAAATTAAGACTGACCAAGAGAAAACCACTAATAAAGTTTGACCTATATCTGGCTGTACTATTAGTAGAAAAGATATAACTGAAATAGTTATTGTGGTTAATAAGTATTTTATTGTTAAGTTAGTTTTTTCAGTACAAAGAATATTGGCCAAAAAAACTATCAAAAAAGGCTTTAAAACTTCGATAGGTTGAAACCTTGGTAAGAAAAATAGATCTATCCATCTCTTGGAACCTTTGACCTCAATACCTATGATTGGAACTAAAACTAAAGAAAGTAAGGAAATAAAAAAAAGTATTATTGAATATTTTATTAATTGATCTTTCCTAAAAGAGGAAAATATAAAAACTATGAATATACCAATTAAAACATAAATTAGATGTTTAAAAAAAAAGAAGTAACTATTTGTATCAAGCTTATCAGAAGCTATTAGAGAAGTAGAGACTAAAGAAAAAAATAGACCAATAATGAATAATAAACTAATTATAAAAAAAATAGATTTATCAATATTTTTCCACCACTGATAATAAAATTTATAAAGAAAACTATCGATTTGCATTTAAATATTTTTTAATTGTTTGATTAAAATAAAAACCTCTTTCCTCAAAGTTTTTAAAATTATCAAATGATGCTCCTGCTGGACTAAATAAAATTACATGTTTTTTTCCTTTATTGTTTTTTATTTCTAAAAATATTTGATTAAGTGCATGTTTTAAATTTTTAAACTTTTTTGGTGTTAATTTATTATTAAAATTTTTTCTAAATTGTTTATAGTAATTACCAAATATATAGATCCTAAAATTTTTACATTGAGATTTTGTAAGATTAAATTTATCACCTTTTTTTGGTATTCCACACAATATCCAATAAACACTTTTAAGGTTTTTAAGAAGATTTTCTGATGAAGCTAAACTAGTGGATTTTGAATCATTAATTATAGTTAAATTACTATTATTAAAAACTATTTGTTGCCGATATTTCAATCCTTTAAATTTATTTATTATTTTTATTATTTTTTCTTTCTTAAGTTTAAGAATTTGGCATATTTTTAAAACAAAAATTAAATTTTCTCTATTACCAAATGATAAGAAATACTTATTACTAATTTTTTTAAATAAAGTGGGGATATTAGAAGTATCTATTTTAATAATTTTTTGTTTGTAGATTTTCTTTCTCAATTTTTTTTTAATAATAGGATCATTTACTTTTACAAAAGCTACAGATTGTTTAGTTTGAGAATTTAATAAACTAAATTTAGCTTCTATATAATTTTTAAAACTTTTGTGCCTTTCGATGTGATCAGGTGTAATATTCAGAATAACAGAGTATTTTGATTTAAAAATTTTACTATAATTAAGCTGATAAGAAGATGCTTCAATTACAAAAAAAGTTTTTTTTGTAATTTTTTTTTCAGAAAGAACTGGATTACCAATATTTCCTACAAGCCTAACATCTTTTTTTTGATCTCTTAAAACATCATATAAAAGTTTTGCAGTAGTTGATTTCCCATTAGTGCCTGTAATTGTAACACTATGATTGTTAAAAAATGAGTAAAAAACGTCAAGATCTGTGTAAATTTTAGAAGAATTTTGCTTTAAATATTTTGATAATCTGCATCTAGAAGAGTCTATACCTGGGCTTATTATGATAAAATCAAAACCACTTTTAAGTATTTTACTAAAGCTAAGACTTCTTTTGTTAAATCTGAAATTATTTAGTAGATTATCATCAAACAAGTATATTTCGGCTTTTTGCTTTAAAAAATTATAAGTAGATATTCCACTTTTACCCAATCCATAAATTAATATTTTTTTTTTTAAAAAAATATTATTAATTTTGGTCATTATCTTAACTTTAAGGTCGCTAATCCTATCATTGCTAAAATGATAGAAATGATCCAGAATCTTATAACCACTGTGGACTCAGGCCAACCTTTCTTCTCGAAGTGGTGATGAATTGGTGCCATTCTAAAAATTCGTTTTCCAGTTAGTTTAAAAGAAACAACTTGGACCATCACAGAAACTGCTTCGAGTACAAAAAGTCCACCTGTTATTGCAAGAACAATTTCATGTTTGGTTATTATCCCAACTGCTCCGAGAGATCCTCCTAAGGACAATGATCCAGTATCTCCCATAAAAATTTTAGCTGGTGGTGCATTGAACCATAGAAAACCTAAACAAGATCCTATGATTGCTCCACAGAAAATTGAGATTTCACCTGTACCCTCTATGTATGGTATTTGTAAGTAATCAGAAAAAACAATATTTCCAGTTACATAACTTATAAATGCAAAGCATCCTGCAACCAAAATAACTGGAACTGTCGCTAAACCATCTAAACCATCAGTTAGATTAACTGCATTTGATGAACCAACTAAAACAAAAACAGCAAATGGTATGAAGAACCATCCCAAATTAATAATTAAATTTTTAAAGAATGGGAAATATAAGTTTGTTATATTCTGATTCTCTACATAATAAATAAAAAAACAAACTCCTACAATTGCTAAAATAATCTGAGAAATTATTTTAAATTTTGATGAGATACCAGAAGAATTGCTTTGTTTAATTTTTTTATAATCATCAAAAGCACCTAAAACACCAAACGAAATAGCTATGTAAATACAAAAAAGAATATTTATATTTGCTAAATCCCCCCAACATAAAACTGAAACTAATAATCCTATTAAAATAATTACACCGCCCATTGTTGGTGTTCCAATTTTTTTTACAATGTGCTCTTCAGGCCCATCATCTCGAATAGGATTTAAAATTTTTTGGCTAGAAAAATACTTAATAAAAGGTCCACCAATAATTAGGACAATAGCTAAGGATGTGAATAGAGACAATCCAGTTCTAAAAGTGATGTATTTGAAAACATTTAAAAAACTAAATGTGTCAACAAAGTTAAGTAAAAATTGATAAAGCATTTAATTTGTACCTTTTAATTCTTTTACTATCTTATTGAAACCTGTCGCATTTGAGGCCTTTATCATTAAGAAATCATCATTATCAAAGTTATTTTCAATTAGATCGTTTATTTGTAATTTATTCTTTAAAACTGAACCTTTTTTAAGATTAGAAATTTTATTATATAATAAGGAGATTTCCTTTCCTTTGACAAAAACTTTATCAATATTTGTTCTATTAATCACTGGTGCTATAGATTCGTGAAGTTTTTTTGAATGATGCCCCAGCTCCAACATGTCACCAAGTATAAGATACTTTTTAGCGTTTTTTGTTTTGATCTTGTCATAATTTAATATTGCAGTCTTTAAAGATAATGGATTTGAATTATAACTTTCATCAACTAAGTTAATAATTTTTTTATTCACTTTAATTTTGGTGATATCACCTCTTCCCTCTGGAGTTCTAAAATTTAGAAATATATTTTTATCTAATTTTAAAATATTAAAGAAAATACTTTTAACAGTTAGCACTGCTAAGATATTATAAATATGATTTTGAAAATTATTTGAAACTATAAAATTTTTTTTAATTTTGTTTATTTTAATACAGATTTTGTATTTTTTTTTGGATTTTATAATATTATGTAGTTTAATATCTGCATATTGGTTGCTTATTCCAAAAGATAATACTTTGATTTTCTTTTTATGTGCTATTTTTTTATGTAAACCAAAAAAAGCGTCATCAGCGTTAAGGACTATATAGCCATTATCTTTAGTATTATTAATTATTTCAGCTTTTGCTAAAGCTATTTGTCTTATGTTTTTAAAATTTTTGGCATGAGCGTAATTAATATTTGTGATTACACTTATATCAGGTTGAATAATTTTTGAGAGTTGATCTATTTCTCCTTTTTTATCCATTCCAACTTCAATAACACCATAATCATCATTTTGATTTATATTAAAAAGACTTAAGGGAACACCATATTTATTATTATAGGATTTTGGAGAAATTGTTGTCTTAGATACTTTACTTAAGGTGCTACCCAACAATTCCTTTAAAGAAGTTTTTCCACAACTGCCTGTTATGGCAATAATTTTTGTAGAAATATTTTTCCTAAAAATTTTTGCTGTTTCTGTAAGTAAACCTAAAGGATTTATTGAGCTTGCTTGTTTATTTGCAGGTAGTTTCTTTTGAATTTTATTTACTATAGTTATTGACGCTTTTTTCCGAATTGCTTGTTTAACAAATTTATTACCATCATTTTTTTTTCCTTTAATTGCAAAAAAAATATCATTTTTTTGTACACTCTTGGAGTTTATACTAGCTTTATTAATTACTGATTTAAATGGTAGAATATTTTGATCAAATCTTTCATTAAGAATGTTTAATTTTAAATTTTTAGATAAGTTAAAATTCTTTTTTTTAATTGAATTTAAAATTATTTGCCTATCTGATAAAAAAACTTTTCTATTTCCAATCTGCTGAGTTTTTTCATGGCCTTTGCCTGCAACTATTAAAACATTTCCTGTGTTTAAGTTACTTATTGCTTTCACAATTGCTTCTTTTCTGTTGGATATTTCAATAACTTTATGCTTTTTTATACCTCTTTTAATATCTTCTCGAATTTTCTTTGGCCTTTCATTTCTTGGATTATCATCTGTAAGATAAATTTTATGCACATATTTATCAGCAATTTTACCCATTTTTGATCTTTTACCTTTATCTCTGTCACCACCGCATCCAAAAAGCAAAGAAATATGCTTATCAGGGAATTGTTCTCTAATATTTAGAATACAAGTTTCTAATGCATCTGGTGTATGAGCGTAATCAAGAAATACTAAAGATTTATTTTTAATTTTTCCAATTTTTTCAAATCTACCCTCAACAGAAGATAGTCTAGGAATAACACTAAATATTTTTTTTAAGTCTAAATTACTTTTTGAAGCTGCTATGACAGCCATCAAAATATTTTTTAATTGAATTTTTCCTACAAGATTAACTCTTATTTCATGTATTAAGTTTTCATGTTTTATTTTTAATATTTGAGCTTCATTTTTATAATTATGAGATACGATTTGGAAAAATTTATTTTTAAGGGTAAATAATTTTAATTGTTTTTTTAAACTGATATTTTTAATCTTTTTGAATTCAGGTATTTTGTCATCAGTTATAACAAATCCAGCTTTTTTTATCAGATTTTGAAATAAATAAAGTTTAGCATTAAGATAATTTTTAAAATTTTTGTGATAGTCTAAGTGGTCTTGGGATAAATTAGTAAATATAGCTGAATTAAATAATAGTCCATCTAATCTATTTTGGTGTAACCCATGACTTGATGCTTCCATAATTACATTCTCTATTTTTCTTTTTTTTAATTCCTTTAAAATTTTTCCTAAATAAATAGGGTCGATAGTTGTATTAATTAAATTTAAATTAAAGTTATTTGATCTCACTCCTAGCGTTCCTATAGAAGCAACTTTTTTATTGTTAAGACGTAAAATTTGATAATAAAAATCTGAAACTGAAGATTTACCATTTGTGCCAGTAACGGCAATTAGGTTATTTGGTTTTTTTTTAAAGATACTAAATGAAATTTGAGCTAGTAATTTTCTAATATTTTTTGTATTTATAAATAGAACTCCATTTTTCCATTCATCAAAATTTTTCTCAGTAACAATTATTTTACAACCTTTTTTTATAACTGATGGTATAAAATTATTACCATCTAAATTATTTCCTTTGATTGCAAAAAAAATATAATTTTTTTTTATTTTCCTATGATCAAAACAAATCCCAGAAAAAAAAGTTTTATGATATTTTTTTTTTATTTGTTGGAAGTAATCCCCTAAACGCATGCTTAGTTAATTTCTATATATTTTGTGGCTAAAATGGGCCCAACTTTATCTATAATCTTTCCTGCTACTTCCACAGAGGTCCAACCAGCAGTATTATATAAAGTCCCTTTCCATCCACCTTTTCTATGTCTGTATTTATAATAATAATCTTTTGCTTTTTGTGGAGTATCTAACATCACTATAAATACATATTGAGGATTTGAAGTGGGGAATATAGATGCAAAAGTATTTATTTTAGCTTCTGAATATGCTCCATCTTTAGGTTGATCTGCTGTTCCAGTTTTTCCACCTATTTCAAAATATTCTACATCTGCAAATTTTGCGGTTCCTTCTTCTGTGCTTACTATTTTTCTAAGAGCATTTACAACCTGTTCTGAGACACCTTTATTTAATAATCTTTTTTTCTTGGCATTTTTTTCAAGATTATTTTTAACAAGAGTTGGTTTTATGTCGTATCCGCCATTTGATAAGATTGCATAACCTTTTGCGAGTTGGAGAATTGTAGTAGCTACACCATGACCAAAAGATGCTGTTGCAAGTTTACATTTTCCAAAATTATAGTTTTGTTGAGGCGCCACCTCTTCTATATCAAACTGAATATCACTGAGAACACCTATTTTTTCCAAAAATGACTTGAATTTTTCTGGACCAACCTTTTGTGCAATTCTTACTGAACCAATATTACCAGATCTTACTAAGATTTGTTCTGCAGTTAAATCAGATGGAATTTCATTATCATATTCTCTTATAGGAAAACCATAACAATTGATTGATTTTGGAAGATTTAAAAATTCAGTTTCTGGTTTAATTAATTTTTCATTTAACGCACTTGCAAATGTAAATGCTTTAAATACTGAACCTAACTCATAAGTCCCCTTTGTTACTCTATTTATATAATTTACATCTGTTAAATTTTGTCTTTCATTAGGATCAAAGTCAGGTAAGGAAACCAGGGAT
The DNA here is from genome assembly GCA_902604355.1 of uncultured Pelagibacteraceae bacterium. Taxonomy (GTDB): domain Bacteria; phylum Pseudomonadota; class Alphaproteobacteria; order Pelagibacterales; family Pelagibacteraceae; genus Pelagibacter. The sequence continues at coordinate 12,284 of CACKYN010000017.1, forward strand.
AATATATTTCCATTATGGATATCCATTAAAATTGATGCACTGCCTTTACTTTTAAAAATTTCTTGATATTTAATTAATTCTTTCCGAATTAGAAACTGTAAATCTTTGTCTACTGTCAACCTAATGGATTTTCTAGATTTTATTAAAAGCTCATTTAAAGATTTCTCTAGTCCAGAAATTCCAATATTATCATTATCTATTTGACCAATAATGTGACTAAAAAGATTTTTTTGTGGGTAAATCCTCATAACTTTTTCCTCAGGTTTCAAAGACTTATCTCCAAGTTTCATTAATTTTTCATAATTTTCCTCTGAAACTTTTTTTTCAAGATAAAAAAAATTTTTTTGCTTCATTTTTTTTTCAATTTCGACGAAATTTTTGTTTGGAAAAATTAAATTTAAACTGAGTAGTAATTTCTTTTGATTTATAACATCAGATGTTTTTAAACCAATATCAATTGAATTTACTGTTTTTGCTAAATAATTACCGTTTATATCCACAATATCAGCTCTATAAAGCTTATCATTAATTAATAGGGTATTTGTTTTTTCTACTTTTGAATAGAGAGTGCCAAGTTTGATTAAATGAATAGAATAAATTGTATAAATTATAAAAAAAATAAAAAAAATAAAGGCAACTCTATTAAACTGAATATTTAATCCAGTTTTTTTCTTACGATATATAAAATCATTTTCATTATCCTCTATTGTCAAATTCGATTTAAATTTATTCATTATTCTTCAGTTATTTTTAAATTTTTTATATTTTTTTGATTTTTAGAAATATAATAAACTTTGATATTTTTTATACTTTTCTGAATTAGCTGATCTTCAAAATATAAAGATTGAAATTCAAGTAGTTTTTCAGCAGAGCTTAGATAATCGTACTCTAACAAAATATTTTCATATTCAGATTTTAATATTCTTAAATTTTCTTTTGTTGTAAATAATTCATCCTCAATTTGTTTTGCTGTATTTTTTATTATTGCTGTAAGTAAGATTAATGAAAAAATGATTGATACTAAGACAATTTTTTTCACAATTTTTCTCCAAAATTTTCAATTTCAATTAAATTTTTGAATTTATCCTCAATATCAGTTTCAAAATCAAAAAAGTCCGTTTTTTTTATAGCATATCTTAATTTTGCAGATCTAGAGGGAGGATTTTCATTTAACTCCTCATTATTTGGTGTAATTGGTTTTCTTTTAATTAAATCAAATAGTATCTCACTTTGTTCAGTTAAAGGAGTATATCTAGAAATACTTTTATTTTCTGAAAGACTTTTTAAAAAATATTTAACTATTTTGTCCTCTAAAGAGTGAAACGTTACTACCGCTAAAACACCATCTTTTTTTAGAATTTTTGCAGCATTAATCAATCCATAAATCAATTCACTAATCTCTTTATTAACAAATATTCTTAAAGCTTGAAAAGCTTTAGTGGAATTATTAACCCTAAAATTTTTTCTTCTTTTTGAATTATCAATTATTTTGACTAAACCTTGGGTATCAATTTTTTTATTAATTCTTTGTTTAACGATGTTTTTTGCAATAAATTTTCCTTCTTTTTCATCTCCAAAAAACTTAAAAATTTTTTCTAAATCGTTTTGCTCGAGTTTATTTATTGCTTCCTCTGCTGAAAAAGAATTTAAACCTAATTGCATATTTAATTTGCCAATTGAGTCAAATGATAACCCTTTGTTTGGATCTTTAATTTGAGTAAAGGAATATCCTAAATCAAATAAAACACCTCTTACGTTTTCGTTTTTTAACTTTAGATTTTTTAATTGGCTAAATTTTATGTTTTTAAACTTAAATCTATCCTCAAATTTTTCTTCAAGTTTAAGAGCAACTTTTTTACTCTCAGCGTCTCTATCTAAAGCTATTACTCTAGTTTTATCAAATTCTAGGATTTTTTTTGTGTACCCACCTTGACCAAAAGTGCAGTCGATAAATGTGCCGCCATATTGAGGGGAAATAATGCTAATAATTTCTTTTAGCAACACCGGATAATGCTTTTGCATTTTCGATGTTATGGCGGCGTCCATTTATTTCTTTGAAGACCATTAATTTTTTTGTCTTCTCAAGAATGCTGGTATTTCAAGATCATCCTCTTCTTCTACTTCTGAGGATAATAAATCTTCTGGACTTGAATTTTCTGTCTCAGAGCTAAATAAATCCGGAGAGTCTGAGTCTACGCCAAATTCTTTAAGATCGTTGGATACATCTTCCTTGACATTTTCTGACACATTAGTCTCATCTTGTGTCTCAAAAGCTTCTTGTGTAAAGGATTTCTCCATCTCATTTACTGATGCGTGTTCAATAATACTTTCTGTCTCAGTATTTGAGCTTTGCAGAACCTCTTCATTTGTAATATTTGTATGACTTGTTTCACCTTGCTGCTCCTGAACTATTTCATTTTCAAGCTTTAATGCATTAGCCCCATGAGTAATTGGGGTTGAGGCCGTTGTACTTGAAAAATTAAAAGATGAAGATGATCCAATATTTGAAAAATCCGAATAACCAGGGTTACGGTTGTGAATTCTATGGACCATATTAACAACAGATTTAGACTCTGGTTGTTGACCATCAAGAGAAGTTGCAACTATTGAAACTCTTATTTTACCGTCAAGCTCTGTATCTGTTATTGCTCCAATTATCACCTCTGCCTCAGTATCAACCTCTGATCTAATTTTGTTAACTACCTCGTCAACTTCAAAAAGTTTTAGATCTTTACCACCTGTAATGTTTACTAATAAACCTCTAGCTCCCTTTAGAGTATAATCATCAATTAGTGGATTATTAATTGCCATTTCTGTTGCTTGCATTGCACGACCTTCACCTTCAGCTTCTCCAGTTCCCATCATTGCTTTACCCATTGAAGCCATAACAGTTTCAACATCAGCAAAATCTAAGTTAATTATACCTGGCCTTACCATCAAATCTGTAACACTTTGAACGCCATGCATTAAAACGTTATTTGAAAGATTAAAAGACTCTTCAAATGTTGTTTGTTCATTAGCTATTTTAAAAAGGTTTTGATTAGGAATAACAATAATCGTATCAACGTGTTTTCGTAATTCTTCTAAACCATGTTGTGCTCTTCTCATTCTAGAGGGGCCTTCGTATAAAAATGGAAGAGTCACAACACCTACCGTTAAAATATTTAATTCTTTGGCAGCTCTTGCAATGACATGAGCAGCACCAGTGCCTGTCCCACCGCCCATACCAGCAGCGATAAAAACCATATTTGCACCTTGGAGAGTGTTTACAATTTCATTTAAAGACTCGTCAGCAGCAGCCTGTCCAATATCTAGTTTTGCACCTGCACCTAAACCTTTTGTTAGATTTAAACCTATTTGGATTCTAGATTTTGCTTTACTTAGCTTTAAGTCTTGAGCATCAGTATTGACTGCAATAAACTCTACTCCTTGCATATTATTTTCAATCATTTCATTTATTGCATTTCCTCCAGCACCACCAACTCCTAAAACTAGTAATCTTGGCTGCAGTTCTTTTATCTCTGGTGTTTTAAAGTTAATTGTCATCTTTTATCCCCTATTGTTTGTTTTGTTGAAGCTCCCATTTAAGATTAGCTCGATTAATATTCGCTTTTTTTCTTGCATTTACCTTAAATTTTTCAAATGCTGTTGGCTCCCATATTTGAAAAGTTTGACCTTGCCCAACAAACAACATGCTATTTTTAATTTTGGAGTGTTTTAATAATTTAGATGGAAGTGATATTCTGCCTTCACTATCAAATTGTAAATTAATACTTTCAGATAAAATAGATGTAGCAAAATAATCCCTTTTTTCCTCAAAAGGATTTAAAGAGTCTATTGCCGAAGAAATTTTTTCAATTCTGTCTTGGGAACATGCTTCTATTGAAGAATTATTAAAAGAGGGATAACAAATTACTCCGTTGTAACCTAGATTTGATAAGTGTGACCTAAAACTAGCAGGCACAGATACTCTCCCTTTTTTGTCTAATTTGTTTTCGTATGTTGATAAAAACATAAAACATAAATTCTTTTATTCCCACATAATTGGGAATTTATGGGATATTATGGGTTTTACAACTCAAGGTCAATACCTAAAATTTTAGTGCTATTATTCTTTTATTAAGGAAGAAAATAGTTTCTGAATTATATAAATGAGAACAAACAAGGAAAATTATCTTTTACAGTCTATGAAAATTATTTTTTATGACAAATGTTGAGCGCCAGATAAACTATAAGCCGGGTTCTGTCATTTAAACTTATCATTTGTCTAGGCTTAAGATCACTCTTAAGCTCAAGCAACTAACCCTGATGACTAGCCAAGGAAAGCTTTTAGTTTTGCAACAATGTCATCTCTACTTAGTCTTGCTCCCAGTGGGGTTTTCCAGCGTTCATTGTTACCAATAGAACCGGTGTGCTCTTACCACACCTTTTCACCCTTGCCATGTTATGGCGGTTTATTTTCTGTGGCACTATCCCTAGGGTCGCCCCCGCCAGGTATTACCTGGCACTGTTTCCTTGTAGAGCCCGGACTTTCCTCTTTAATAAAATAAAGCGATAAGTCGTTTATCTGGCAAATGGAATTTATAACTAAATTACTAAATATCAAGAGATTTTATTTAGAATTTTAATTAATTTTTTGCTTATAATTAAACATTCTAGATCAATTTTGCCGTTTACAAGTTCTTGTCTAAATCTTCTCTGAAACGCTATTGTTAATAACTTTGAGTATTTATTTTTGTTAAGAATTATTTTTTTTGGGACATTCTGACATTGCACCAGACAGAAAAAAAGATCCAGGC
>CACKYN010000018.1 GCA_902604355.1 uncultured Pelagibacteraceae bacterium
GTAACACCAAGTAAAACTTGATTAAATTGGTCTTTGTTTGCACCATTGACTAATTTTTTTATTGCCTCGGGTTGATCACCTGCAGGCTTAAAATCTGATTTAATTTTGAATTTTTTTCCTCCCTCAAGTTTTCCACCTATTTGAGGGTTTTTACTTTGGATATCTGTAATTAAATCTTGATATGTATTTTCCATATATTAAACAAGGTATTAGAATTTATTTTTATTTCAATGAGCATAATATCAGACAGTTTAAAGAAGATTAAACCTTCACCTACAATAGCTGTAACCCAAAAAGCAAGAGAATTAAAGGCAGCAGGAAAAGATGTTATTGGTTTAGGTGCAGGTGAACCAGATTTTGACACACCAGAAAATATTAAGCAGGCAGCTATAAAGGCAATAAACGATGGAGATACCAAGTACACTGCTGTTGACGGAACTCTAGCCCTAAAAAAAGCAATAGTCGAAAAATTTAAAAAAGAAAATAACTTAGATTATACAACAGACCAAATTACTGTCGGAGCAGGTGGAAAACATGTCATTTATAATGCCATGATGGCTACATTAAATGAAGGTGACGAAGTTATCGTTCCAGCTCCTTATTGGGTTTCTTACCCAGATATTGTTTTATTAGCAGGGGGTAAGCCAGTTGTAATGGAGTGTAATGAAAAACAAGGCTTTAAAATAAACCCATCAGATTTAGAAAAATTTATAACTCTAAAAACAAAATGGATTATTCTTAACTCTCCGTCTAATCCAACTGGAGCATGTTATACAGAAAAAGATATAAGAGAAATTGCAAAAGTTTTGGAAAATCATCCTCACGTATATATTTTAAGTGATGATATCTATGAACATGTAACTTATGAAGGATTTAAATTTTTTACTATTGCTCAAATTGAAAGTTTAAAAGAAAGAGTGCTTACTATGAATGGTGTAAGCAAAGCTTATTCAATGACTGGTTGGAGAATAGGTTATGCGGCAGGTCCAAAAGAAATTATTAAAGCCATTGCAAAAATCCAGTCACAATCAACGACTAATCCTTCATCAATTAGTCAAGCCGCATCAGTAGAGGCATTAAGTGGAACACAAGATTTTATTAAAAAAAGAGCAGATTCATTTCAAGAAAGAAGAGATTTTGTCGTTAAAGCCTTAAATAATATTGATGGAATTGATTGCTTAAATCCTGATGGTGCTTTTTATGTCTTCCCTAGCTGCAAAGGTTTGATGGGAAAAAAAGATACAAATGGAAAAGAAATTAAGTCGGACACAGATTTTGTTCAATCTCTTTTAGAGAATAGTGGTATCGCTGTTGTTCAAGGTTCTGCGTTTGGGCTTGAGGGATTTTTTAGAATTTCTTATGCAACCTCAATGGATAATCTCAAGAAAGCATTAGAAAAAATATCTTCTTTTTGTAAAACCTTAAGTTGATGAAAACGGCTCTGGTCTTTGGTTCAACAGGCCTAATTGGTGGGCATCTTATTTCACAATTAATAAAAAATGATTCTTACAATAAAATAAAGTTATTTGTACGATCAGAAATAGTTATTAATGAATCTAAAATTGAAATTATTAAAACTGATTTCAATGATTTAGAAAATCATATAGAAGATGTCAAAGGAGATGATTGTTTCTTTTGTATTGGAACTACAAAAAAAAAATCTCCTGATAAAAATGATTACCAAAAAATAGAGCTTGAAATACCAAAAAAAATAGCACAAATCGCAAGATCTAATTCAGTAAATTCATTTATTTTTGTCTCTTCAATATATGCAAATCCAAAAAGTTCAGGAGATTACGTGAAATTCAAAGGTTTAGTTGAAGAAGAATTAAAAAAATTAAACTTCTCTAATTTAGGAATATTAAGACCTTCTTTTTTAATGGGAGATAGAAAAGAGAATAGAGCAGGTGAAAAAATAGGTATTCTGACTTTTAGATTACTGTCACCTTTATTACTTGGAACATTTAAAAAGATGAAACCAATTAATTCAGAAAAAGTTGCAAAAGCTATGATAAAAATTGCAAACGAAAATTTGGAAAAAACTATTTTTGAATCTGATGAAATAGTTGAAATAACTTCAAGCTAAGTTAAGTCTTATTACCGATTTTGCTGCATCAACAACTGCAATTTCAGATGCTATAAATTTCATTTGAAGAATCTCCTCTGCGTATCTTTGGTCTGTTTGCATTTTTAGTCCAAGATCTGGAACCATATTTTTTGCACTAGTATCTATATAACTTAAAAGTTTAACCATAAAATTTGGTAATTCTCTTTTAGGAAGTTTTTTTGCATGGCTTGGAATATTTTTTGCCATTATTTGTGATAATTCAAGAATACTTCTTACTTCAGATCCAACAATCAATCTTCTACCACCAGCACTTTTATTTTTTAAAGATAGAACATGTGCTTTTGCAATATCTTTTACGTGAGATATCATTACTGAAAACTTTGGTGCGGCTGGAAATTTTCCTTGAAGCAATTGTTTGATATATTCCATTGAAGTACAATTTTTTTCGTTCAAAAAATCTCCTAAAACAAAGCCGGGATTGATGCACGTAAGACTATTTTTAATACCTTTGCTTTCCATAAGATCCCATGCAGCTTTTTCAGCTCTTGTTTTGGATACAAAATAATCAGTGGTTTTATCCCAGTCTAAATCAGTCCAGTCATTTTCACCAAATGTATAAGGGTTTGACCTATTTGGTTTTCTGAACATGCATACTATGGAAGAAGTTTTAACAAAATGTTCAACTCCTGCATTTATTCCAGCATTTAAAACTCTTAAAGTTCCATCTTTTGCAGCTGGAGTAAGCGACTCCCTGTCATTTGAAACTTTTAGAGGGAAAGGAGATGCTACATGAATTATATATTTGCAGCCTTCTGCAGCTTCATTCCAGCCTTCATCTTTTAATAAATCTAATTCTACAAAAGATAAATTATTAATTGCTACATTATTTTCTTCTAATGTTTTTTTTGTTTGTTCAATTGAATTTGAATTCCTAACAGTACCCAAAACTTCGTATCCTGAATTTAGCAATTCGATTGCAACATGTTTTGCAACAAACCCACTAATGCCAGTGAGTAATACTTTTTCTGACATTTAATTATGTGAAAGATGTTTTTCAGCCTCTAAAGCTGCCATACATCCCATTCCTGCAGCTGTAACTGCTTGTCTAAATGTTTTATCCTTAACATCTCCAGCTGCGTAAACGCCTGGTATATTAGTCTCAGTTGAGTCTGGTTTTGTAATTAAATAACCTTCCTTATCCATATCCAACTGTTCTTTGAACAAAGAGGTAGCTGGGTCATGACCAATCGCAATAAATACCCCATCAAGTTTTATTTCTTCAATATTGTTTGTTTTAACGTTTTTAATTTTAATTCCTTTTACATTTTTAGGCTCATTATCTCCAATTACGTCTTCAACAACAGAGTCCCAAATAATTTCTATTTTTTTATTTTCCATTAATTTTTTCTGAAGCATTTTTTCAGCTCTCAAACTATCACGTCTGTGGATCAATTTAACTTTTGATGCAAATTTTGTTAAGAACATTGCTTCTTCGACGGCAGCATTTCCACCACCAACTACCGCGACTTCTTTATCTTTGAAAAAGAAACCATCACATGTTGCACAAGCTGAAACTCCAAAGCCTCTAAATTCTTGTTCTGATTTGATATTTAACCATCTAGCTTGAGCACCTGTTGAAATAATAATACTATCTGCAGTATATTTTTGTCCACTGTCTCCAATTGCTTCAAAAGGTTGTGATTTTAAATTCACAGATGCAATATGATCTTCAATCATTTCTGTTCCAACTGCTTTAGCTTGATCTTTCATTTGATCCATTAACCAAGGACCTTGGATAACATCTGCAAATCCTGGATAATTCTCTACATCAGTTGTAGTTGTAAGCTGTCCACCAGGTTCTGCACCATAAACTAAAATTGGATTTAACATTGCACGAGCAGCATATACTGCAGCTGTGTAACCGGCTGGACCAGATCCAATTATTAACACTTTTGTGTGTTTAGTTGGATTTTGACTCATATGAAAGCTATATAGTAATAAATGTCTAAATTAAAAGGTTTATTATTAACGCAAGGTATGCACGGAATGATTAGCCAAGTAGAAGGTTTGGCTAAAGCCCTTGATATTGATTTCATACACTGCAAGGTTGAAACAAATAATATTTGGAACATTATCCCACCAAGACTCTCTCCAATTTCACAAGCGGTTTATAAAAAAATAGATCAAACAGATTTTGATTTAATAATTTCCTGTGGAAGAAAAAGTGTTATTCCTTCAATTCACTTAAAAAGTATTTCTAATAAAAAAATATTCAATATTCATATTCAAGATCCAAAAGTAGACTTTAAGTATTTTGATTTTATTGTTGCACCAGAACACGATGGAATAGAAGGAGACAATGTTATAAGTTCAAAAGGAGCAATTCATTACTTAACAGAGGAAGAAATTTCAGAAAATAAAGAATATTTAAACTCTTTTATTAAAAAAGATAACAGAAAAGTATGGGCCTTAATTTTGGGAGGACCAACAAAATATTATGAATATTCAACAAAAAATATGAAACATATTTTTTCAATGTTTTATAAATTATTGAAAAAACATGATTTCCAACTTGTAGTTATTCCTTCAATGAGAACACCATTAAATACAATCCATTATGCTAAGGAATTTTTTGGTGAAAATCACACTATAATAATGGATGTAGATAAAAAAGCATATTTGTCTGCACTTGCAATATCAGAAAATATAGTGGTTACATGCGATTCTAGCTCAATGATTTCTGAAGCTGCCCTGACTGGTAAGCCCATATATGTTGCAAATATTTTGCCAAAAAAAAACGATAAAAGATTTCAAAGATTTAGAAAATTATTTAGTGAGTTGAATATTACAAGAAACTTAGGAGAAGAAGTTGAAATTTGGAACTATGAAAAACTAGATGAAACGAATAGAGTGGCAAAACTTATAAAAGAAAAAATTCAATTTTAATGTCATTTTTAAATTCAATAAAAAATAATTCATCAAAACATGAAATTCCTTTTGATCATTGGGAATATAATAATGCACTAAGTGAAGGTTCAATTGACGAAATAATTAAAGCAGATATTCCAGATTTAAGTAAACTTAATCTTACATATGATGGGACAAGGGCAATTGATGGTGGTGGTGCAGAATTTAGAGAAGGAATTGCTTCAGGAGGAAAAGCAATAAAATTTCGATGTTTTGTATCTAAAGAAAATTCTATTCAGTTTCCACATTTAGTTAAGTTTATTAATGAACTGCAATCTAAAGAAACACATCAAACTATTTCTAAGATGATTGGTAGAGATTTATCAAATTCATATGTAAGAGTTGAGGTTATTTGTGATAGAGAGGGATTTTGGTTGAAACCCCACTGTGATATAAAAGAAAAATTAATGTCAGGATTAATATTCGTCAACAATACCAATGAGTCTGAGGATTTAGGTACAGATTTTTATAATGAAAAGTTAGAGAAAGTTAAAACTTTACCTTACAGAAATAACTATGGTTATCTTTTTACTAGTGGTCCTAACACCTGGCACGGTATGGAAAAAAAGAAAATTTTAAAAGAAAGAAGATGTTTACAAGTCAATTATGTGACTTTTGAAACAGATTGGAGGGTTAAATAATTTATTTTTCCCAATCAAACCTAGGAAAAGAGTCGAAAACTTTAAAAATTCCCTCAGACCATTGATTACAAACCTTCGAATAATTCTCATCTGTAACGTTTAAACATTCAAGTGTAGAGAGATTATCAGCATTCTTTTTAAGGACTGCAAAATCTATCGGAGGTCCAACTGTAAGATCACTTTTTAAAGTGGAGTCCATGGAAATTAGTGCACATCTCGATGCATCACCAATTGAAACGTTTGGTTTAATTACCCTATCAAGAATAGGTTTTCCATATTTTACCTCACCAATTACAAGATACGGTTTACTGTCAGCTGGTCTTATATAATTTCCTTGAGGATAAACTAAATATAGTTCATGTTGCTGACCTTTAATTTGTCCACCAACAATAAAAGTAGATCCTAACAAAACATTGTCAGTGTTTATTCCTTGAGGTGATGAATGTTCAATATTTAACGATCCAATATAAGATGCTATTTGTTCAAAATCATTGCAAGTATTTAAATTCATTATGCCCGAAGTACTCTTAAGATCTTTTTCAATTGATTTATAAACTGCTTGAGATGTTCCTAAATTTCCTGATGTTACGATTACAACAGTTCTATCGCCTACATCGTGTGTCATCATTTTGGAATAAATATTTACATTATCTAAACCAGCATTTGTCCGTGAGTCTGAAGCAAAAACAAGACCTTCGTTTGTTTTAATACCAATACAATATGTCATAGCTTCAAATAATTAGTTAATTATAGCATTTTTTTAAAATCAATTAAAAGCATAACAGATATATCTAATATGCATTTGCAAATTTAATTCAAGTATTAAACACTAATCAGTTATGGTCTCAAAACTTTGGAAAAACTATAATGCAAGATATGCTTACGATGGCTATTTTACAAAGGATAATAAGCTTAGAAAGCATGCCACAATAATTTCATCAATTTTAGAGAGATACGGTAAAAAAAAACTCCAAGAAATTGAAAAAAATTGTCAGAGCACTATAAGTGCCAGGGGAATAAATTTCAGAGTTTATGCTGCTAACAATAGAGCAGAAGAAAAAAAATGGCCTCTTGATATAATTCCAAGAATAATTCCTAAAACACAATGGAATAAGGTCTCAAAAGGTTTAAAGCAGCGAGTAAAAGCTTTAAATTTATTTATTGATGATGTTTATAATCAAAAAAAAATATTCAAAGATAAAGTTGTACCAAAAGAAATCATATTTAATTCTCCGTTTTATGTAAAAGAATGTGAGGATTTTTCTCCTAAATACAAAGCTTGGTCAAATATTTCTGGGGTTGATTTAATAAGAAATACTAATGGTGATTATTTAGTTTTAGAAGATAATCTAAGAGTACCCTCAGGTGTATCTTATATGCTAGAAAATAGAATGGTGATGAGAGATGTATTTCCTGAATTATTTACAAGATATAAAGTTGCATCAATTCATCAATACACAAACAAATTATTTAATTGTATGGTCGAGTGTATTCCAAAGAAAACCGCAAACCCACATATGGTAGTTTTAACTCCAGGCATATATAACTCAGCTTACTTTGAACACTCTTTTTTGGCTGAGCAGATGGGTATTGCTTTAGTCGAAGGAAAAGATTTATTCGTTGAAAACGACATTGTTTATATGAAGACTGTAAAAGGTCCTCTAAAGGTTGATTGCATATATAGACGTCTTGATGATAATTTTTTAGATCCAAAGGTATTTTTTAAAGGTTCTCTTATAGGCGTACCTGGATTATTTAAGAGCTGGCGTAAAGGAAATGTGGGTATAATTAATGCTATAGGCACTGGAGTTGCTGATGACAAGGTGGTTTACTCTTATGTTAACAAAATGATTGTTTATTATCTTGGTGAACAGCCAATCTTAAACCAGGTAGAAACTTACCTATGTCACAATAAAATTGAAAGAAACTATGTGATCGAAAATATTTCTAAGTTAGTTGTTAAACCTGCTAATGCTTCTGGAGGTTATGGCATAATGATAGGTCCTAAAGCAGACAAAAAAGAGAGAGATGAAGTAATTGCTAAAATTAAGAAAAATCCTAGGGAATATATTGCACAACCACTTGAAACTCTCTCTACAGCACCAACAATCACTGAAAATGATATTGAGCCTAGGCATCTAGATTTAAGACCTTTTATTCTTAGTGGAAAAACTACGTATGTGAGCACAGGAGGATTAACGAGAGTTGCACTTAGAAAAGGAAGCACAATTGTAAATAGTTCCCAAGGTGGAGGATCCAAAGACACATTAATTGTCGAAGTATAAATTTTATATATCTTGAAGAGAAGTAACTTCTAATTTTTTTGTTTTAAGCGATTTGATTGCTTCTAAACATGCCAGCGCTGTTGACATATTAGTACAATAAGGAACTTTGTTTTTAAGTGTTCCTCGTCTAAGAGCTATTGCATCATTTAATCTGTGTTCGCTATTTCCACCACCAGTATTAATAACTAGACCAATTTTTTTAGAGTCTAGTATATCTACTATATGAGGAGAACCACTACTGACTTTATTAATAATTCTACATTTCATCCCATGTTTTCTAATATATTCTGCTGTTCCACGAGTTGCACAAAGTGTGAAGTTTAATTTAATCAATTCTCTTGCTAAACCTATTCCTTCATCTTTATGACTATCTTTTAAGGAAATAAACGCCAATCCATCTTTGGGTAAAGAATTAGAAGATGCAATTTGGCTTTTTGCAAAAGCCATTCCAAAGTTTTTATCAAATCCCATTACTTCACCTGTTGATTTCATCTCAGGACCTAAAAGCAGATCGCTGTTTGGAAATTTATTAAAAGGGAACACAGCTTCTTTCACTGCATACATTCCTTTAGACTTATCTTTTAAATTAAATTTAGATAATTTTTCACCAGCCATCACACGTGATGCAATTTTTGCAAAAGGTAATCCTTTTGCTTTAGATACAAACGGTACCGTTCTACTTGCTCTAGGATTCACTTCAATTACGTAAATTTCATCTTTTTTTATTGCATATTGAATATTCATGAAGCCTTTTACTTTTAAAGCTAAAGCAAGCTTTTTGGTTTGATTTTCAATTTCTTTGATCAAGAATGGTTTTATAGATACAGGAGGCAAACTACATGCAGAGTCCCCAGAGTGAATACCAGCTTCCTCAATATGTTGCATGATCCCTGCAACATGAACTTGTTTTCCATCTGTGATGGCATCAACATCAACCTCCATTGCATGGTCAATAAATTTATCGATTAAAATTGGATTTTCCTCAGCAGCCTTAAAAGCCTCCTCTACAAAATTTTTAAGTTGGCTTTTTTCGTGAACAATTTCCATTGCTCTTCCACCCAATACATAAGAAGGTCTCACCATTAAAGGTAAACCAATTTTTTCAGAAATTTCTATTGCTTGTTTAAATGTTTTAGCTATCCCACTCTCAGCTTGTTTTAATTTAAGTTTATCTAACAAATTTCTAAATCGATCTCTGTCCTCAGCTAAATCTATAGAAGTGTACTGTGTTCCTAGAATTGGAAGTTTGTGATCGTGCAAGAATTTCGCAAGTTTTATTGGTGTTTGCCCACCAAACTGTGCAATTATTCCAACAAGATTACCTTTTTCTTGCTCTTTTTTAATAATATTAAAAACATATTCTTCTTTTAAGGGTTCAAAATAAAGCCTATCACTTGTGTCATAATCAGTTGAGACAGTTTCAGGATTACAATTAATCATGACTGTTTCAAAACCAGCATCCTTTAAAGAAAAACTTGCCTGGCAGCAACAATAATCAAATTCTATACCTTGTCCTATTCTGTTAGGACCGCCTCCCAAAATTATAATTTTTTTCTTTGAGGATGGATCTGCCTCACACTCTGAATTAATTGAGAAATTTCGTTGATATGTTGAATACATATAAGGTGTAAAAGATTTAAATTCAGCAGCACAAGTATCAACTTTCTTAAACACAGGTAAAATTTTAAGTGCTGTTCTTTTTCTTCTAACAATTTCTTCTGAGGCTTTAGTTAATTCAGAAAGTTTTTTATCAGAAAAACCAATTGATTTTATTTTATTAAATTCAGCAAAATTCTTTGGTAATCCTCTCTTTTTAATCATGGTTTCTGTATCTACAATTTCTTTAATCTGTTCTAAAAACCATGGATCAATTTTAGATAATGTGAAAATTTTTTTTAAATTAATTTTTTTTCGTATTGCTTCTGCAACAACAAGAAGTTTATTTGGAATATTTTCTTTTAGTTTTTTCTCAATTTGTTTTTTATTTAGATCTAGCACTCTGTCTAATCCTGAAAAACCAGTTTCAAGAGAAACCAGTGCTTTTTGAAGCGACTCTTTGAAATTTCTTCCAATTGCCATTGCTTCTCCAACAGATTTCATTGAGGTGCCCAGAGTTGCTGGCGAGGTTAAAAATTTTTCAAAAGTAAATCTAGGAATTTTTGTTACTACATAATCAATGCTTGGTTCAAAAGATGCAGGGGTAACTTTTGTTATTTCGTTTTTTAATTCATCCAGCGTGTAACCAACAGCAAGTTTTGCTGCAACTTTTGCAATTGGAAAACCTGTTGCTTTTGATGCAAGCGCTGAAGATCTTGAAACTCTTGGGTTCATTTCAATCACAACCATTCGTCCATTTTTAGGATTGATTGCAAATTGTACATTAGATCCCCCTGTTTCCACTCCAATTTTTCTTAAACAAGCAATTGAGGCGTTTCTCATAACTTGATATTCTTTATCAGTAAGAGTTAATGCGGGGGCAACAGTTACAGAGTCTCCAGTATGAATTCCCATTGGATCGACATTTTCAATAGAACAAATAATGATACAGTTATCTTTTTTATCTCTCACAACCTCCATCTCAAATTCTTTCCAGCCCTCTAGACATTCTTCAACCAATACTTGACTGACAGGAGACTCGTGAAGTCCATTTTTAATTATTTTTAGGTATTCTTTTTTATTTTTAGCAATACCACCACCAAGACCTCCAAGCGTAAATGCGGGTCTTATAATTGCAGGCAAACCAATTTTTTTTAAAACTTTAGTGGCTTGGTTAATATTATTTACAATCTCAGATTTAGGTAAGTCTAAACCAATATCTATCATATTTTTTCTAAATTTCTTCCTGTCCTCTGCATTAGCAATTGCCTTAGAATTTGCACCTATAAGTTCAATTTTATATTTTTTTAAAACTCCTTTTTTTTCAGCCTCCATTGCAAGATTGAGTGCAGTTTGGCCTCCCATTGTTGGAAGAATTGCATCAGGTTTTTCTTTGATAATAATTTTTTTTAAGACCTCTAGTGTTATTGGCTCTACATAAGTTTTGTCTGCAACATCTGGGTCGGTCATAATGGTTGCAGGATTTGAATTAATTAAAATTACTTTATAACCCTCATCTTTTAACGCCTTACAAGCTTGAGTTCCTGAGTAGTCAAACTCACAAGCTTGACCGATGATAATGGGTCCAGCTCCTACGACTAATATTTTTTTAATATCTTTTCTTTTTGGCATTTTTTTTCATGTTGTTAATAAATTCTTGGAACAAATAGACACTATCCTGTGGTCCAGGATTTGACTCTGGGTGATACTGGACAGAAAATACTGGTTTATTTTTAAGTCTTATTCCCTCAATGGTGTTATCAAAAAGAGACTTATGAGTAACTTCAATTTTCTTGGGTAAAGTTTCTTCAATTACTACAAAACCATGATTTTGACTGGTGATTTCAACTTTATCATGGAGTAAATTTTTAACAGGATGATTGGCTCCTCTATGGCCCAACTTCATTTTTTTTGTTTTACCACCCAAAGCTAAAGCTAGAATTTGATGACCTAAACAAATCCCAAATATAGGTAAATTTTTTTTGATTAAATTTGTTATTATTTCTATAGCATATTTTCCTGTCGCTGCTGGATCACCAGGACCATTAGACAAAAATATTCCATGAGGTTTAAGATCTAGTATTTTTTTTGCAGTAGTTTTGCAAGAAACAACTGTTACTTTACATTTGAAATCTGAGAAATATCTCAAAATGTTTTTTTTTATTCCATAATCAATTGCAACTACATGAAAATTTTTTTTTGTATTCTTTTTATATCCTATTTCTTTTTTCCACGTCTTAAGTCCTTTCCAAATATAGTTTTTGGAAGTAGTAACAGTTTCTGCAAGATCAACGTTTTTTAAACCACTCCATTTAATTGTAGAATTTATTAATTTGCTAACGTTAAACTTTCCATTTTTTGAATAAGAAATCGTTCCCTTAGGTGCACCTTTGTCTCTAATTAAGTTTGTTAAACTTCTTGTATCTATTCCTGTAATTCCTACAATTTTATTTTTTTTAAGCCAGGCATCCAAATGTAAAAATGCTCTATAATTCGAAGGTGAAGTTATTTCTGAATTAAATATCACCCCTCTTGTCCAGATCTTATCAGATTCAACATCTTCTCTGTTGGTTCCAACATTCCCAATATGCGGAAATGTAAAATTTATTATCTGACCTGCATAGGAAGGGTCTGAAATAATTTCTTGGTAACCTGTTAAAGAGGTATTAAAGCAAACTTCTCCAGTTGCTTCTCCTTGATAGCCAATCCCAATCCCTTTAAAAACCCTCTTGTTTTCAAGAACTAAAACACCTGTACTAATCTGTGAATTTTTTGAGTTTGTTTTTTTTGCTTTTTTGATCAATTACAACTCATGAGTTAAAGGTTAATACAATAATTGCATTATTATCGCAACAGAGATGTATTATAAAAATGTAAAAAAACAATTTTTCTTTTGAAGAATTATTTCTTTGAAGTAGATTAAAAAAATTATGCCTTTAAAAGATACTATCGAAAATGAATATAAAACTGCTCTTAAATTAAAAGATAAAAATAAAATATCAACCTATAGGTTAATATTATCATCCATTAAGGATCTAGACATAGTTAACCGATCTGGACCCAATAAAAAAGATACAGACGATGAAGATATCAAGAAGCTTCTGAAAAAAATGGTTAAACAACGAGCCGAATCAATTGATATCTATAAAAAAAATAACCGAACAGATTTATTAGAGGTTGAGCAAAATGAATATAATATTTTAACTGGATTTCTACCAAAGCAACTTGGAGAAGAGGAAACCAAAAAAATCTGTGCCGATTTAATTTCTAAATTAGGTGCTAATTCGATAAAAGATATGGGTAAAGTAATGGGGGAGTTGAAGAAAAACCATTCGGATGAAATTGATTTTGCTAAAGCAGGCCCAATGATCAAAGATCTATTAAATAAATAATGAAGTACCCAAAAGAATACCTTGATGAAATTAAGACAAGGTTGAAAGTATCAACAGTTGTTTCAAAAACAGTTTCCTTAAAAAAAAGGGGCAAAGAGTTTGTTGGTTTGTCTCCCTTTAAAAAAGAAAAAACACCTTCATTTACGGTAAATGATGAAAAAGAATTTTATCATTGCTTTGCAACTTCAGAGCATGGAAATATTTTTGATTTTGTAATGAAAATTCAAAATTTAAAGTTTGGTGAGTCAGTAAAACATTTAGCTCAATTGGCTGGAATGCAGCCCTATATGTTTTCAAAACAGGATGAAGAAAGAGAAAAAAAATGGAAAGAATACCAATCAATCTTTAGCCAGTACGTAGATTTTTATCACGGTGAATTATTAAAAAATCAGGATCATTCTAATGCAAGAGACTATTTAAAAAATAGATCTTTAACTAAAGAAGAAGTTAAAAAATTTAAAATTGGATACATAGAAAAAAATCCAAATTTCTTCCAGAAATTAAAAGATAATTATAGTGAGCAAACTTTAGTTGAAACAGGTTTATTTTACTTAGATGAAAAAAAGAAAATATATGTTGAAAGATTTAGAGGACGATTAATCTTTCCAATCAATAACATCTCGGGTCAACCAATAGCTTTAGGAGGTAGAATAATCGAAAAGGTAGATTATTTGGCTAAATATATAAATTCCCCTGAAACAAATTTTTTTAAAAAAGGGTCTAATTTATATAATTTAGATTTAGCTCGAAAACTTTCTAATAAAATAGATCATATCTATTTAGTTGAGGGCTATATGGATGTTGTTGGTTTAAGTAAAAATGGTATTGATAATGCAGTTGCTAATCTTGGAACTTCTTTGACTGATAAACAGATTTTAACTCTTAATCAGTTTTTTGATGACATTATTATATGCTTCGATGGTGATGAAAGTGGTTATAAAGCAGCATTAAGAGCAGCTGAGAACTCTATTAAAGAATTAAAACCAGAAAAAAATATTTCATTTCTATTTTTACCAGATAAAGAAGACCCTGATAGTTATGTTAATAAAAATAGCAAAGCTAATTTCATTGATTTTACTAAACAAAGTAAACTTTCTATTCATCAATTTATTTTTAGTCATTATAAAAAACAAACAGAAAATAATCCTTCTTCGTTAGCAATTTTTGAAAAAAAATTGAGAAGTATTGCAAATACTATTAAAGATGATTTTATAAAAAAATATGTACTAGAATATTTTTTAGAAAAAATTGCAGAATTAACACCACATTCTAATCAAAATAAGAAAAAATTTTTTGTTAAAAGAACTAAATCACTTGATACAACTAAGAAGCATTTCAATGACAGTCAATCATTGACAGGGGTCGAGCTTAAAGAGTTCTCTTTATTGTATTTAGTAATGAATAATTTAAATTTGTTGCAAGCAAATATACATTTAATCGAAAATATTAAGTTATTCACCGAAGTTAATATAAAAATATTTGAAATAATAATTCAGAAACTGAAATCTGGAGAGCATATTACAATTGAGGATTTAGGGTTAGACAATCAATGGTTAGAAAAAATAGATAAATTTGCACCTATTAAACATATTCTTAAAAACCAAGCTAATGATGATCAAAAAACGATCGAATTGTTAGAGGATATCTCAAGAGATTTGATGAATTATGATCTTGAGTTTAGAATTCAAGAATTAGAATCGAAGTTCTCAGTTGATATGAGCGAGACCACATTTAATGAGCTAAAAGAGCTCAAAAAAAAGCAGAATCTCAATTAATCTAGCTAATTTAGTCGTAGATTTTTGCAGATTTGACATTATATAAGACTTCCAAACTTTTATTGTCGTGGAAAGAATTATTACAAAATCATTTGCTAGATTAATGGGTCGAGGAACTCATAGAGGTTTTATAACATATGAGGAATTAAGTAAATCTCTTGGAAAAAGAAATTTATCAGATGACAACTTAGCTCAAGCGTTCATTCATATCTTAGATGAACATGTTTCTTTGGTAGAGAAGAAATCTGACTTTAAGGTCTTAAGAAAAAAAGAAAATTCAAATAAAGAAGAAGGTAAGACAATAGAGAAAAGTGATGATCCTATTAGGATGTATTTACGTGAGATGGGTGGTGTGGAACTTCTTTCTAGAGAAGGTGAAATTGCAATCGCAAAAAGAATTGAGGCTGGAAAAGATGTGATGCTGATTGCACTTTCCCAAAGTCCGATCACGGCCCAACAGTTTTTTGAATGGAACGAAAAATTACAAAAAGATGAAATTTTAGTTAGAGAAATTATTGACATTGACACAAATTACATGGAAGACGAGTCAACTGGTCCAAGTGCAAAACAAAAAAATTCTGGTGAGACTGATAAAGAAGAAGGTTCTTCTGATGAGGATGACGATTTCAATCCCACTCTTGCTGCAATGGAAACTGAGATCAAGCCTAAAGTTTTGAAAACTGTTAACACATTAACAAAAGAATACACAAAATTAATAAAGTACCAAAAAGAAAAATTAGATTGTGTTTTAAATTCAAAAAATTTTTCACCTGCAAAAGAAAAAGGTCATGATAAAATTGTTAGTGATATTTTGGAAAATATTAAATCACTTCAATTGTCCCCATCAGTTTTAGAAGAGCTTGTTCAAAAGCATTATGTCGAAAATAAAAAAATTGTTTCACTTGAGGGTAATCTTTTAAGACTTGCAATGGATCACAAAATTCCAAGAAATGAATTTATTAAATTTTATATTGGAAATGAAATTAATCCAAATCTAAAAAAATTCTTGGATACCAATAATATCTGGAAACAATTTTTTACTAAAAATAAAGAAGAATTTAAAAATATTAGAGAGAGATTAATTGAAATTAGTCATAAGCTTGGAATCTCAGTAACAGATTTTAAAAAATTGGTAAGTAGAGTTCAGAAAGGTGAAAAAGAATCTAGAATTGCAAAAAAAGAGATGGTCGAGGCCAATTTAAGATTAGTCATCTCCATTGCGAAAAAATATACGAACCGAGGACTTCAGTTTTTAGATTTAATTCAAGAGGGAAATATTGGATTAATGAAAGCAGTAGATAAATTTGAATATAGAAGAGGATATAAGTTCTCAACTTATGCTACTTGGTGGATTAGACAAGCAATTACTAGATCCATTGCTGATCAAGCAAGAACAATCCGTATCCCAGTTCATATGATAGAAACAATTAATAAAATTGTAAGAACTCAAAGGTTAATTCTAAGCGAATTTGGGAGAGAGGCTACACCTGAAGAGTTGGCTCAAAAACTTAGAATGCCATTGGATAAAGTAAGAAAGGTTTTAAAAATCTCAAAAGAACCAGTTTCATTAGAAAAACCGGTGGGAGACGAAGAAGACAGTAGTTTAGGAGATTTTATTGAAGATACAAAAGCATTGGCACCTCTCGAACAAGCAATTAAGTCAAACCTTGGTGAAGCGACTACTAAAATATTATCTACCTTAACACCTAGAGAGGAAAGGGTATTGAGAATGAGATTTGGAGTAGGAATGAATACTGATCATACTCTAGAAGAAGTTGGACTACAGTTCTCAGTAACAAGAGAAAGAATTAGACAAATTGAAGCCAAAGCTCTGAGAAAATTAAAGCATCCTAGTAGATCAAAGCAACTTAAAAGTTTCTTAGAAAGTTAGTAATGGGCCGTTAGCTCAATAGTAGAGTACTGCATTGACATTGCAGGGGTAGTTGGAGCGTAACCAACACGGCCCACCATAATAAAGTTATCTTTAATTGATAACTATCTAAAAATGATATAACTAATTCTATGTTTTGGGCCTGTAGCTCAGTTGGTTAGAGCAGTACACTCATAATGTATTGGTCCCAGGTTCGAGTCCTGGCGGGCCCACCAAATAAATTAATTTTGAGAAAACTCTTTTAAAGTTTTAAATAGAGCATTTATATCTCCAGAATTAGAATTTAATATAGACGAAAATTCCTCTTTTTGTGTTCTTGCTAAACTTAACCCTTCTATAATTAAATCTCTAATTAAAGGGTTTTCAGGATCTTTTGTATATACTCTCCAATCAATTTTTACCTCGGGCCTTTCAGAAGTCCCTACTAA
>CACKYN010000019.1 GCA_902604355.1 uncultured Pelagibacteraceae bacterium
TTTAAGCCTTGCTCTATTACAAATATATTTTGAGCTCCAATAGCTAGTATTAGGCTTAGACTTGTAAAAAAACCCAATAATAGAAATTCCATTAAAAATAATTATTGAAAAATAATTATTCTGAATTTGCTGTAAGAGTTTTGATTTCTAAAATATTTTCGTTTGGATCTTTAACAAAGAAAGTTTCTTGCTCATATTTAGTGCCTTTAAATCTTAAATAAGGCTCATCATAATATTTAGTACCACTATCTTTTAATCTTTGTTTTAAACTATCAAAATCTTTTCTAGATAAATGTACTCCAAAATGTGGAACTGAGACATTTCCCATATCGACATCATGTCTCTCACTATCCAATTTATGCTCACTTTTATGAAGAGTTAATTCGTTTCCCCAAAAATCAACATCAGCCCATTCTTGTGCTGAATTATCTAATCTGCATCCTAAAGTTTCACTGTAAAATTTTTTCGCTATCTCTAAATCTCCACATGGAATTGCCAAGTGAAAACAGTTCGTATTTTTGTACATAAATTATCCTTTAATTACTGAATATAATCATTATATAACCTGTAATTTTAAATTCAACTAGCATAAATATGAATAACTTTTTACAATCAATAATTGACCGAGATCCTGCAGCTAAGTCAAAATTAAGTTTAATTTTAACTTACCCTGGTGTTAAAGCAGTTTTTTTTCATAGGATTGCAAATTTTTTTTCTACAGCAAAATTTGATTTAATTGCAAGAATCATTTCTCAATTTTCAAGATTTTTGACTGGTATTGAAATTCACCCTAAAGCAAAAATAGGAAAAAATTTATTTATTGATCATGGGATGGGAGTTGTAATTGGGGAAACCTCAGAAATTGGAGACAATGTCACTATTTATCATATGGTAACTTTAGGAGGAATAGCTCCATCAATAAATTCAGATAATCAAAGAAATGTTAAACGTCATCCAACAATTGAAAATGAAGTTGTAATTGGATCAGGTGCTCAAGTATTAGGTCCAGTGACTGTTGGGTGTTGTGCAAAAATCGGAGCAAATGCTGTAATTACAAAAGATGTTCCTGAAAAAGCTGTGATGGTTGGTATACCGGCTAAAAATGTTGGTCTCGCTGATAGCGAATTTAAACCTTATGGTATTACCGCTGATAGTGATAAAAAATCAGAATAATGAATGATATACAAAATGATTTTATTTCAGGGATTGGAAATACTCCTTTAATAAAATTAAGGGCAGCATCAGAAATTACTGGTTGTAATATTTTTGGAAAAGCAGAATTTTTAAATCCTGGAGGCTCTGTTAAAGATCGAGCAGCTCTTGCTTTAATTAAAGATGCCCAAGAGAAAAAATTAATTGCTAAAGGTGGAACAGTTGTTGAGGGAACTGCTGGTAACACTGGAATTGGATTAGGTCTTTTAGGAAATTCATTGGGCTATAAAACAATCATAGTAATGAATGACAATCAAACCCAAGAAAAAAAAGATCTTTTAAGAAATCTAGGTGCTGAATTAAAATTAGTTCCAGCTAAACCCTATAAAGACGATGACAACTTTGTTAAAGTTGCAGCAAGATTAGCTGACAAACTTAGGCCTTCAAATAATAATGGAGTAATTTGGGCTAACCAATTTGATAATACAGCAAATGCTAGAGGCCATTATGAAGGAACAGGTAAAGAAATATGGGATCAAACCAATGGTAAAGTTGATGGGTTTGTATGTTCTTCAGGAACTGGGGGAACTATTTCGGGAGTAAGTAATGCTCTTAAAGAAAAAAATAAGGATATAAAGATTTTCCTTTCTGACCCAAAAGGTTCTGCACTTTACAATTTTATAAAGAACGGTGAGTTAAAATCTGAAGGTGGATCTATAACAGAAGGTATAGGATCAAGTAGAATTACTGCAAACTTTAAAGATGCTAAAATAGATGATGCGTATTCAATTGATGACAAAGAGGCTCTACCAATTCTGTATGATTTAATTCAGAATGAAGGATTAAGTTTAGGAACCAGCTGTGGGATTAATATTGCAGGTGCTATCAGATTGGGTAAAGAATTGGGGCCAGGAAAAACGATCGTTACAATTCTTTGTGATAGAAGTGATAAATACGCTACTAAAATGTTTAATAAAGAGTTTTTAAAAGAAAAAGGACTACCAATACCTAATTGGTTTTAAATATAAATCTTATCAGCTAATCCATAAGTAAGAACCGCACTTAAGATTGTAAGCACTAAGGGAGCATAAATTGCTTCATCTGAAGTCTTATCTGTGTGCCCAAGTTTATTTATTTTTGTACTGTAGAAACCAACTATAAATGCTGACAAGTTTTGTAAGAAAATTAAATTAAAAAATCCCCAAGTTGCCTCTAAACCGTTAGGTCTAATAAAACCAACATATATTGCCATTACAGTTGAACCTATAAAAATAGATCCAAAAAATCTAACTATACTAGCTCCAGTAGCATCCATCCCATATTGGTTCAAAAATGATTGTGTTTGAAAAACACATCTAAATCCGTAATAAGCAAAACCAATGAAGTGAACTAGAAATACTATTAAATAAAAAATTCCGTTAAATTTTTCAATCATTCAAAAATAATATCAAAGTTTACTAAAAATAAAACTTATTAAAATTCGTGTAGAAGTAGAATTAACTTTTTGCATATCAGCTGCGCTCTAAAGTCACGAGCAGTGTTTTTGATAAATCTATAACATTCATAAAAAAAATTTAACTTAACTTAATGGGGAAAAATGAAAAAAATAATACTTAGCTTAATATTTACATTTCTGAGCAGCTACTCTTTAGCGAACTCGGGAAAATTTAATGCCTCTGGAGCAGGATCTTGGGCAATGAATATTATGAACGCTGGTAATGGAAATATGAGTATTACTTATGATGGTAATGCTGGACTTTCAGATAAAGAAGGAAGCATTTTTGATAAATCCACAATGCACTGTATTGGAGGATTAACTTTAGTTGCAGGTAAATTTGATGACGAAACAGGTATGTGTACTTTTTACTTAATGGATGGTGAAAAGGTTTTCATAAATTACAAAGGTAAAGGAACTGGAGGCCAAGGTGGATCTGGAGAGTTTGTAATAATTGGTGGAACTGGAAAATATGAAAAAATTTCTGGAACAGGTTTTTCTAGTAGACAAAATTTAAAAGGTAAAGCTGGAATGGCACATTCATTAAATCAAATGAGTGGAAGTTTTACTTATTAATTAAAAAAGGAGATAAATAATGAGAAAAATAACATTGATATTACTATTTAGTGCTCTTCTATCATCAACCGCAATTGCAGGGATGTCGGATAGCGATAAATCTAAAGCTTGGGAATGTAGTGGTATTTACATGGCAAACTATTTTTTACCGCCTGGAGAAAGTTTTGAGTACAGTATGAAAGAAAAATCAATGGCATCAGTTAAAGTTCTCAAATCCTATGCTCTTGAAATAGGTATTTCTGAAAAGGAATGGGACGATGGTGTGAACAAAGCTGTTGATAAATATAATGGTGCAAAATATGACAAAGTAAAAACAGATGCTTGTCATACTTTTGTAAACTCAGCTATTCCAGACGGTGAAGAACGAGTAAAAAAAGTAGTGCAGACTTTATATTAAATTAAGAAAGGAGAAAAAATGGATAAAGAAATGCTAGTGTTAGTAAATTTTAAAGAAGGTAAAATGGAAACTTTCATGGGGTGGATGCAATCTGACGAAGGCATGGGTGTGAGAAAAAGTGTTGCCTACCCAGAAAAAACTATAGGTGCAATGAAACCAGATAAAACAGGTATGTTATTTAAGGTCACAGTTCATAATGAAGCTGGAATGAAAGAGTTTGTATCTGGAAATAATCCAACAGCTAAAGCAATCTATGCAGAATGTATAGAAAGTGCTCAGCTATGGGAAATGACAGAGAAAAGTCTTTAATTTGAAAGGAGAAAAAATGAAAAATTATATAGTAACTCACACATTCAAATCCAAAGAGGCAAAAGCTAAAATGATGGAAGTTGTTGGCTCAATGTCTAAAGAGGATATGGTCAAATCAATGTCTGGAGAAAATGCGAAGTGCCAAATGAGCTGGAATACTCCAGGGGATAATTTAACTATGTTTTGTTGGTGGAAAGGTACTGATACTGAGTCGATCAACAAACAATTAACACCCATGAATGATTTCTTTGAACCTCACAAATTTTCTGAGTGTACAGATGACATTATAGATTTTAATGCTTAATTAATAAAATGCAATTTGGGTATGCTATTTTCAATATAGAAATAACTAATCCAGAAGATTACAAAGAATATGTTGAAAAAGTTAAACCTATTGCAGAAAAATTTGGTGGTGATTACATAATTAGAGGTGGTACAAACCAAATTATAGAAGGAACTTGGCAATATAGTAGAACTGTTGTAATTAAGTTTCCTTCCTATAAAAAAGCATTGGAATGGTACAATTCGGAGGAATATCAACCAATAAAAAAAATCCGATTAGTTAATGCAAATACTAATGGGATAATAATACAAGGAGCATAAAAATGTCGATATTAGAAAAATATAGCGCTGCTTTAAAAAATAAAGATGAAGCAGCAATGAATGAACTTTTGCACGATGATTTTAAATTTACAATGCATAAGTCAGGAAATGTTTTAACTAAAGGTGACGTAATGAAATGGGCTATGAGCGGTGACATTAATCAAGATAAAGTAAGAATAGTTTACGAAAATGATGAAGTAGGTGTTCACCATGCTTTTGTAACATTTAATGACGGTAATGTTGAAGCTGTAATGGCCGTTTACAAATATAAAGATGGAAAAATTGTTAGTTTAGAAACTGGTGCTACACCTATGCCAAAGTAAGTGAGTGGTATTGATTTTTATTTTTCGATAGGAAGCACTTATACCTATCTATCCGTGACCAGAATACTTGATGTTGAGAAAAAACATCAAGTAAAATTTAATTGGAAACCCTTTTCAGTTAGAGCAATTATGAAGGAAATGAATAATATTCCATTTCCAAAAGACAAAATTAATAAAGTTAATTATATGTGGAGAGATATTGAAAGACGTGCGGAGGGATATGGTTTTTTTGCTAAGACACCAGTTCCCTATCCTCTATCAGAATTCGATTTAGCAAACCAAATTGCAATTCTTGGATTTAAAGAAGGCTGGGGAGAAAAATTTGTAGTGTTGACTTATAAAAAGTGGTTTCAGGAGAATAAAGAACCTGCAATTGAGCCTAGCATTTCTGAAGTTTCTACTGAATTAAATTTAAATAAAGATGAAATCATATCTAAAGCAAAGTCAGAAAATATAGAGGCAAAATATAATGAAAACACAAATTCAGCTCGTGAAAATAAAATATTTGGTAGTCCATCTTTTATTGTAAAAAATGAACTCTTTTGGGGTGATGACAGAATGGAAGATGCCATTAATTGGTCTCTTAAATAATTCTATATATTCTCTCAAAATTCATTTAAAGTAATTTTATGAGTCTTGCTACTTCATATCTTTTCCTTGGGATTGCTGTTTTCCTAGGTGTTACTTCTAATAGTTTTGCAAAAAGTGCTGAGGGTTTTACACTTTTCATACCAAGTGTAATTACTGCTATCACAATAGTCTTGTGTATGTATGCACTTTCTTTAGTTATGAAAAATATACCAATGGGTATAACTTATGCTTCATTTGCAGGATTAACAATTATAGCAACTGTTGTTGTTGGTGTTATTAGATTTAACCAAATACTAAATTTATATTCATTAATTGGCTTAGCTTTTATTATCACTGGTGTATTAATGGTAAACTTATTAGGAAAAAATTAAATATGTTTCCAAAAAAATACGCTCAAATATTTTTTATTATTTTTATGTCTTTTGGTATGAGCTTTATAATGAGTGGTATCATAGTTGCTATAAATACAGGTATAGCTGATGGTTTTGTTAATAGATGGTTTTATTCCTGGATGTTTGCTTTTCCAGTTGCCTTGGTAGCTGCTTTTTTATTAGCTCCAATTATAAGACCTATAGTTCACAAAATTGCATCTAAGGAATGATTATGAAACCCTTATTGGGATATTTATTTTTAGCAAATGGTATTATTTTTGGAATAGCCTCAAATAGTTTTGCAAAAATTTCTGAAGGATTTACAAAATTAACACCATCTGTCCTATGTATATTATTTATGTGCATTACTATGTTCTCAATAGCGAAGGCTATGTCAGCGATTCCTGTCGGATTTGCTTATTCAACTTATAGTGGGTTAACTGTGACAGGCGTTGTTTTGTTTGCTGTTTTAAAATTTAACCAAATTCCAAATCTTTATGGGATTATTGGAATTATCTTAATTATAATTGGGGTAATAATGGTTAATTATTTAGGACAAATAGATTAGTAATTAATAATTACTAGAGAAAATCTGGTAACAGATGAGTTCCGTCTTTATTTAAAATCAGTTCGAATTCTTCCTCAACATTATCAATATCTAAAGTAGAATACAAATGAGGATACATATATCCATTAGATGCATTCTCCCATACTAGATGCTTAAGATTTAGTGTATGAACTTTTAGCAGAATTAAATTCTCTTGCTTGTCATAATGTTTTTTGAGTGTCTCATGAACTTGTTCTTCCTCAGAAAAATGAATGTACCCATCTTTTAAATCTTGCGCAGTACCAGAGAAATTCCCATTTTTTTTGGCATTATTCCATTCATTTTTTTCTAAAATTTTAAAAATATATTTTAGATTCATTGTTACAAGAAACTTTTAGCAAACAGCTTTTAATAATTTCAAAAATTTATTGTGAATAATTTTGTTTGATGAAACTAAAATATTTCCACCTTTTATTGCATCCTTATTATCCCACGTATTGAGGTAACCACCTGCAGCTTTTATGATAGGTATTAAAGGGTGAATATCCCAAATTTTATTTGAACATTGAATTACAATATCAAGTCTTCCCTCTGCCAAATGTGAATAGCTTAGAGCATCACTGCATGGAAATTGCATTAATTTTAAAATTTGAGGTATTTTTTTTTGCTTATTTAGAGACAATGATCCATGAAATGCAGCAGATACTTTTACATTTTTAAAAGTTGCTTTTTTATTGACCTTAAGTTTTCTTTTTTGACCGTTTTCTACTACATAGGCATCTTTATCTGAATAATTTAAATAATATTTTTTTAAGATTGGAAAATTTGCCAATCCTAAAATTGGATATCCTTTGTAATTTAAAGAGACAAGATTACTCCAAGTTGGGTTTCCTATTACAAACGATCTTGTTCCATCAATTGGATCGATTACCCATGTAAATTCACTATTTGATTTTTTATGTCCAAACTCTTCACCTATAACTTGATGGTTTGGAAATTTTTTTTTAATTTTAGATATTATGAATTTTTCAAATGCTTTGTCAGATGTTGTTACAGGGTCGTATCCTTTTCCTTCAAGTTTATTTGATACTTTAAAGGTTCTATTTAATTTAGAATAATAAAAATTAGTAAGATCTTTAGCCAATTGATTTAAAAATTTAGCAAATATTGGATATTTTTTTGTGTCAAAATTTTTCACAAAGAGTTCATACTATTAAATTAAAATCTAATAAAGTTAATTTTTAATTTTATTTATTTCAATCTTTAAACAAATTTTCAATTTGAGCTTCTGCATCTTTAATAGATTTATTATAATCCAAAGCCATTTGATCAGCACTAATTACATCTACTTTTTCTATACCAAAGAAATTTAAAATAAATTTTAACCACGGCGTTAAAAAATCCTCCGCACTATTAAGTTTGGTACCACCAGAGGTAATGACCAAATAAGCATGTTTGTTTTTTAAAAGTCCTTCTCTTCTTCCATTTGGTTTAAATTTAAAAGTTTCTCCAATTCTAGCAGCTAAATCCGTCCAAGCTTTTAAGGTTGCTGGTGGACCATAATTATAAATAGGAGCCGAGATAATAATAATATCACTCTCTTTAAGCTCTTTTACTAGTTGGTCTGACAACTCAAACATTTTTTTGTGATGTTCTGTTTGATCTTTTTCATCAATTTTCATCCCAGACTCTGTTAAGCCGCTTACAAAAAGCATTTCTTCATCTAAATCTCTGTAAAGTACTTCGTCACCAGGTTTTTTTATTTTATCCAACAATTTTTTAGCTAGTGCTCTTGAGGTTGAACCTTTTTTCCTAGCACTTGAGTCTATTTGATAGATTTTCATTATTCCTTTTTAGCCGAAATTTTGCATAAAAGGAAAAACTTTAATTATATAGAAGCCAATTGCTTGTAGCTGATTAGTTAAAATTAAAATACCTGTAATTAAAAGAGTTATTCCACCTATTTTTGAGATCAAATTTATATTTTTTCTAAAATTTTTAGAAAATAATAGAAATCTCTGAATTAAATATCCTGATAATACAAAAGGTATAGCAAGGCCTAATGAATAGGATATCAATAATATTATTGCTCTAGATAATGTCTCTTCAATCGAGGCTAATGCTAAAATAGAACCTAATATTGGTCCTATACAAGGAGTCCATCCAAAACCAAATGCAAGTCCAATTATATATGGAAATAAAATATTTCTAGATTCTTTTGCATCAAATCTTTTTTCAAAGTTGAGATATGAAATATTTATAATTCCAAGTAATTGAAATGAAAATATAACAATTATTATCCCTGCAAAAATTCTTAAAATTTCTGAATTTTGTAAAAGTGCTTGACCAAGAAAAGATGCTGATGCTCCCAAAAGTACAAATACAGTTGAAAATCCTAAACAAAATAAAACTAAAGGAAAAAAGTTAGTTTTTTTAGACTCTATTATTTCTTGAAGCGATTGACCTGAGACATAGGAAACATATCCAGGGATAAGTGGCAATACACATGGTGATAAAAAACTTATTAGGCCTGCACCAAAAGCGATTAAATATTCAAACATCTATCCCGTATTTTTCATAGCAGCTGATATTCCAGCTATTGATGTCAGAAGAGCATCATTCAAATATTTTTTTTCAGATATTTTTTTATTTTTTTTGAGCTTAAACATTACTATTGGTTGAATAATATTGAGTACTTCAGAGTATATAGCTCTAACCATTATTAAAGTTCTAAATTGCTTACGTGTTAAAATAATTTCTTTTGTAGTAATTTTTTTATTTAAGATTTTTATTGCATCAAATTGAAATCTTAATTTTTTTCCAACTCTTTTTAATGTATTATCAGCTAAATATGCTTCATAAATTTTTGAAACTTCTGGATCAACTTTAGTAATTACCATATCAAGAATATCTAACATTGAATTGAAAAAAGGCCAATTTTTTTCCATATCAATTAATGTTTTTCTAAATTTTTTTATATACCCATATCTTAATGCCTCTGCACTACCGAGCCAAGCTGGCAACATCAACCTTATTTGTGTCCAAGCAAAAACCCAAGGGATAGCTCTTAAACTCTTAATATTGTCAATATTTCTCCTTTTTGCTGGTCTAGATCCAATTGATAATTTTCCAAGAGCTGCACTTGGGGTAACAGTTTTAAAGTATTTAATAAATTCTGAACTTTGATTAATATTTTTTCTATACGAACTTTTAGAAATATCAGCCATTTTTTCAATAAGTTCTCTCCAGTTTTGTTTGGGTACAGGTGGAGGATTAAGTGTTGCCTCAGTCACTGCACCAATGTAACTACATAGATTATATTCAGCTATAGGTTCATAACCATATTTTTGCTGAATAACTTCTCCCTGATCAGTGATCCTTATTTTCCCATTCACTGAATTTGGTGGTTGAGATCTTAAAGTAGCTTGGATTGGACCTCCCCCTCTTCCAGGTGAACCTCCTCTTCCATGAAAAAAAGTTACATCTATATTGAATTTTTTTCCTAATTTAACAATTTCTTCTTGAGCTTTATATTGATGCCAACTTGCACAAATTTTTCCAGCATCTTTGCTAGAGTCTGAATATCCTATCATCACCTCTTGTTTATTATTTATTAATTTTCTGTACCATTTTTTTGAGAATAAATTTTCCATCACTGGTTTTACATTAATTAAATCATCCAATGTTTCAAATAATGGGACAACTCTCAATTTATCTTTTATTTTGGCCTCTTTTTGTAAAAATGAAACTGATAAAATATCTGACACAGATGTTGTCATGGAAATTACATATGCACCTAAACACTCAGAGGGTTCATCGGCAAGTATTTTTAAAGTGGACCAAACTTCATTGTTTTCTTTATTAGAAAATTTAAATTTATTAATAAAGTTTTTATTTGAGGTTAATTTAGATTTTAAAAAATTAACTTTTTCATCTTCAGTGAATTTTAAATAATTTTTATTATGTTTCTTTTTAACAAATTCAGCAATCAATTGCGTGTGTCGAGAAGATTCTTGCCTAATATCTAGTCTTGCAAGATTTATGCCAAAACATTTTGCTCTTCTCATAAGATCTAGTAAATCTCCACTTGCAACATTTTCGTTTTGATTTTGCTCTAAAGACTCTCTTACAACTCTCAAAGGCTTTAAAATTTCTTCAGTAGAAGTTAATAATATTTTTTTATCTAAAGGTGTTTTATTAATAAAATATTGTTCTATAGACCTATGAGTTAATCTCAGTTTATCCCTTAGAGGTCTTAAAAAAACTCGATACGGCTCAAAAGTTTTTCCAACTTTAGAACTTATTTTTTTTGAACATTTTTTCATAGAATAAGATCTAATAATTTTTGTCAGAGATTTCTCATATAGTTTTGCCGCTTCCCATCTTGATAATAAAATTACTTTTTTAGTAACTTCTGAAGTCACATTTGGATTTCCATCTCTATCCCCACCCATCCACGAACCAAATTGAATTGGATTAAAATTTTTTGGCAATCCTCTGTTCATATTTTTCAAAAAAATAGAGTTTAATCTTCTATAAACTTTAGGAATGGTATCCCACAAACTATCTTCTATAATGGCTAAACCCCATCTTGCTTCATCAAATGGAGAAGGTTTTGATCTTTTAAGATCGTCTGTATTCCAAATAATTGTAAACTCGTTATATAGTTGTTTGTTTAATTGAATTAATTTAGATGAATTAGATTTATAGAGATCTCTTTGCTCTAAAATTTCAATTATCTTGTGATATTTCTGTATTAATGTTCTTCTTTTAACTTCTGTTGGATGTGCGGTTAAAACTATTCCTATATCTAAATTCTTAGCAAGATTATAAATTTTGTTATTGGATATTTTTTTATTTTTAAAAAGTTTTTCAAATATTTCTTCTATGAAAATATTATATTTTAGATTTTTCCTCTTAGTTTCATATTCATCTAAATTTCTTGCAGTATCAATTGACTCAGCGAGATTAATAAAATTTATGAAATGAGTAAATGCTCTGGTAAGTCTAAGTGTATCTCTTGGATTGCTTTTTCTTACTATTTTAACTAGTTTTTTAAAAGAATTTTTATTTTTAAGATTTATTTTATCAGCTTTTGAGAGTTTCCTTACATTTTCGACTAAGTTGAAAAACTTAATACCTTCTTGCTCTTTAATTACTTCGCCAAGAATATTTCCAAGATATCTGATATCTTCTCTAAGCAATTTTGTAGGTATTCTCTCATAATAAAGATCTCGTTTTTTCATCTGTTAAAACAAATTTTTTTTGTAAAATTCCTTTAGAATTAGTTTTTACACTAAATAAAGAGCCAGAGTATCTATATTTTCGCAATTCTGCAGTGTTCATACCTTTGGTCGCTGTAGTCACAAAAAGTTCATTATTATTTTGGCCGCCAAATATACAATTGGTAATATTTTTTGCTGGAAAATTTACTTTATGAATTAATTTTGCTTTTTGATTGAATACTGAAATACATGCACCACCATAATGTGCTACCCAAAGATTTTTATTTCTGTCCAAAGTCATACCATCTGGTGAACCATCTTTAGTCAAAAATTTTTTAAAAACTTTTTTATTTATTATATTATTTTTACTATCAATTTTTATTTTATAAATTTTTTTTTTTGAACTATCTGTATGATAAAAGTTAAATTGGTCTAAAAATGCTGGTCCATTTGTAATTCTATATTTTTTATCTACACTTAATAACTTTAAATTTTTGTCTAATTTATATAACGAACCTCTTTCTAGTTTTCTTTCGAGGTTATCCATTGTTCCAAACCATAGGTTTCCAGCTGTATCTGTTTTACCGTCGTTAATTCTATTTAATTTAATTTTAGGCTCTATAGGAATAGAAACAAAAATTTTTTTAGTCTTAAGATTTTGAATTCTGATTTCTCCTTGTAATCCTAATACAAAAATATTATTTTTTACATGTGCAAGAAATCCAATTTCTTTATTAACTCTATAAATTTTTTTTTTATTTTTTTTAATGTTTAAGGAATTAATTGTTTTTTTTTTAATATCTACGAAATAAATTGAATTATGATCTTTAACCCAAAGTGTTCCCTCACCCAACTTTGATTTTAATTTCCATAAAATTTTTGGAGTTGATGTTTTAATTTTCACAGAAAATTAGAGAGCAATAACTTTAGAGTTCTGCTCACCTAAGTTTTCAACCGATAATCTGATGGTATCTCCAGCTTTTAAAAACTGCTGAGGCTTCATTCCCATACCTACGCCAGGAGGAGTTCCTGTTGTAATGATATCACCTGGTTGTAGAGACATATACTTGCTTAAATAGGACACAATAAAATTAACATTAAATATCATAGTATTCGTGTTTCCTCTCTGCATTTTATTTCCATTAACATCTAAACTCATATTTAAATTATTAACATCTGGGATTTCATCTTTTGTTACTAAGTATGGTCCAATTGGTCCATAAGTATCATGAGATTTTCCTTTGACCCATTGACCCATTTTTTCTAATTGCCACTCTCGCTCACTAATATCATTTACTAAACAATAACCTAAAATATAGTCTTGAGATTGATCTTCAGATATATGTTTGGTTTCTTTTCCAATAATAATTCCTAGCTCAACTTCCCAATCAAGTTTTTTTGATCCAGATACAATTTCTATGTCATCATTTGGACCATTAATACAGCTCGTGGCTTTCATAAATACAATTGGCTCGGATGGGGCATCAGCTCCTGTTTCTGCTGCATGGTCAGA
Source organism: uncultured Pelagibacteraceae bacterium (assembly GCA_902604355.1). Lineage (GTDB taxonomy): Bacteria > Pseudomonadota > Alphaproteobacteria > Pelagibacterales > Pelagibacteraceae > Pelagibacter. The sequence goes on from CACKYN010000019.1 coordinate 13,103, forward strand.
AAAATTTAATCCTATTGCAATAAATTTACCTGGCTTAGTAATACATGATCCAATTCTTTCATCGACTGATAGTTCTGGTAGTGATGATAGATCTGCACCTTTTAATTTAGAAATAGTTTCAAAATTTAAATGATTAGGATTTAAATCTTTTATATGAGAGCTGATGTCTCTTATTTTTCCATCTTTATCTAAAATAGCTGGCTTTTCTTTTCCTTTTTGTCCTACTCTTAATAATTTCATAATTCTCCTTTTGTTATTTAATTATATTGAAATCCCACCATCAACAGAAATTGTTGTTCCAGTTGTAAATGTTGCATCATCACTTGCTAAATAAACAGCTACTGCAGCTATTTCATCAGCTGTTCCTAATCTTCCCATGGGTTGTCTTGCTATAAAATCTTTCTTAGCTTGAACGGGATCAGGGCTTTGATTAACTCTATCTTGCCATGATGGAGAAAAAACTGTGCCTGGTGCAATAGAATTACATCTTATGTTTTGTTTAACAAAATCTGCAGCTATAGATTTTGTTAACCCAATCACTGCACCTTTTGTAGTTCCATAAACAAATCTATTTGGAAAACCCTTTAAGCTGGAAGCACATGATGAAACATTAATAATACTTCCACCATTTTGCTTGACCATTAGTGGTAATATTGCTTTACACATAAAGTACATAGATTTGACGTTAACATTACTAGAAAAATCCCAATCTTTTTCTTCGCATTCAAGAATGCTTCCATGATGAACAAATCCTACCGCATTAAATAATACATCCACTTTATCTAAAGATTTTGTAAAATCTAAAATTGCATTGTTATTAGTTGAGTCCAATGTTCTCACATGAATATCTGGGAAATCTTTATTTAAATCAGTTAAGGTTTTATCATTTAAGTCGGTTGCAATAACATGAGCTCCTTCGTTATGAAATGCAATAGCTGTAGCTTTTCCTATTCCTTGTCCTGCAGCTGTTACAATAATTTTTTTACCTTCTAATCTTTTGCTCATTTATTGTTTATTCTTTCAATTTCTTTATAAAGTGAACTATGGTCTTTATTTCCATAACCATTTTCAACTAGGTTTTTATACATTTCTTTAACTAAATTTGAAATAGGTAAATGAGTATTAAAAATATTTGCACATTCTAAAATATTATTCATATCCTTTAAATGTGTAGACGTTTTACCTTTTGGACTAAAATCTTTATCAATCATTCGTTTCCCATGTGTTTGTAAAACTTTACTATCTGCCCAACCACCTGACAATGCACTGATCATTTTGGTTGGGTCTGCACCTGCTTTTTCACACAATGTAATAGCTTCAGCAACTGCTCCTATTGTCAAACCAACTATAATTTGATTTGCCAACTTGGATACTTGTCCACTTCCAACAGGTCCAACTAATGTAGGATTACCCATGGTTTTTAAAAGATCTTCAACTTCCTTGAAAACTTTTTTTTCCCCTCCAATCATGATTGCAAGAGAGCCGTCCTCTGCACCTATTGTACCACCTGAAACAGGAGCGTCTAAATATTTAATTTTTTTTAAACTTAAATTTTTTTCATGTTTTTTTGCAGTTATTGGTTTAATTGAACTCATATCGATCACTATTGATCCAGGTTTTAAATAGTCCAGGAAATTTGAACACCCCATAACTTCATCAATAGCTTTATCATCAGTCAACATTGTAATTATAATTCCGCTATCTTTAACGAGTTCACTCAATGTTATTGTAATTTCAGCACCAAATTCCTCTAATGGCTTAGCTTTAGATAATGACCTATTAAATGCTTTTAATTTATAACCAGATTTGAGTATATTTTTTGCCATTGGAAACCCCATCAAACCAGTTCCAATAAAACCAATTTTTTTCATTTCTAAGATTTATCTCCAACAGAACAGTTAGATGACGCCAAAATTGTCATTATGATTTAAAACTATTAGATTACACATAAATTTATTATATAACTTATATTTTAAACAAACCAATAATTTTAAATGCCTGAAAAAAGAAAAACAAAATTGAGAAGTGATCAGTGGTTTAACAATCCAAAAAATCCTGACATGACAGCATTGTATTTAGAAAAGTATATGAATTATGGTCTTAAAAGAAAAGACTTACAATCTGGGAAACCAATAATAGGTATAGCTCAATCAGGAAGCGACCTATCACCTTGTAATAGACATTTTTTATCATTAAGTAAAAAAATTAAGGATGGAATAAAAAAAGCTGGAGGTATCCCAATGGAATTTCCAACTCATCCAATACAAGAAACTGGCAAAAGACCTACGGCAATGTTGGATAGAAATTTATCTTATTTGTCATTAGTAGAAGTTCTGTATGGATATCCAATTGATGGAGTAATTTTAACAACTGGCTGTGATAAAACCACACCTGCTGCTTTGATGGCAGCTGCAACTGTAAATATTCCTGCAATTGTTTTATCTGGTGGTCCAATGCTAGATGGTTTTTATAAAGGTAAATTGGCAGGATCTGGCACAATAATTTGGGAAGCTCGAAAGTTACTAGCAAAAGGTAAAATCAATTATGATGAGTTTATGGATATGGCTGCATCCTCAGCACCAAGTGTTGGTCATTGTAATACAATGGGTACTGCTTCCTCTATGAATTCTGTTGCAGAGGCATTAGGTATGTCTTTGCCTGGATGTGCAATCATACCTGCCCCATATAAAGAAAGAAAACAAATTTCATTTGAAACAGGAAAAAGAATTGTTGATATGGTTCATGAAAATCTAACACCATCAAAAATTATGACCAGGAAAGCTTTTGAAAATGCAGTTGTTGTTGCCAGTGCAATTGGAGGATCAAGTAACTGTACAACACATTTGAGTGCAATAGCAAAGCATATGGGGATTAAGTTTAATTTATCTGATTGGCAAAAATTAGGTCATAATATTCCTTTACTTGTAAACTGTCAGCCAGCAGGTGAATATTTAATGGAAAGTTTTTTTAGTTCTGGAGGGGTTCCTGCAGTTATGAAAGAATTAATTAAAAATAAAAAAATTCATACAAATCTATTGACTGTGACTGGTAAGAATATTGCTCAGAATCTGAGAAAAAAAATAAAGGTAAATCCTAATGTCATAAAAACTTTCAAAAATGCTCTT
>CACKYN010000020.1 GCA_902604355.1 uncultured Pelagibacteraceae bacterium
ACTCTAATTCCCAGAAAATATATTTTTTTAGCCAGTTTTGTTCATTTAATAAATCAAAGAGTTCTTCAATAAGAGAGTAAACTTTTTTATTTTTCTGAGCTTCGGCAGTTAATATTTTTATTAGGTTCATTGCTGATGCAATACAAGAAAGCTTTTGCTTATGATCAAAATAAAATGGACTGTAAGCATTTAAAATTTCAATTTTAAAATAACCCATTCCACTATCGTTTTTTGAATTATAATTAACATGGAGTTTATTGCCCACTTGAAGATAATTTTTAATTTTTTTAGATGTTCCTCCAAATATAATGCCTGAAACTTTACCTCTATCCAAAGTATATAATTCAGCAATAATAGAGTTTTCACTATACCTACTTTTGCTAACTAAAAAACCTTGATCAATCCAATTCATATTTTTTTCATTTTATATTTTTTAGACATTCGATAGCAGCATTTTGCTCAGCATCTTTTTTTGATTTACCTGATGATATAAAAAATTTCGTATTAGGAAGCTTAACTCCCACTTTGAAAATAGGTTTATGACGTGGACCTGTATTAGAAATAATTTTATAGGTTGGTAATTTTTTAAATTTTTTTAAGGCTAGTTCTTGGAGTTTTGTTTTTGCATCAATTTGGGTAACAACACTTTTTTCAATATGACTGCCCCAAAGTTTTAAGATAATTTTTTCAGCTATATTTAATCCTTTATCTAAATAAATAGCTCCCATTAATGCCTCACAACTATCTGAAATAATTTTGTCCTCAATTTTGATAATTTTATTTCTAGAGTTGAAAGTTTTTATATATTTTTCTAGTTCTATTGCTTTGGCAACTTCTAAACATGTTTTTTTATTTACTAATGATGCAAATTTTTTATCTAGTATACCTTCTTTTTCATTAGGGTAGATTTTTAAAAGTTTTTGAGCAATAACCAGGCCGAGTATTCTATCTCCTAAAAATTCAATCTTTTCATTATTTTCATTTGGGTTAAAACTTTTGTGGGTTAATGATTGAATTAACAAATCATTATTTTTAAATTTTATTTTCAGTTTTTTTTCTAATTTTTGATAGTTTATTTTCATCAATTAATTTTATCAAATGTTCTATTAAATCTAATTGACTTATGCCATTTCCAAAATTCAAAAATACTACCCATCTTTCTATCTGATGAAAAAAAAATAAATTGAGCTTTACCAACTAAATTGTCTTTATGAACATAACCAACGCTTGTTAAATATCTACTGTCCTTAGAACAATCTCTATTATCACCTAAAAAAAAATAATGGTTATCAGGGACAGTAAAGATATCTGAATCCTGGTAAGTGTATTCTTTTAGATAGACAGTATGAAATTTTTTTCCATTCGGTAATTTTTCTTCAAATTTAAAAATATCAATAATTTCACTTCCACAATAAATATTACTTTTACTAAGAGTTTTTGACTTTAATATTTCACTGTTATTTAAATAAAGATTGGAGTCTATAAATTGAATCTTATCACCTGGTAGACCAATAAGTCTTTTTATATAATCTGTTCTATTATCTGCTGGAGTTTTGAAAACAACTACATCTCCACGTTCTGGACTATTGAACATTACTCTTTTACTGAGTATCGGAGGACTAAAAGGGAAAGAATGCTTACTATATCCGTAGGAATATTTTGTAACAAACAACCTGTCACCTACAAGTAATGTTGGCTCCATTGATGATGAAGGAATATAAAATGGTTGAATTAAAAGAGATCTTATTATTATAGCAATCAGTAAAGCATAGAATAGAGTTTTTATATTTTCAGAAAAAAAATTTTTATCTAGTTTCATATAGATTGAATAATTGCAAAGGCTGTTGAGTAGTCTTTTTCATCTGAAATCGATAGAAAAGAATTAAACTTTTTAATTTTATATTTTTTTTGTACAATTTTCATAATTTTTTTATTATCAACATATCTAGGCATACCTTTTTTATCATTTGTGATTTCAATGTCTTTAAAGTTTAAATTAGAAGAAAATCCAGAACCTAATGCTTTAGAAAAAGCTTCTTTAGCTGCAAATCTCTTCGAAAAAAAAGCGACTTTATTTTTGGTTTTTTTTGATAATTTAATTTCGTTACTACTATAAATTCGTCTTTTAAATTTATTGTTCTTAATGGATTCCTTGATTCTTTTGTTATCAATGATGTCGACTCCAATCCCAAGAATTTTCATATTATTTCAATAATTTTTTAAAATTTTTAATTACTTTAGACAAACCATAAAATACAGACTCCCCTATTATGAAATGACCAATATTATATTCATGAATTTCTTTTATTTTTGAGAGTAATTTTGTGGTTTTATAATCCAAACCATGCCCAGCGTGAACCTCTATACCTAAAGAATTTGCAATCTTAGAACTATTTTTAATTCTATTAAGTTCTTTGTTATGTTTTTGTTTTGACTTAACATTATTTGATAATTTTCCAGTATGGATTTCAACACAATCTACTTCAAGCAGTTTAGAAAGTTTAACATCATTTACAGAGGGATTGATAAATAAACTAGTTCTAATTTTAGCCTTTTTAAATTTAAAAATTATTTTTTTTAATTTATTGAAATTTTTTTTTAAATTTAAACCTCCCTCAGTTGTAATTTCTTTTCTATTTTCTGGTACTATACAGATATAATTTGGTCTAATTCTTAGGGCGTTTGATATAATACTTTCATTCATTGAAACTTCAAGATTAACCAATACGTTTTTCAAATTACATATCCTTTTTGCATCTTTATCATTTATATGTCTTCTATCTTCTCTTAAATGTATTGTTACGGAGTCTGCTCCACACTTGACTACGTATAATGCAGCACTGATTGGGTCTGGATGTTTTTCACCTCTTGCATTTCTTAATGTTGCAACGTGATCAATATTTACACCTAATCTTTTCACTTAATGAATCTACTTCCTGGTGTTGTTATAGGTACAGATTTAAGTGTTTCAGGTAATTTTTTGGGGCTGTATACAGGCACATCTATTTTCAAATGAGAAACAACCTTAGTTTTTATTTTTAAAGAATTTTTGGAAGATCTATCTATGATAGATGCAAATCCTAATAATTTAGCATTTGCTTTTTTTATTAGCTTAACACATTCTAAACTTGATTTGCCTGTAGTAATAACATCTTCAATAATTAGAACTCTAGCACCTTTCTTGATATTAAAACCTCTTCTGAGTGTAAATTTTCCTTTAACCCTCTCACAAAAAATTGTTTCTTTTCTTAGAAGTCTGCCTATTTCGTAACCTATAATGATTCCACCCATCGCTGGAGAAAGTATTAGGTCTATTTTTTTATATTTTTTTTTAATTTGGTTTGCTAGAGATTTGCAAATATTTTCAGCTAAGTTTGGGAAACTTAGAAGTTTTGCACATTGAATATATTTTGATGAATGCAAGCCTGATGATAAAATGAAGTGACCTTCCAATAATGCATTAGTTTTTTTTAAAATATTTAAGGATTTTTTGTGTGAAAGCATTTCTTTTTTCTTCGTGTCTAATTATCTTAAATTTTATACTCTTTTGCTTTAGCACTGCAATAAAATTTGTGAAATTTTTTAGGTTTCTTATAATTAATTTAAATTTAAAGTTAATATAGTTTGGGTTTTTACCTACCATCTCTAAACTAGAGATATTTAATTTATGACTTCCAATTAATGAACTGATGTCTCCGAGTTGACCCGGCTTATCAGGTAATGACATCCATAATGTTGTGTTATATCTTTTAATTTTTTCCTCTTTTTGCTCACCTTTATCATGCCAATAACGTCTTATAGCCGCTCTCGCTTTTCCAGTTTTGGTGGTAGGTATCCAGTGTAGTGATGGGGAATTATTTTTTGATGTAATGATATTTACACGATCACCATTATGCAGAATTGTTTGTAGATCGCTTTTGTTTCCATTTATTTCACATCCAGTAGCAGAGTTACCAATTTTTGTATGTACAGCATAAGCAAAATCAATAGCAGTAGCTTCTTTAGGTAATTTGATCACTGAACCTTTAGGTGTAAAACAAAAAACATTTTCCTGAAACATCTGAAGTTTGGTGTATTCATATGAATGCTCTGGATTTTCATTTTTTTCTATAATTTCAACTAAATCTTTTAACCAATCATATTCTTTCCAGCTTAATGAATTAAACTTTTCTGAAGATTTATATTTCCAATGTGATGCTATACCTCTTTCTGCAAATTCATGCATTTCACTTGTTCTTATTTGTATTTCAATTGGTTTCTTGTTTGAACCAATTACTGAAGTATGAATAGACTCATAACCGTTAATTTTAGGAGAAGATATATAATCTTTAAACTTTCCAGGAATACAATTCCATTTTTTATGGAATATTCCTAGCGTTTTATAACAATCATCAATATTTTTTAAAATTACTCTAAATCCAATAATGTCGGTTACTTGTTCTAGAGAAACTCTTTTTTTTTGAACTTTTCTCCAAATTGAAAATGGAGTTTTTTCTCTTCCATAAATTTCTGCGTTGATATGATTTTCATTTAAAATAGAGCTTAACTCAAAAGAAAGTTCTTCAAATAAATTTTTCTTATCGAGTTTTATTTCATCCAATCTTTTTTTAATTAATTTTCTTGCATCATTATTTAAAATTTCAAAAGATAAATCTTCAAGCTCATCACGGATTCTATGCATTCCCATTCTGTCTGCAAGTGGTGCATAAATTTCCATTGTTTCCTGTGCAATTCTTTTTCTTTTATCTTCCTTAGTAATTGCTTTGATGGTTCTCATATTATGAAGTCGATCAGCAATTTTTACTAATAAAACTCTAATATCTTTAGAAGTTGCTAAAATTAATTTTCTAAAATTTTCTGCTTTTGAGTTAAAACTTGCAGTGTTTTCAAAAACAGAAATTTTAGTAACTCCATCTACTAAATCTGCTACCTCAGGTCCAAACTCATTTTTAATTGTCTCATATGTAGCAACAGTATCTTCAATTGTATCATGTAATAATCCGGTAGTAATAGTTGCACTATCTAATTTTAATTCAGTAAGAATATTTGCAACCTCAATCGGATGAACAGAGTAAGGGTCACCAGATGCTCTTTTTTGATTTTGATGTGCCTTAATAGCAAAGTTATATGCTTTATCTAATCTCTCATGATTAAGAAATTTATTATATACTTTAACTTTATTTATAAGTTCATTAGAATTCAACATTCTTTACTATATCATTAAATTAAATTTGTTTAATAGATGTAATATCGTCCACAGGAAGTAGCGAAATTAGGGTCTTAATATCTAATTTTTTAGATGGGTGTTTCCAGTTTTTTTCAATCTCAAACAAGGGTAGTAAAACAAAATTTCTTTTATGCATTCTTTTATGAGGTAAATTTAGCTTACTTTTGATATTTAATTTCATTCCATGATAATCAATAATGTCAATATCACATATACGAGGAGAGTTTTTTTTTGATTTTTTTCTACCTAAACTAATCTCAATTTTCTTACAAATATTGAGTAAAATTAAAGGATCATCATAAGTAATAATTTTCAGTACTATATTCAAATATTTTGGATAATTGGGGTTAGGCCATGATGGTGTTTCATAGTATTTTGAAATTGAAATAAATTTTATGTTATTTTTTTTTAAATGAAATTTAGCTTTTTCAATATTTTCACTTCTAACACCAAGATTTGATCCTATGCCTAAATAAACAATTTTAGCTAGATTTTCTGATATATCTGGATTTTTCACGGTTCCAATCTCTGTTTTTTTTTGTTGCTCTTTTATCGTATTGTTTTTTTCCTTTAGCAACTGCTAGTTCAATTTTAGCTTTACCTTTTTTAAAATACATTTTTGTAGGTACAATGGTTAAGCCGTCTCTTTGCATTTTTCCGATAAGTTTGTTTATCTCTCTTTTGTTTAACAAAAGTTTTCTTTCATCTGTTGGATTGTGATTTGAATAGCTTGCTTGTTTATATGGAGAAATATGTGAATTAATAAGTACTATTTCACCTTTTTTTTCAACTGCATATGCATCCGCTATATTAACTTTACCATCTCTGATGGACTTAATTTCAGAACCTTTTAAAACAATTCCAGCCTCTAAAATATCTTCAAAAAAATAATTAAAACTTGCTTTTCTGTTTAAACAAATAATCTTTAAACCAGAATTGGTTTTTTTGTTCATTAAATAAGTTTTGCAGACTCTATGGCTTTTTTTATAATAGTTTTAGTCTCTTCTGTAACTTTAACCAATGGTAATCTAACTTCATCCTCACACAAATTCATTAGTTTGGCAGCATATTTTACTGGACTAGGGTTGCTCTCTACAAACATTGCAGTATGTACTGGTTGCAAAATGTCATCTAATTCTTTTGCTTTAGCAAGATTTTCATTATTTTTAGATGTTGAATTTTTTTGAAATTCTGAGCAGAGCTTTGGTGCTATATTTGCAGTTACACTAATAGTCCCAACGCCTCCTCTTTTATTAAATTCAAATGCGTTATCATCGTTTCCTGTTAATTGAATAAATTCATTACCCATTTTCTTTAACTGTTGATCAACTCTGTCTAAATCACCAGTGGCATCTTTTACACCAACAATATTCTTTAATTCATATAGTCTTGCCATTGTATCAACTGACATATCAATTACTGACCTACCTGGTATATTATAAATTATAATAGGAATTCCACATTTATCATTAATAGCTTTATAATGTTGATATAGTCCCTCTTGAGTGGGCTTGTTGTAATATGGTGTTACAATTAATGCACCGTTTGCACCTGCCTTTTCAGCATGAGAAGTTAGAGAAATAGCCTCCTCAGTAGAGTTAGAGCCCGTACCAGCAATAACTGGTATTTTTCCATTACTCTCTTTAATGCATAAATCAATCACACGCTCATGTTCAGTATGGCTGAGGGTTGGAGATTCTCCAGTAGTACCAGCAGGGACTAGTCCAGACGTACCATTGTTAATATGAAAATGAATTAGCTTTATATATGCATCTTCATCTAGACCATTATTTTTGAATGGAGTGATTAAGGCAACATTTGATCCTTTAAACATAAATACTTATAACATAGTTTAGAGATTCATATACTAAAAGATTATGTGCAAAAAAATATTATTTATTCTTGGAATGGTCTTATTTGTTTCTCTTAAAATAACTAACATTTACGCAGAGACAATACAAATTGTTCCTCCTCAAAAACCTACTTTATCATCAGAAGAAATAATTAAAAAAATATCAAAAAATATTATTACTCCTCTTAAAAAACCTACAAAATTAAAAAAGGTTGAAAAAAAGGTTATTGTTAAGGAAATAAAAGAGAAAAAGTTAAGTTTTAAAATTCCTAAAAAAAAACCAAGTGTTGCAGGAGTAACAACTACTAAAAATATTAAAATATCTAAATATTATAGTAAAAAAGATTTTAGTTTGGCAAAAAAAGCGATTTCTGAAATGCAAAAAAGTAAATGGACTTCAGCTTTAAATATTTCCAAAAAAGCTAAGGATAAATCTATTTATAATTTTATTCAGTGGAGACATCTACTAACAACTGGAAATCAAGCCTCTTTTTACGATTATAAGGTTTTTATAGACAGTAATCCTGAATATCCAAGAATTGATAGATTAAGATATTTAGCAGAACATAAATTGTCTACGGCTAATGTTTCGCCCAAGAAGATCATTACATGGTTTGGAGCTAACAAACCGCTTAGTGGATATGGTAAAATGATATTAGGTGAAAGTCACCTATTAATTGGTGATAAATCTAAGGGTACAAATTTAATTAAAGAAGGTTGGATTACAGCAAAGTTATCTAGGAATGATTTAAAGTTTTTTAGAAAGAAATTTAAAAAAAGTCTAAATGCTGATGATTATATTAAAAGAGCTGATTACCTTGCGTGGAATGGAAAGCATTGGGATCTTAAAAGACTAACAAGATATTTACCAAAAGATTATGAGCTTCTATATACGGCCAGACAAATACTAATAAGTAAGGGATATGGAGTTGACCAAGCAATTAAAAATGTACCACAAAAATTTAAAAATGATGCAGGTCTTAATTATGATCGTTTGAAATGGAGAAGAAAAAAAGGTCGTGTAGACTCTTCAACAGAAATTCTACTTAAAATTAGAAATGATAAAGATTATTTAGTAATGCCAGAAAAATGGTGGAAAGAAAGAGAAATAATTTCACGGGCTCTAATTTATAAAAAAAAATACGAAATTGCTTATAAAATATCAAGTAATCACGGTATGACTGAAGGGTCAGACTTTGCAGCAGCAGAGTGGATGAGTGGCTGGATAGCTTTGAGTTTTTTAAATGATCCTTTAACAGCAAAAAATCATTTTAAAAATTTTTATGATAATGTTAACTATCCAATTAGTACTTCTAGAGGAGCTTATTGGCTTGCTAGTGCATATGAGAAACTTGGAGATAAAGAGCAATCGAATAAATGGTATTTAGAAGCATCAAAATATTTAACTACTTATTATGGTCAATTAGCATTTTTAAAGATCAATCCAAATGGAAAATTTGAACTTAATAATGACATGGAAGTTGATAAAAAATATCGACTTATTTTTTTTAATAAAGAACTGGTTAAGATTACTTATCTTTTAGATGAGCTTAAAAAAGATAAATATACTAAATTTATTTTAAGACATCTAGCCAATGATGATATTTCCAAAGGTAGTGAAATACTAGCAGCTGAACTTGCAACAAATATAAATAGATATGACTTTGCTATACAAGTTTCTAAAATTGCTTCCTATCAAAAAAGATTTCATAATAAATTTAATTATCCAATAATTAGTACTCCAAAAAGTATTAATGGAAGAAAAATTCCAGATAGCGCTTTAATTTTATCTATTATAAGACAAGAAAGTGAGTTTGATTTAGAAGCCAGCAGTCACGCAGGTGCAAAAGGATTAATGCAACTAATGCCGTACACTGCAAAATTAGTTTCTAAACAAGCAAAACTTCCTTATTCAAAATCAAGACTAACTACTGATCCTGAATATAATATTAATTTAGGCTCTCATTATATTGCAGGCCTTATCTTACAATATGATGGTGCATACCCTTTTGCAGTTGCCGCTTATAATGCAGGACCAAACCGAGTTAAGTATTGGAAAAAAATTAATAAAAATCCACAAAAGAAACAAATCAATTATGTTGATTGGGTTGAGTTAATAAAATTTAGGGAAACACGAAACTATGTTCAGCGGGTAATGGAAAACTACAATGTTTACCGATATATATTAGAACAAAGACCTATTCCAATGAGAGATTTCTTTAAAGATCGTCCTCTATTTTAATGGCGGAAGAGGAGGGATTCGAACCCTCGGTACAAGTTTCCTCGCACGGTCATTTAGCAAACGACTGGTTTCAGCCTCTCACCCACTCTTCCGTATGACATTGTGTATTAAGCGATTGTATTGAAAATTCAATGTTTATAAAGTAATTATTCAATTATTATGAGAAATAAGTACTCTATATTTTCTTTATTTAAAAATGCTTTGTCATATCATGAAAACTGGCAAAGAGCCTGGAAAGATCCGGTACCTAAAAAAGAATATGATGCAGTAATAATTGGTGGTGGTGGTCACGGTTTAGCAACAGCATATTACTTAGCAAAAAAACATAATATGCAAAACATTGCTGTATTAGAAAAAGGTTGGATTGGTGGTGGAAACACCGGTCGTAATACAACAATTATTAGATCAAATTATTTATGGGATGCTAGTGCAGGTTTGTATGATCATGCCTTAAAAATATGGGAAGGTTTATCACAAGAACTGAACTATAATGTTATGTTTAGTCAAAGAGGTGTAATGAATCTTGCTCACAATTTACAAGATGTGAGAGATTTAAAAAGAAGAACTCACGCTAACAGACTGAATGGAATAGATGCAGTTTATTTAAACACTGAGGAAGTAAAAAAATTTTGTCCAATTATAAATACATCACAAGATATTAGATATCCTGTTTTGGGTGGTACTTTACAAAGAAGAGCTGGTACAGCTAGACATGATGCAGTTGCGTGGGGATATGCAAGGGGTGCAGATGAAATGGGAGTTGATATCATTCAAAACTGTGAAGTTAAAGGTATCAAGAGAAGTGGTGATACAGTTGAGGGTATAGAAACAACAAAAGGATTTATTAAAACTAAAAAAATTGGTGTAGTTGCAGCAGGACATTCTAGCGTAGTTGCTAATATGGCAGGTTTAAAACTTCCACTTGAAAGTAAACCCTTGCAAGCTTTAGTTTCTGAACCTGTGAAACCAATTATTGACACTGTTGTTATGTCAAATGCTGTACATGCATATGTTAGTCAATCAGATAAAGGTGAGCTAGTTATAGGTGCTGGTACAGATGATTATATTTCTTATTCTCAAAAAGGTAGTCATCAAATTGTAGAAGGCACTTTGAATGCAATTTTAGAATTATATCCAATTTTTAGTCGTATGAGAATGCTAAGGCAATGGGGTGGAATTGTTGATATATGTCCAGATGCAAGTCCTATTCTAAGCAAAACATCAATCAAAGGATTATATTTTAATTGTGGTTGGGGTACAGGTGGATTTAAAGCAACACCTGGTTCTGGAGATTTATTTGCTCATACTATTGCTAATGACGAGCCTCATAAACTGAATGCTGCATTTAATTTGAATAGATTTGTAAGTGGTGACCTTGTAGATGAACATGGTGCTGCAGCTGTTGCACATTAATGTTTTTAATTAATTGTCCGTATTGTGGAGAAAGAGATCAGCAAGAATTTAAAGCTGGTGGAGAAGCTCACATTGAAAGACCCAAACAACCAACTGAATTAAGTGATGATGAATGGGCAGAATATTTATTTATGAGAAAAAATATTAAAGGTGTGCAGTTTGAAAGATGGAACCATGCTCATGGTTGTCGTAAATGGTTTAATATGGCTAGAGATACATCTAATGATGAAATAAAAGCAATTTATAAAATGGGTGAAAAACCACCAACACAATAAAATGACACAAAATCTAAGGGTAAAATCAAGTGAATTTATAGATGAGACTAATAGAATTTCATTTAAGTTTGATGGAAAAACATACTATGGTTTTAAAGGAGATACTTTAGCATCTGCTTTAATAGCAAATAATGTTCATTTAGTTGGTAGAAGTTTTAAATATCATCGACCAAGAGGAATTATGACATCAGGTTCTGAGGAACCGAATGCAATCGTTCAAGTAAATCCTAATTCAAATATTACAGAACCAAATGCAAGAGCAACAGAAATAGAAATTTATGAAGGTTTAGAAGCATCTAGCCAAAATTGTTGGCCAAGTGTTAATTTTGATATAGGTGGAATAAACAATTTTCTAGCACCCCTCTTTCCAGCAGGCTTTTATTATAAAACTTTTATGTGGCCTAAAAGTTTTTGGGAGAAGTATGAATTTTTTATTAGACATTCTGCTGGCCTTGGCAAATCTCCAAATACAAGAGATCCCGATATATACGACCATAGAAATATTCATTGTGATGTATTAGTTGTGGGTGCCGGTATATCTGGAATATTAGCAGCAAAAAACTCAGCAAAAAATAATTTCAAAACTTTACTTTTAGATGAAAAGAATGAACTTGGTGGATCAACAATATTTGAAGCAAATGAATACAATAAAATTAATCATAATTTAGCATCTGAATGGTTAAAAAAAGAAATTAATGAACTTAAAAATATTAAGAATCTTGAGATTAAAACTAGAACAAGCGTAGCTGCATATCATCAATATAATTATTTACTTGCTAGAGAAAATTTAACAGATCATTTAGACAAAAAGAATAAAAAAAATAAAATTAGACAACGACTTCTTAAAATTAGAGCTAAAAAAGTGATTTTAGCAACAGGTGCACTAGAAAGACCTTTGATTTTTAATAATAATGATAGACCTGGTATCATGCTCTCTTCAGCTGTTAAAAAATATAGTAATTTTTATGGTGTTGCATGTGGTACTAAAAACATTTTTTTTACAAATAATGATAGTGCTTATGAAAGTGCTTTATCATTGCACAATAAAGGAATTAAGGTTGAAGCTATTATAGATATCAGAGAAAATTCTGATGCAAAAATAATTAAAAAAATTAATGATGCTGGTATAAAAATATACTGGGCGTATTCAATTGTTGATACTAGAGGGTACAAACGAATAAGTAGCGTATCTATAATGAAACTTTCAAATGACGGTACATCGGTTACTGGTAGTAAAATTTCTATTTCTTGTGATTGCTTAGGTATTGCAGGCGGTTGGACACCTGCCGTGCATTTATACACACAATCTGGTAGCAAACTAACTTTTAATGAAGAACGAAAAATTTTTATTCCTAAAACCGATACCAAAGAACAAATTAGTGTTGGATCCTGTGGGGGCGACTTTGAACTAGATGAAATAATTACAAATTTAAATTATAAATTAAAAAATTTTTTAAACATCAACAAAACTGATTTTGAAGATATTACTTTAGAAAATGATCATGAAACTTCAAAAAGAAATATTTGGCTTTTACCCTCTGATCAGACTATTGGTAAAACTAAGCCTTTCGTCGATTACCAGAATGATGCAACAGCAAAAGATATAAAGCTCGCATTAAGAGAGGGTTTTAGATCAATCGAGCATGTTAAAAGATATACAACAACAGGAATGGGCACTGACCAAGGTAAACTTGGAAATATGCATGCTTTAGGAATCATTGCAGATACAGCAGGTGTAAAAATGGGAGAATTAGGGACGACAACTTTTAGACCACCATACACTCCTTTAACATTTGGAACTATTGTTGGAAGAAATGTAGGAGAATTTTTTGATGTATTCCGAAGAACCCCTATGAATGATTGGCACATTAAAAATAAAGCTAAATTTGAAAATGTTGGTCAGTGGAAAAGATCTTGGTATTACCCTAAGGAAGGTGAAACAATGCATCAAGCTGTACAAAGGGAAAGTAAAGCAGCTAGAAAGAGTGCTGGAATATTAGATGCTTCTACCTTAGGTAAAATTGATATTCAGGGAAGTGATGCTTCAGAATTTTTAAATAGAGTTTACACTAACGCATGGTCAAAACTTGCTATTGGTAGATGTAGATACGGATTGATGCTTAATGAGGACGGTATGGTTTATGATGATGGTGTAACGACAAGATTAGGTGAAAATCATTATATTATGACTACTACAACAGGTGGTGCTGCAAATGTTTTGGGGAAACTTGAAGATTACCTTCAGACTGAATGGCCAGAATTAGATGTATATCTAACTTCTGTTACAGATCATTTTGCAACAGCTAGTTTGTGTGGTCCTAACTCTAAAAAAATTTTGAATAAAATTATTCCTGATTTAGATTTATCTGATGACAAATTTCCACACATGTCATTTAAAGAGGTATTAATTGATAAAATCAAATGTAGAATTATGAGAATAAGTTTTACGGGTGAGCTGAGTTATGAGATTAATGCACCAGCAAGTTATGGTGAGGCTATATGGCAAAAATGTATAGAGGCTGGAAAAGAATTTAATATTACTCCCTATGGAACAGAAACAATGCATTTATTAAGAGCAGAAAAAGGTTTTATAATTGTAGGTCAAGATACAGATGGAACAATGACACCTATTGATCTTCAAATGGACTGGATTGTAAGTAAGAAAAAATATGACTTTATTGGAAAAAGATCACTTTATAGATCTGACACAATGAAAGAAAATAGAAAACAATTAGTAGGTTTATTGACTGAAGATCCAAATATTGTTTTGGAAGAAGGTGCTCAAATTGTTTCTGAATTAAATCAAAAACCAGTTGAAATGCTTGGTCATGTAACATCAAGTTATTTCAGCCCAAATCTTAATAAATCAATAGCATTAGCAGTTGTTAAAGATGGAAAAAATATGATGGGTAGAAAACTTTTCGTTCCAATGGAAAATAAAAATATTAGTGTCACCGTGGCTAATACAGTGTTTTATGATGAGAGAAATGAGAGACTAAATGCTTAATTATAAAACAGCAACAAATGAAGAAATTAACTTCAATGGTATCGTTGTTAAAGAAATTTCACCTACAATGAAATTAAATTTAAGAGGTAAAAAAAGAGAATTTTTTACTAATATAGGTAAAAATCTAAATATGCTTCTTCCAACAGAGGCTAATACCTCAACAATCAGTGATAAATTCACCGCTATTTGGCTTAGCCCTGATGAATGGATGATAGTTACTAACGATGAGGTGAAAAAAGATACAAATGAATATCAGCTAAATGAAATACTTTTTAATGATATATCCAAATCAAGTTTAGGTGCCATAATTGATGTTACAGATCAATTTGTTCAATTAGAAATGAAAGGGAAAAATATCTACGAAATATTTTCTGCAGGAAGTCCATTCAATTTTAGTGAATTTAAAGATAAAAAAGGTTCATCTGTGCAAACAATTTTAAATCATATAGATGTTATAGTTCACAATAAGGGAGATCAAATTGTTAATTTATTTGTAAGAAGGTCTTTTGCTCAACATCTTTGGTCCTGGATTAATGACAGTGCTACAAGATTATAAATTTAGTTTTTTCTTCTAAAATCCCATGGCATTTCAAATTTGCCCTGCCAAATACCAAGTTTATTATTTTTTGCATTCATTTCATCTGAAATATATTTTTTAGAATATTTTCTATAAGCTACTGCATAACCGTTTGATACTAACCAAGAATTAAGATTTTCGTTTCTTTTATAACATTCTCCAATAAGCCTATTATATCTATCAACATCCTTTATCTTACATTTTATAATTTGATTATTTATTTTTTTAGTTAATTTATGAGTAGAAACTTGTCCACATAAGTAGCTCTTGCTGAACGAAAAAATACCAATTATTAGGTAAGGCTTTTTACATGTTTGTTTTTTTTCTGGAGCATCTATTCCATGTAACCTAATTTTTTTACTACTTATTTTGATTGTATCTCCGTCAATAATTTTTGCATAACCAGTAATTTCTTTTATTTCTTCTGACTTAACATCATTGTAAGTAAATATAAAAACAACTAAACAAATTATAATCATTATTAAAACTTTTTTTTTAGTAAAAAACATCTTTAAGTAATTTAGATCAATCTATGTAACTACCAATTTATTTTTTATATAATATTTAACGTAAAAGAATAAAATAATTGATATCAACCATTGAAATGCAGCCCAAATATAAAAAAATGTTTTAAAATCTGCATTAATATATCTAGCAATATGAAATGACAAAATAGGTACTATAACATTTCTTATAATATTATTTAACATTGCTTTTTCTGATTTTTTTAAAGCCATAAAGAAACCATTTGAAAGAAAGAAAATTGGATATGCCGGTAAGATGAAGGCTGATATTTTCAAGTACATAGAACCATATGCGATTACTTCAGAATTAGAAGAGAAGAATTTTGGCACAATGTCAGCACTTAAATATACAAGAACACCTGAGAATAACATCAAATACAAACCGTATTTTACTGATGTAAAATATGATTGTTCAACTCGCTTATAATAATTAGCTCCAATATTTTGAGCAATTATAGAAATAATTGCTGTATTTATTCCTAAAATAGGAAGTAAAACAACCTGTTCAATTCTAGTTGCAGACCCATAACCTGCTACTGCATATTCGCTAGAAAAACCAACATAAGTAAAGACAATAGCAGCAGCTACTGAGTATCCTAAAATAGCAACCGTTATTGGCATAGATTGAAAGAAAATATTTTTTAGAAAAAAATATTTTACTTTAAAATAACTAAAAGTAATTTTCTTTATTCTTTCATTAGTTAGAATTTTTCTAAGTACAATTAAAAGAGAAACAAATTGAGCAATTAGAGTTGCTACTCCAATTCCTGATATTCCTAAAGCTGGTATAAATAAAAAACCAAAAATAAAAATAGGATTTAAGATTATATTCAGAAAAAAGGATAAAATTAAAGCATTTCTATATGTTACTGTGTCTCCTTCTGCATGTAAAAAAGAATTTAGTGCTACTACTAAAATAAACAATATTGTACCCAAGAAAATTAT
>CACKYN010000021.1 GCA_902604355.1 uncultured Pelagibacteraceae bacterium
TTTTTAAATACATATTTACCCTTTTAATCTAAGTGAACATAATCAATAGTAGGGTAATAACTATTGAGTTATGTTCACTTTTTAAAAATTATCTTTTTAAATCAAAAACATTAGTAATATGATCAATATCACTTTTTTTAATCTCAGATAATTTTCTATTATTTATTTTATTTTCAATTTTTTCACACTCTGATGAGCATGGTTCACATGTTATCTGACCCACTAGTGAACCATTCTTATCAGAAGAATTATTTTTATCGAAAATAAATAAATTCTTTTTCACTTATTTATTATTTCCAACCTGCAGCAGTCATTACTTCTAACGCTGCTGCTTGATTTTTTCCATAAGTGGAAACTTTTGTCACTAGATCTTGTTTAAAATCTAATCCCAAGTTGTTTACAACTAATGGACTTGGTGAAACACCTGATATCATTGGAAACTCAAAAGTATTATTTGTAAAATGCTCTTGAGACTCTGGTGATAATAAAAAGTCTACTAAAGCAATAGCATTTGCTTTATTTGGTGCACCTTTAACAAGAGCAGCACAACTAATATTCATGTGTGTTCCTCTGCCATCTTGGTTTGGAAAGAATGCTTTAACTTTTTTAGCTGCCTCTTGTTGTTCTGGTCCTTTTTTACCAGACAACATTAGTGCTAAATAATAAGTGTTAGCTACCGCAATGTCAGCCTCACCAGCTGCTACTGCCATAATTTGAGCTCTGTCATTTCCTTTTGAGTCTCTAGCCATGTTAGCTACAACTCCTTTTGCCCAATCTGCTGTTGCTTTTTTTCCGTTGTTAGCAATTAATGAAGCTACAAGAGATTTATTGTAAATATTGCTAGATTTTCTTATTACTAATCTTCCCTTCCATTTTGGATCAGCTAGTCCTTCATAAGACATTCCAGATAATTCAGCACCAGTTACTCTTTCTGGTGAGTAGTAAATAATTCTGGCTCTTTTTGCCACTCCAACCCAGTGTGTTGTTCTAAAATTTTTTGGAACTGATGATTTAATTGTTGATGAAACTAATCCACTTTGTGTCATGCCTTTTGCTTGAAAAGCACCACATCTTCCAGCATCAGCAGTAATATAAAGATCTGCAGCAGATTCAGCGCCTTCTTCAATCATTCTTTTTTCTAAAGCGCCTGATTTACCATTAATTAAATTTACTTTGATTCCTGTAGCTTTTGTGAATTTTCCATAAAGCTCAGCATCCGCTTTATAATGTCTTGCATTAAATATATTGACTTCGTTTGCAGCCAAAAAAGCTGGTACAAATAAAGTTAAAATTAATGTTAAAATACTTAATTTTCTCACTTGTCTCCTTTTCTTTACCCTTATTGATTTGCGAATGAGAATTATTCGCAATGCGAATGATTATCAATCGCATAAATTGTCGCAGATTACAATGAATTTTTTTTTCGGTTTATTTCCAGTCGCCAATCTTACTGAATAGGAAGTTCCTAAAAGCTTGGACTCTAGCAGTATTTTTTAATGATTGAGGGTAGACGAAATGTGCTTCCGTAATTGGTCCTTCTGATTTTGGTAGTACTTTTATAACTTTTGAGGAGCCTGTTACTAAGTACTCTGGTAAAGCAGCCAAACCGACACCCGACTCTACTGCAAGCAATAATCCCATTACACTATTCACCTTCATAATTGATTTTCTTTTTTTCCCGTCATGCATTCCAAGTTTTAAAGCCCAATCAGGATTGTAAACAGGTGAAGGCGCTCCTTTTCCAAAAGAAATAAATTTATGTTTGTTTAAATCAGTAATAGTTTTTGGCATTCCATATTTTTCTAGGTATTTGTTTGATCCATAAATATAATATTTTATATCAACAAGTTTTTTTTGAATATAATTAAGCTGTTTGGGTCTTCTCATAAATATTCCAATATCAGCTTGTCGAGTACTCAAATCCAATTCTTTATCATCAAAAACTAAATCTATTTCTATTTCAGGGTTTAAGGTCATAAATTCCTGAATTCTAGGTGTTAACCAATGAGTTCCAAAGCTTCTAACTGTTGTGATAGTCAATTTACCTGTAGGTTTATTTTTTTGATCTCCTAATGATGTTTCAACTTCTTTAAGTTTACTAATTACTTCATGAGCAGTTTTAAAAACATATTCTCCATTTTCAGTAAGAGTTAGTCCTCTAGCATGTCTCTCAAACAATTGTACTTTTAAATCTTGTTCTAAAGATTGTATTTGTCTACTTATTGCAGATTGACTTAGATTTAAGTTAACAGTTGCATTTGTGAAACTACCAGCTTCAGCCACTGCATGAAAAATTTTTAATTTATCCCAATCCATTATTTGTTTAAATCCACTAATACTCTTCCAGAAATCTCACCTTTTAGAATTTTTGGATAAGTTTCTAACAATTCTTCTAAACCTACAGTTAAGATTGATTTTTCTAACAAATCAAAATCAATTAAATTTGATGCTTCACTCCAAATAAATTCTCTTCTCTTAATACTACAATTAGCTGAGTCCATGCCCCAAAGCTTAATACCTCTTAACATGAATGGCATAACACTTGTATTTAACTCGTTATTATTTGCATTACCACAAACGGCTACAATTCCATTAGGTTTAGTTTGAACAATTGCATTTGCTAAAATTTTTCCACCAACAGTATCTACTACTCCGTCCCATAATCCTTTGTCCATAAGTCTTGGGTCTTTGTCAAATTCAGCTCTATTTACAATGTTTTTAGCTCCTAAAGACTTTAAATAATCTGACTTAGAATCTTTTCCTGTGACTGCAGTTACGTTGTATCCTAATTTTGTTAAAGCCATAATTGCAACACTTCCAACACCACCAGTAGCACCGGTCACAAGCACATCATTAACTTTTTCACCTAATAAAATACTTTCCCTTGCCTGAATTGCAAAAGTACTCATTAATGAAGTGAAGCCTGCTGTTCCTAAAATCATTGCTTGCTTAGTTGTTAAACTATCAGGTTTTTTTACTAAAAAATCTGCATTTACTTTTGCTATTTGTGAGTAACCACCATAGAATATTTCACCTACTCTAAAGCCTGTTAAAATGACTTCATCACCCTTCTTAAACTTTGGGTTTTCACTTTCTAAAACTTTTCCTGCAAAATCTATTCCTGGAATGTGAGGAAATTCTTTTACTAATCTTCCACCATTTTTTAAAATCATTCCATCTTTAAAATTTAAATCAGAGTAATCTACTTGAACAGTTACATCACCATGTTTTAAGAAGCTTTTATCAATTGATTTCACTTCTCTCGTAAAATTTTCACCTTCTTGATTTACGATTAATGCTTTGAATTGATCAGACACTTTAATCTTTTGGTATACTTATAAATCTTAAATATCTATTTTGATAACTTAGGTCTTCTTTAAATTGGCCTAAGTAATAATTTGTTACAGTTGTTGCTTGTTCTTTTTTTATTCCTCTC
Source organism: uncultured Pelagibacteraceae bacterium (assembly GCA_902604355.1). Classification (GTDB taxonomy): domain Bacteria; phylum Pseudomonadota; class Alphaproteobacteria; order Pelagibacterales; family Pelagibacteraceae; genus Pelagibacter. The sequence goes on from CACKYN010000021.1 coordinate 3,437, forward strand.
ATAGTCATGCATTGATGGGTAGAGTCTATTGTTACAGCTACACCTTTTGCATCTAGAGATTCCATTAAAGTTTTAGCTATTTGCATTGTTAATCTTTCTTGTGTTTGTAACCTTTTTGAAAATACTTCTACAACTCTTGCAAGTTTACTTAATCCTACAACTCTTTCTTTTGGAATATAAGCAACATGAGCTGTTCCAATAATTGGAGCCATATGATGTTCGCAATGACTTTGAACTGAAATATTCTTTTGAATAACCATATCGTCATATCCATCTACATCTCCAAAAGTTTTATCTAAAATTTTATTTGGATCAACTTTGTAACCACCAAAATATTCTTTGTATGCTTTCATTACTCTTTTTGGAGTTTCTAAAAGCCCTTCTCTGTTAGGATCTTCACCCAACCAAGTTAAAATAGTTTTGAAAGCCTGTTCAGCTTCTTTGTCAGTAACTTTGCTTGTTTCAATAGTTTTATTGTCTATATCTTTTACTAATTTCATAGCGCCTTTTTATACAGTAATTACTTAATTTTAAAATATTTAATATAGTGAGATTTATGCTAAATAGTCACTACATATGTTCAAAAAAAGAGAAAACGTGCAGGAAATTGAAGAAGGAAATCTTTTATCACCAAAATTTGATAATGATGGCCTAATTCCTGTAATTACCATGTGTTCTCAAACAAAAGATATTCTAATGCATGGTTATATGAACGTTGAAGCATTAAAAAAAACTATAGAAACTAAAGAGGCTCACTATTTTAGTAGATCTAGAAAAGCTATTTGGCATAAAGGTAAAACTAGTGGTTTTACACAAAAGGTAACTGAAATTAGAATTGATGATGATCAAGATTCTATTTGGTTAACTGTTGATATTGGTGATGGAGCTAGTTGCCATGTTGGTTATCGATCATGTTTTTATAGATCTATCCCAACAGGTCCAATTGAAAATGGTCGAAAAGTTGAAATGAAGTTTTTAGAAGAAGAAAAAAAATTTGATCCTGAGGAAGTTTACAAAGGTCAACCAAATCCAACTAAGATTTAAATGAAAGAAAAACAAAAAAATGTTCTAGGAGAAGATCTAGAAGAGTGCTCTAATGATCCTTTAACTGGATGGTTAAGAGATGGATGTTGTAATACAGATGAAAATGATCACGGCGTACATACTGTTTGTGCAAAAGTAACAACTGAATGTTTAGAATGGTTAAAAGAAGCAGGCAATGATTTAATCACACCACATCCAGAATTCGGATTTCCTGGGTTAAAAGATGGAGATGGATGGTGTTTATGTGCTAGTTGGTATGCAAAAGCTGTTGAAGCTGAAAAGGCTTGCCCTATTTTTTTGAAAAGAACTCATCAAAATACTTTAAAATATGTTCCAATTGAAACTTTAAAAAAGTTTGCGATAGATTTATCCTAATTTACATATTACCATATTTAGGTCCACCTCCGCCCTCAGGAGTTACCCAAACAATATTTTGTGAAGGTTCTTTAATATCACAAGTTTTACAGTGAATACAGTTTTGTGAATTGATGACAAATTTATTTACTTCATTTTCTTTTTGAACTTCGTAAACTCCTGCAGGACAATATCTTTGAGCAGGTTCATCAAATTTTTCTAAAGTATAATTAATTGGTAAATTAGGGTCTTTAAGTTTCAGATGAACTGGCTGATTATCTGCGTGATTTGTACCCGTTAAGTAAACAGAGCTCGTTTTGTCAAAAGTTAAAACATTGTCATATTTTGGATAATCTATTTTTGGCATATCTTTAGCTGGTTTTAAAGTTTCATGATCAGCGTGCTTATGCTTAAGAGTAAAAGGCATTTTTCCTCTAAATAAAATTTGATCTATACCTGTAAATATTATTCCTAATATTAATCCCCAACTAAAACTAGGTTTGACATTTCTTGCCTCAAACAATTCTTTATAGAGCCAGCTATTTTTAAATTTTTGTTCAAAAATAGATAAATCTTTATTATCTTTTAAATGCTCATTTATAGTTTCAGCAGCTATTATTCCACTTTTCATAGCTGTATGAGAGCCTTTGATTTTTGGCATGTTTAAAGTTCCCGCATCACAACCAACTAACAATGCTCCTGGCATAAACATCTGAGGTAAACTCTGAAAGCCTCCCTCAATTAAAGCTCTTGCACCGTATGAAATTCTTTTTCCGCCTTCTATAATTTTCCTGATAGCTGGATGAGTTTTAAATCTTTGAAACTCATCGTATGGAGATAAATGGGGGTTTTTATAATCTAAACCTATGACATATCCTAAGAAAACCTGTTTATTTTCTGCATGATACATAAAACTTCCACCGTAAGTGTTGTTATCTAATGGCCATCCAGCTGTGTGCATTACTAGACCTTCTTCGTGAGTTTTCTCATCAATTTCCCAAATTTCTTTAAACCCAATCCCGTATTGTTGTGGATCTTTTCCTTTATTTAATTCAAATTTTTGAATTAATTCTTTGCCAAGATGGCCTCTGCAGCCTTCCGCAAAAACTGTAACTTTTCCCAATAACTCAATACCTGGTTCAAAACTATCTTTTTTATTTCCTTCTTTATCTATACCCATATCTTGAGTAACAACTCCTTTCACAGATCCATCATCGTTGTATAAAATTTCACTTGCTGGAAATCCTGGAAAAATTTCTACACCTAAATTTTCTGCTTGCTCAGCAAGCCATCTGCATAAATTTGCTAAACTAATAATATAATTTTTATGATTTTGTTGAACTTTGGGAAGCAACCAAGTTGGCCAGCTTAATGAATTTTTTTTTCCTAAAAATAAAAATTTTTCTTTTGTTACTTTAGTTTTAATCGGTGAATTTAGTTCTCTCCAATTAGGCAATAATTCATCTAATGCACGTGTCTCAAAAACATTACCACTTAGAATATGTGCTCCTATTTCTGAAGCTTTCTCAAGTAAGCAAACATTTATATTTGGATCTAATTGTTTTAATTTTATAGCTGTTGATAAACCTGATGGCCCCCCACCAATGATCACAACATCATATTCCATCGATTCCCTAGACATAGACAAGTTTTTAACTGTAAGGATTATTTTTGTATAGTGTTTAATTTGTTCAGCTCTTCCATGAACTGTGGAAGTGCTTCAAATAGATCAGCTTCAAGGCCATAATCTGCAACACTAAATATTGGAGCCTCTCCATCTTTATTGATTGCGACAATTACTTTACTCTCTTTCATTCCTGCTAAATGCTGGATTGCCCCTGAAATTCCAATAGCAATATATAAATCTGGTACAACAACTTTTCCAGTTTGACCAACTTGATGATCGTTACTTATATAACCTGCATCTACGGCAGCTCTGGATGCACCAATGGCTGCTCCTAGTTTATCTGCAACTTCTGTTATTAATTTAAAATTATCTCCACTCTGCATTCCTCTACCACCTGAAACTACAATTCTTGCAGTTCCTAGTTCCGGTCTGTCAGATTTTATTTCTTCTCTCTTAATAAACTTTGTATTTGAAAATTCTTCACCAGCCTCACCTTTTTCAATTGTTGCATTTCCACCAGAGCTTTCACAAGGTTCAAAAGATGTAGGTCTGATCGTTACACATTTTTTTGCATCATTTGTTTTTACTGTGGCAAAAGCGTTTCCTGCATAAATGGGTCTTAGGAAAGTATCTGGCGATATTACTTTTATAATATCACTGACCTGAGAAGTATCTAAATGAGCAGCAATTCTTGGCATTAAGTTTTTACCAAAAGTATTTGCAGAACAAACAATGTGAGAATAATTTTCTGCAAGTTTAACTATTACTGGTGCAAAGTTTTCTGCAGTGAAATTTTCATAATGTGGTGCTTCTATACTAATTACTTTTTTAACCACTGGTAATTCGGAGAGTTTTTTAGCAGCACTCTCGCTATTTTGACCAATAATAACTGCGTGAACTTCTGCATCAATTTGGGAGGCAGCAGTTGCAGCGTTTAAAGTAAAAGGCCTTAACTCTTTATTATTGTGTTCTGCTATGAGTAATACAGCCATTATATAACTTTTGCCTCGTTTTTTAATTTTTGAACTAATTCAGCAACATTTGCTACCTTAATACCTGCTTTTCTTTTAGGTGGTTCTTCAACCTTGATTTGCTCAACTCTTGGAGTCGTATCTATCCCTAAATCGGAAACATTTATTTCTTCTATAGGCTTTTTCTTTGCCTTCATAATATTTGGTAATGATGCGTATCTAGGTTCATTTAATCTAAGATCACAGGTTACAATTGCTGGAATATTGATTTCAATAGTTTCAAGACCTTCATCAATTTCTCTTGTAACTTCTAAAGTATTATCTTTTACTTCTATTTTTGATGCAAAAGTTGCTTGTGGCCAGTTTAATAAAGCACTTAACATTTGTCCTGTTTGATTACAGTCATCATCAATTGCTTGTTTACCCATAAAAACTAAATCAGGTTTTTCTTTTTCTACAATTTTTTGTATAATTTTTGAAACAGCTAAGGGTTCCAAAACACCTTCTGTCTTTACGTGAATTCCTTTATCTGCTCCAACTGCTAAAGCTTTTCTGACAGTTTCTTGAGATTTTTCTCCTCCAACTGTTATTGCAACGATCTCTGTTGCTTTACCTGCCTCTTTTATTTTAACCGCTTCCTCAATAGCGTTATCATCAGGAGGATTAGTTGACATTTTGACATTGTCTGTAACTACACCTGATCCATCCTCTTTTACTCTTATTTGGACGTTATAATCAATTACTCTTTTTACAGCGACTAAAATTTTCATTATGCTCTCAATAAATTATTTTCTTTATCGTATGGACTTTCATCTAATACAGTAGCCTCATACATTTCTCCCAAGATATCAACTTGTAATTTGTCGCCCACATTTGCAAAATCAGGTTTAACCATTGCTAATGCTATCGATTTATCTAACCTAAAACCAAACTCACCCCCAGTAGCTCTTCCAACAACTTTATTGTTTTTGTATATAGGGTTATTCCCTAATACATCTGCATCTTTTGTATTATGCACTTCAAGTGTAACTAATTTGTTATCAAATCCCCTCTCTCTCCATTTATTTAAGGCTTCTAATCCAATAAAATTTCCTTTATTTGGATGAATAAATCTATCCAAACCAGACTCATAAGGTGAGTATTCAATTGATAATTCTGTACCTACAAGTTTGTATGATTTTTCTAATCTTAAACTATTCATAGCTCTTATGCCAAAAGGTTTTATTCCTAAATCCTTACCTGCATCCATTAATTTATCAAAAATATGATTTTGATATTCAATCGGGTGATGCAATTCCCAGCCTAATTCACCTACAAAATTTACTCTCATAGCATTAACTGGAGCAAAACCAACATTAACCTTTTTGGCAGTTAACCATTTAAAATTTTCATTAGAAAAATCATCTGTAGAAACTTTTTGCATTAAATCCCTAGCCTTTGGTCCAGCAACAACAAGTACACCTGTACTATTAGTTAAATCTTCAAATATAACTGAGCCATCAGTTGGCATCCATTTTTGGATCCAATCATGATCCAATCTTAAATTAGCACCTGCAGAAACAAGGTAATAAGAACTTTCTGCTTCCTTCATAATAGTAAATTCAGAATGGACTCCTCCTTTAGTATTTAAAGCGTGACATAAATTAATTCTGCCAATTTTTTTTGGTAGTTTGTTTGCAACTAAAAAATCTAAAAATTCCTCAGCTTTAGGTCCTCTTATTCTGCATTTGGCAAATGCTGTCATATCTAACAAACCAACATTTTCTTTAACATTTTGACACTCTTTTTTGATTGCATCGAACCATTTTGATCGTCTAAACGACCAATCATCTTTTTGTTCCATGCCATCAGTTGCAAAAAAGTTTGGTCTTTCCCAACCAAATTTTTGTCCAAAAACTGCACCCAAATTTTTCATTCTTTCATAACAAGGTGCTGTTCTTAAAGGTCTTGCTGCAGGTCTTTCTTCATCAGGATAATGAGTGATAAAAACGTGACTGTATGCTTCCTCATTTTTTGCTTTTAAGTATGATTTAGTTGCATAATTTCCATAACGTCTTGGTTCAACTCCCAACATATCAATAGTAGGTTCGCCGTCTATAATCCACTCTGCTAACTGCCAGCCAGCTCCACCTGCTGCTGTTATCCCAAAACTATGCCCTTCATTAATCCAAAAATTTTTTAATCCCCACGCTGGACCAACTATTGGATTTCCATCGGGTGTGTAACAGATTGCACCATTATAAACTTTTTTTACACCAACTTCTCCAAAAGCAGGTACACGGTGAATTGCTCCCTCAATATGTGGCGCTAATCTATCGAGATCTTCTTGAAACAATTCGTACTCTGAGTTTTTTGATGGACCTTCAACATAACAAGCTGGCGCACCATCTTCATAAGGTCCTAATATCAATCCACCTGCCTCTTCTCGCATATACCATCGACTATCACTGTCTCTAAGAACTCCCATTTCAGGAAGACCTTCTTTTTTTCTTTTTTGAATTTCGGGATGGGGTTCAGTTACAATATATTGATGCTCAACTGGAATTACTGGAATATCTAAACCTACCATCTCACCAGTTTGTCTTGCGAAATTTCCAGAACATGAAATTACATGCTCACATTCAATTGAACCTTTGTCTGTTTCTACTATCCAGCCATCTTTAGTTTGTTTCATACTTGTTACAGCTGTATTTCTATAAATTTCAGCACCTCTATTTCTTGCACCAGTTGCTAAAGCTTGAGTTAAATCAGCTGGCTGAATATATCCATCTTCTGGGTGTTGTATCGCGCCAACTAAATCATCTGTATGACACAATGGCCAAATTTCTTTTACTTGTTGAGGAGTTAAAAATTTTACATCCACCCCAATGGTTTGTGCAACACCAGCATATTGATGATACTCATCCATTCTATCTTTAGTGCTAGCCAATCGAATATTTGAAACAACACTAAAACCAACATTCTTTCCAGTTTCTTCCTCTAAAGTTTTGTAAAGATTAACTGCATACTTATGAAGCTGTCCAACGGAGTAACTCATATTAAACAAAGGTAATAAGCCAGCAGCATGCCAAGTAGAACCTGAAGTTAGCTCTTTTCTCTCAATTAGAACAACATCAGACCACCCTTTTTTTGCCAGATGATAAAGAGCACTTACTCCTACAACGCCACCTCCAACTACTACAACTTTGGTTTTTGTTTTCATTATCAGACTCCTACTAAATTTTTAATTATTACGAAACAAAAATTTAGGTTAATAGTCAAATTGAGCTTCCAAGAGGAATTGGGCTTGATACCATTGTGGTTAGCCAACAATCTTTTAGTGATCCTTCTTCAGTGTATTTTTCAACTTGCCAATTGAATTTGTGATAAATTTTATTCTTATCAAGTATAATTACCTCAAATTGAACCGATTTATTACTGCCTCCAACCTCAGTGATTGTATGACTTAAATGATCAATCATCATTTGATAAGAGGCACCTTTAATCATCCTTTTAAAATTATTTAAAGGTCCTGTAACCCTCTTATTATTAGGATGAGCAAAATTCCATGTTTGCTCAATACCACTATCCTTAAATTCAAGATCGTTTTGTTGCAACCCACTTAGTTGAATTTTTACCACTTCTTTTGGAGTAATAGCACTACTTGGATTAAGTAATTCAGCTTTTGAAAAAGAGATAGTTATTAAAAGTAAGATTAGTACTTTAAAAATATTTTTCATTTGAGAAGTATTTATTCTAAAGTTTTGTATTTACTATTATTTACTATAAATACAAAAAATATTGGAAGAATTAATGTCAAAAGTGTCACAACAATTAATAAAATCCCAAGTTCAGAATAATCAGCTGTTGTTTGAATTTCACCACTAACTTTATCTTTAACTTCTCTTGTAACAGTAAATATTTCATTTAAATATTTCGTTCCTAATGCACTTGCTGACAATGCGAGGTTGGTGAAGGAGGCAAAAACTGCAAAAAAAGTTGCTTTTAAATGAGATGGAGCATTTTTTGCTATCCAAGCAAGTAATGGAATCATTGATACTTGACCCAAAGGAGATTCAAGAGCTGTATTAATTAAAGCAATAAACTTAGCATCAACCACTCCTCCAGTTAATGAGGATGTCCAATTATGAAAGCCATAGTACATTCCAACACTTGGTAAAAATAAAATTGCACCTGCAATACTTAAAACAACAATTATTTTGGCAATTGAATTCTTTGCCATAAATGGTCTTAACAAAACAATCCCTGCTAAAGTTAAAATTGATGCAAGTAATGATAAAATTGAAAAAAACTGTTCATTAAATCCAAGTTGATCAATTTCAAACCAAGTTAAACCTGGTCCAGGTCCTGGCATTGCTCTAAAAATAAATATAATTACAGCCGTACCAACTATTGTTAATCTTAATTCCTGAGGTAGTTCTTTAATAAGTTTAAACATTAAAAATAAAATAATTATTACTGAGCCTATAAAAACAATCTCTTGTGCAAATGGGACGTTAAAAGATCCTACTGAGAGTGTGAAAATTACAAAAACTAAACTACCACCTAAAATCCACCAGTTTATCTCTGTTTTTTCATTTCCTCTTTCTTCCTTAAATTCTAATCCTTGAGATTTTAAAATTTTTATTTTTTTTTGTCTTAAGTAATTTGCTAAAATTACACCAAAGATCGAAACGAGGGGTATTACAAGAGCATATAAATAAATTGTTCCATATAAATTTATTTTTTCAGATTGCTCTAAACTTTCAACATCTCTAAATAAAATGACATTTACTAATGCCACAAGAACTGTTCCACCTATTATTGCAAAACGACCAAGAGTTTGCATTGTGGTATGCATTAGTTTTACTTGATCTTTACTATAATCTGTTCCATGTTCATCTGATAAGGGAACTGCTTCAACAGTCATTGCATCTGCAACTACATCCTGAACTACATATCCTACTGGAGCTAAAATGACACTTATTACAAACCAAGTTTCGACAGAAAATATTTCTGACATAGTTTCTGTATGAATAATTAACCCATACATAATCATCAAGCTTAAGGCTATTAGGCTGGCACCTAAATAAACCATATAGTTTTTTCTTTCCCATATAAGATCAACAAGATGTCCTAAAGGCATTTTTAATGCCCAAGGAATCCCTGCCCAAAATCCAAGTCCTGCAAGAAATGCAGCTGATAAATTTAAATAATCTTTAACGAAGAAAGTTCCAACTATTCCAGTTAAACCTGAAATACCAGCAGCCATATAGACCATTAATGGCGGAAGATAAGTCCATTTAAATTCTCTTCCTAAGTCTAAGAAAGTGCTATCTAAAAATTTTAATACTTTGTTCATTAGTCACTAAGAACTGGAAAGGCTTGTCTTACTTTTAAGAAATGTTTTTGATATTCCATTTTGGTACATTTATTTTCAACATATCCTATATGATTTTTTTCAACTAACTCTTTTGCATTTTCGTCACGTATTCCAAGTTGCAACCATAAAACTTTAGCACCAATTTTCACAGTGTCCTTTGCAATTGCCAATACTTCTCTAGATGGTCTAAATACATCAACAATATCTATATTTTTTTTTATATCAGTTATTTTAGCGTATACCTCTTCGCCCAAAATTTTTTGACCTTTAGCAGATGGGTTGACTGGAAAGACTTTATACCCATATTTCTGCATATACTTCATCACAATAGTAGATGGTTTAGTTTGATCATTACTAACTCCTATCATAGCAATAGTTTTATATTTTGAGAGAATATCTTTGATCTGACTCATAACTATTTATCACTTTTGATTTGTTCTTCGCAAAATTTCTTTGCCTCATCTAAGTCGTTAATTTTAGTTTCAGACAATTTTTGGCTCGCAGCTAAACACGCATCCACAGCTCTTTTAGTATTATAATCATTAAAATTAAAAACTATAAACATTCCAAAAATAATTAAGATTATGATGAAAAAATTTTTTTTATTCATCATTATTTGTTTTTCCAGACAGGTTTCCTTTTTTCTAAAAAAGCTGAAATACCTTCTTTAGCATCCATTGCCATCATGTTAACAGTCATCATTTTACTTGTGTGTGCATATGCTTTTCTTAAAGGCATCTCTAATTGTTTGTAAAAAGTTTGTTTACCTATCTTTATTGTTAAATTAGATTTAGATGCTATTTTTTTAGCAATACTAAGTACTTCTCTCTTTAGTTTTTGTTTTGAGAAGCAGTCATTTATTAATCCTATTTCTTTTGCATAATTTGCTTTTATTGGCTCGCCAGTTAACAACATTTTCATCATAGGCTTTCGATTAATTTTCCTACTTACAGCGACCATAGGTGTACTGCAAAATAATCCGATATTTACTCCTGGAGTTGCAAATAAAGCATCTTTTGTACTATACGCTAGATCACAACTGGCTACTAACTGACAACCAGCTGCAAATGCAGCACCATGAACTTTTGCGATCACAGGTTTTCTGCCTTCTACAATTTGAAGCATAACTTTTGAGCAAAGATTAAAAAGTTTTTGATATCTATCTCTTTTTTTTAATCCTCTTACCTCTTTTAAATTATGACCTGCACTAAACCCTTTGCCTGCGCCTTCTATTATTATAACTTTGACTTTATTGTCAGCATCTAATTTCTTTAATACTTTTAATAAGTCGATAAGATTTTTAAATGATAATGAATTATATGTTTTTGGTTCATTAAGTA
>CACKYN010000022.1 GCA_902604355.1 uncultured Pelagibacteraceae bacterium
ATATACTAAGAGATGATTTTGGTTTCCTTAGTTTTAAACCCAAACAGACAAACAGAACTATAAATTACAGTCCTTTAAACATTAACAAGTCAAAACTTATTGAAAATATTAAAAAATACAACAAAGCAGAAAATTTTATTAAGAATTTATAAATTCTTAATTTGATGATATTAAAAAACCTAATTAAAATTTAATTCTGAATTATAAATGACCGATAAAACACTTAATGAAATAAGAAATACTTTCTTAAAGTATTTTGAAAAGAATGATCATAAAATTGTTGAGTCTAGCAATTTAGTTCCTAATAACGATCCTACATTAATGTTTGCTAATTCTGGTATGGTTCAGTTCAAAAATGTATTTACAGGATTAGAAAAAAGAGACTATGTGAGAGCCACCACTTCCCAAAAATGTGTTAGGGCGGGAGGAAAACATAACGACCTTGAAAACGTTGGTTATACTCCTCGTCATCACACTTTCTTTGAAATGCTTGGAAACTTTTCTTTTGGAGATTATTTTAAAGAACAAGCAATTCATTATGCTTGGGATTTGATCACTAAAGATTTTGGCATAGATAAAGACCGGCTTTATGTAACTGTATTTCACGAAGATGATGAAGCCTTCAATTTTTGGAAGAAAATAGCGGGTTTTAGCGATGATCGAATTATTAGAATAGCTACTTCAGATAATTTTTGGTCAATGGGGGAAACAGGTCCATGTGGCCCTTGTTCTGAAATCTTTTTTGATCATGGAGATCATTTAGCTGGGGGATTGCCTGGTTCTAAAGACGAAGATGGGGATAGATTTATTGAGATTTGGAATTTAGTCTTTATGCAATATGAGCAAGTTTCAAAAGACAAAAGAATAAATTTACCAAAACCATCTGTTGATACTGGTATGGGTTTAGAGAGAATAGCTGCTTTATTACAAGGTTCACATGATAACTATGAAACAGATCATTTTAAAAAAATAATTAGTTCAGCATCGGAAATTGTAAAAGTTAAATCAGATAAATCTAATCTTGCAAGCTTTAGAGTAATTGCCGATCATTTAAGAGCAAGCTCTTTTTTAATTGCAGAAGGCGTTTTACCTTCCAATGAAGGAAGAGGATATGTTCTTAGAAGAATTATGAGAAGGGGAATGAGACACTCTCACTTATTAGGATCCAAGGAACCAGTTTTTTATAATTTGTTTGATACTCTTAAAAATGAAATGTCAGGAAATTATCCTGAATTAGTGAGAGCTGAGTCCTTGATTAAAGAAACCTTAAGAATGGAGGAGGAAAAATTTTTAGTTCTACTTGATAGAGGAATTAAAATTTTAAATGATGAAATTTCTAAAATTGATAAAGTTTTACCAGGTGAAGTGGCATTTAAACTGTATGACACATATGGATTTCCGTTAGATCTTACTGAAGATATTTTAAGAAATAAATCAATGTCCATTGATACAGAAAAATTTAAATCCTTAATGAAAGAAAGTAGAGAACTTGCTAAAAAAAATTGGAAAGGCTCAGGAGATGCTGCCGTTGAAGATATTTGGTTTGGGATAAAAGATAGATTAGAGCCAACAGAATTTTTAGGTTATGAAACAAATCAAGCAGAGGGTGTTGTATTGTCTTTATTAAAAGAAAATAAGGAAGTTGATCAACTAAATGAAAATGATGAGGGGATGATTATAGTAAATCAAACTCCATTTTATGGAGAGTCTGGAGGTCAAGTAGGAGATACTGGTGAGATCGTGTCGAATGAATTTAAATTTGAGGTGACAGATGTTCAGAAAAAACTTGGAGATCTATTTGTACATTACGGGAAAGTGGTTAGTGGCTCTATAAAGCTTAATGATAGTGTTGAAATGAAGATAGATGTTAAAAGGAGAAATGATACTAGAGCTTATCACTCTGCAACTCACCTTTTACACGAGTCTTTAAGAAGAGTATTAGGGGATCATGTAACCCAAAAAGGGTCTCTTGTAGAGCCTAGCAGATTGAGATTTGATTTTAGTCACATGAAGCCAATTCAAAATGATGAAATTGATAAGATAGAGAAATTTGTAAATAATATGGTTTCGAAAAACTCAGACGTAAAAACCAGGTTAATGACACCTGATGAAGCCGTTGAAAACGGAGCATTGGCATTATTTGGTGAAAAATATGGTGATGAAGTAAGGGTGCTTTCTATGGGAGATGAGGATGGAAAGTATTTTTCCACAGAATTATGCGGTGGAACACATGTTAAAAATACTGGAGATATTGGAAAATTTAAAATAGTTAGCCAATCTTCAATAGCTGCAGGTGTAAGAAGAATAGAGGCTTTAAGAGATAAACAATTGGAAGATTATTTGAAAAATAAAGAAAAACTTTCAGCTTTATCTTCTGAAAAAGATAATGAAACCATTAAAGATTTAAGCGACCAAATCACTAAGCTTGGAGGGAAACCTAGCATAGATCAATCAGATCAAAAGGACCTCATTAAGAACTTAACAAAACAATTAGAAACACTTTCTGTAAATTCAATTTTAAATGATAAGTCTAAAAATATTATTAAAGACCAAGACATTAATGGAATTAAATTAAGACTTCAAAAAGTTGATGATCTTCCTCCTAAAGAGTTAAGAAAATTAGTTGATCAAGGTAAAAAAGATTTATCTGAAGGTATTGTTGTAGTTTTTGCAATTAAAGGTGACAAAGTAGGGATAGCTGTTGGTGTCACAGATAGCTTAACAAATAAATATGATGCTGTTGAATTTGTTAAAATTGGATCTGAGGTTATTGGTGGTAAGGGTGGTGGAGGAAGAAAAGATTTTGCCCAAGCTGGTGGACAGGATCAGTCAAAAATTGAAGAAGTTTTTAAAAAATTTGAGGCTCTAATTTAATTTCGATTTCAGATTGCCGTCAATTTCATCTAAAAATTGATTAGTCGTTAAGTATTTACTTGATGGATCAATTAGAATAGCCAAATCTTTTGTCATGGCTCCGTTTTCTACACAATCAATACATACTTTTTCAAGTGTTTGTGCAAATTTAATCAATTCATTATTACTATCTAGTTTTCCTCTATGAGCTAACCCTCTTGTCCATGCAAAAATAGATGCGATAGGATTTGTTGAAGTTTCTTTGCCTTGTTGATGCATTCTATAATGTCTTGTTACTGTTCCATGTGCAGCTTCTGCTTCCATAACTTTTCCATCTGGTGTTAGGAGAGTACTTGTCATTAATCCTAAAGATCCATATCCTTGAGCCATAGTATCAGACTGAACATCTCCATCATAATTTTTACATGCCCAGATGTACTTACCACTCCATTTCATTGCACATGCAACCATGTCATCAATTAATCTGTGTTCATATGTTAGATTATTTTTATCAAAATCCTGTTTATATTCATTCTCAAACACCTCCTGAAATATATCCTTAAATCTACCATCATATTGTTTTAGAATTGTATTTTTAGTAGACATGTAAACAGGCCATTTTTTAATTAGCCCATAGCTGAAACAAGATCTTGCAAAATCTTGGATGGATTTATCTAAATTATACATTGAAAGTGCTACACCTGGGCCAGTAAAGTTAAATACCTCATATTTTATCTCATCTTTGCCATCCTCTGATGTCCATTTAACTTCCATTTTACCTTTACCAGGAACTTTAAAATCTGTTGCTCTGTACTGGTCTCCAAAAGCATGTCTCCCTATAATTACTGGATCTGTCCAAGTAGGAACAAGCTTTGGAATGTTTTTACAGATGATCGGTTCTCTAAAAACGGTACCACCAATTATATTTCTTATAGTTCCATTAGGAGAACGCCACATTTTTTTTAGGTCAAATTCTTCTACTCTTGCTTCATCAGGTGTTATGGTTGCACATTTAATTCCAACACCAATTTTTTTAATAGCATTGGCGGAGTCTATAGTTATTTGATCGTCAGTATTATCCCTACTTTTCATCCCTAAATCGTAGTATTCAATGCCCAAATCAATATAAGGTAAAATAAGTTTGTTTTTGATAAACTCCCAAATAATTCGAGTCATTTCGTCACCGTCTAGCTCGACTACGGGGTTATTTACCTTGATTTTGCTCATTTAAAAATTTTTTTCGTTATTAATTGAATTTGCATGGTTTATATACATATTAATCCAAAATTAGCAATTAGTAGAATTATGTTTAGTAAGATATTTCCAAAGATCCACACTGAAGGGTATAAGTTTTTAGTTATTGCAGCTTTCGTAACTATAATTTTATTTATAGTAAATAACTTTCTAGGTTTGCTTGGTTTGCTGTTAACAATCTGGGTTTATTATTTTTTTAGAGACCCCGAAAGAGTTATTATAGGAAATGATGACTATCTTGTAAGTCCAGCTGATGGTGAAGTGATAAAAGTTGAAGAAGTAGATGGACCAAAAGAAGTGGGGGTAGAAAATAAAAAATTTAAAAAAATTAGCATTTTTATGAATGTATTTGATTGTCATGTTAATAGAACACCCTGTTCAGGAAAAGTTGAGGAAATTTTATACAAACCAGGAAAATTTTTTAATGCCTCTCTGGATAAAGCCAGTGAAGACAATGAAAGAAATTATTATAAAATCAAAGATAAGCATGGAAATGATATAATAGTAGTACAAATTGCTGGTCTAGTAGCAAGAAGAATTGTTTGTGAAACAGATAAGAACCAAGAACTTAATCAAGGAGATAGAATTGGGATGATAAGATTTGGAAGTCGAGCAGATGTTTATTATGAAAATTATGATCCTCTTGTAAAAGTTGGTCAAATAGCAATTTCTGGTGAGACTTTATTGGCAAAAAAATAATTATGCTAAAACCTAAAAATAATTTTAAAGTTGTTGCAGACAAAAAAACTGCAAGAGTAATTTTACCCAACATGCTTACCCTGATAGGAGTTTGTATTGGATTAACATCAATTAGATTTGCTTTAGACGGAAGATTTGAATTTGCAATTGTTGCCATAATATTGGCCGCAGTAATAGACGGTTTAGACGGACGTATAGCAAGATTAATAAAAGGAACCTCTAAAGTTGGAAAAGAACTAGACTCTTTAACCGACATGATCAGCTTTGGTGTTGCTCCAGCTTTTATAATGTATTTTTGGAAACTCAATACATTAGGAAGATTTGGTTGGTTAGTTTGTCTTATATATGTAATCTGTGTTGCTTTAAGATTAGCACGGTTTAATGTTAATTCTGGTCAAGAACCTTCGTGGAGAGATAACTTCTTTGAAGGTGTGCCATCCCCAGCAGGTGGGATTTTAGTTTTGACGCCGTTAATATTCAGTATGACCAATTTTGAATTCATCAAAATTAATTATGATATAGTAGTGCCAATTTTCTTTATTGTAACTTCATTACTATTAATAAGTAAGTTCCCCAGTTATTCTTTTAAGAAAATTGTTATTCAAAGAAAAACAACAATTTTCCTTTTATTTGGGATAGTTTTATTTTTTGGTTTAGTATTAATATATCCGTTTAATGTGGTAGCTATAAGTGTGATTGTTTATTTATTAATGCTTCCTATTAGTTTTTTCCATTATCAAAAGCTAAAAAAACAAAATGAGGAACAAAATTTCAAAGATGAGGATGAGGATCTTGAAGATATCTTGTAATGAAAAAAAATGTAATTGTTTCACTAGCTGATGCCAACTACTACCCTTTATTAAGTGAATTAGTAAATTCTATAAAAAGATTTGAAGAAAGTAGAGATATTGCAATATGCATTTTAGATGCTGGACTTTCTGATCAACAAAAAGGTGAATTATCGCCGAAAGTAGATGAAATAAAATCTGCAGAGTGGGACATAGAAGTTCCAGATAGCAAAATCAAGGGTCGTGAATGGTTAAAGAGCCAAGTTTCCAGAGCTTTCCTGCCAAAATATTTCCCCAATTATGAAAAATATCTGTGGATTGATTGTGATGCATGGGTAAATGATTGGCAAAGTATAGAATTATATTTTAAAGCATGCGAACACGCTAAACTTGGTATTACTCAAACGATAGGTCCTGGGTATAAAATTACCTCAAATGTTAATTGGGTATTTGGTAAGCTTGCAATTATTAAGTCTCAAAATTTTAAACATGCTGTTAAATCTAAAATTAGTTACAAAAAAGCTAGAAAATTAGCATTCGCTCCACATATTAATATTGGAGTTTTTTCGTTAGAAAAAAATTCTACTACTTGGGAAAAATGGCAAGAGAATTTAAAACAAACTCTCAAAGGAGGAGATATATTTGGATCTGAGCAACTTGCCATGAACATGTCTGTATACATTGATAATGTTGAAACAGAATTTTTACCTTTAAATTGTAATTGGATAACTAGTAATCTTTTACCAAAATTTGATGAAGTGAATAATACTTTTGTAGAACCTTACTTGCCAAATTATAAGATAGGTATTATGCATCTTGCTGCGGGAATTTGGAAAAATAACAAAGATATGAGATTAAATAAAGAAATCGAAATAGATATCAAAACAATCCAAGGTAAAATATTAAACAAAAGTTTAAGATTTATAAATTAATTGAAAAAAAATAAAATTTCGAAGAATTGGGTTAATAAGCAAAGAAGAGATATATATGTAAGACAATCTAAAGTGGATGGATATAGGGCTAGATCAGCCTATAAATTAATCGAAATAGATGAAAAATTTAAAATATTTAAGGGAGGACTAGTAGTAGTAGATATAGGTGCTGCCCCAGGTAGTTGGTCCCAATATTCGTCAAAAGTTATAAAAAATGGAAAATTAATTTCTATTGATCTTAAAAAAATGGAACCTATTGGAAATAGTCTACAAATACAGGGTGATTTTACAGAAAGTGAAATACAAGATGAAATAAAAAATAATTTAAATACAAAAGTAGATGTGGTTTTGTCAGATATGGCCGTAAACACTACAGGTATCAAAAATATTGACTCAATTCAAACTGGTGAATTATGCAAAGAAGCAATGTTATTTGCTAAAGATTTGATTAATGAAAATGGCTATTTCATATCAAAAATTTTTATGGGAGCGACATTTAATGAAATAGTTGCTGAAGGTAAAAAGTATTTTAAGGAAGTTAAGGTTTTTAAACCAAAATCAAGTCGAAAAGATTCTAAAGAAAGTTTTATTATTTGTAAAAAAATTAGATAGGGACTTTAAATTTAGAAGGAATCGTATATAAAAGATTATGGTTCCTATAAAAGAAGCGCTTACCTTTGACGATGTAACATTAGCACCAAATTACTCGGAAATATTGCCCTCAGAGGCAGATACTACAGTATCTTTAACAAATCATCTCAGATTAAAAATTCCGCTTTTGTCATCTGCAATGGACACAGTCACAGAAAGCAAAATGGCCATAGCTATTGCAAAGGCTGGTGGAATAGGAGTTATTCACCGAAACTTAGATATTAAAACACAAGTTTTAGAAATTAGAAAAGTTAAAAAACATTCTTTAAAAGTCGGTGCTGCAGTTGGAGCATCAGAGAAAGAATTTACTAGAGCAAAACAAATTATTAATGAAGATGTGGACTTAATTGTAGTTGATACAGCTCATGGACATACAAAAAAAGTTGGAGAAATTATTCAATATATTAAAAAAAGTAAAAATAATAAAATTGCTTTATGTGCTGGAAATATTGCAACACCAGAGGCTGCAAAATTTTTAATAAAGTTAGGAGTAGACATAATTAAAGTTGGGATTGGTCCAGGCTCTATTTGTACTACAAGATTAGTTGCGGGTATTGGGGTTCCACAGCTAAGTGCAATTATGTCAGTCAGAAATGGTATAAAAAACAAAAAAGTTAAAATAATCTCTGATGGAGGAATAAAGTATTCTGGTGATTTAGCAAAAGCATTTGCAGCAGGGGCAGATGCTGTAATGATAGGATCATTATTTGCGGGAACAGATGAAACTCCTGGAAAATTAATAAAAAAAAATGGAAAATTATTTAAAAGTTTTCGTGGAATGGGCTCAGTAGGAGCTATGAATAAAGGTTCAGCAGATAGATATTTTCAAAAAAAACAAAAAGATATATCAAAATATGTGCCAGAGGGTGTTGAAGGTTTTGTAAAGTACAAGGGTGATGTTGGAAGTATTATACATAAATTAGTTGGAGGTTTAAAATCTTCTATGGGTTATTTAGGTTCAAAAAATATTTCTAAACTCAGAAACAAACCTCACTTTGTAAAAATTACTAAAGCAGGTTTTTATGAAAGCATGGTTCATAATGTTGATGTGATTAAAAGTGATAGCAAATACTAATGAGTAAAATATTAAAATTAATTTTTACCTGCACCATATTTTTTTTATTCAACACTCAATTATTTAGTAAAGAAAATTTTTTCAACAAAGCATTAAAATTGTATGAAAAAGAAAACTATGAGGATGCGCGTTTTTTATTTGAAAGAAATATAGTTTTTAACCCTAAAGATGCCAACTCATATTTATACCTTGCTAAAATTTATAATCATGAAGAAAATCAAAGAAAAGAAGAGCACAATCTAGAAACAGCTCTTCTTATAGAGCCTAATAATGAAGAGGCTATGTTAATGATGATAAAGATAGCTATTCAACAATCTAATTATGACAAAGTTAAAAATCTGTCTGATACATTCTCAAAAGTTTGTAAAAATTTATGTAATGAAAATCAGGAAATTAAAAAGTCATTAAAAAATATAGATCCAAAAAATGAGTCTTGATCAAAATCTGTATAAAGTTTTAATTATAGATTTTGGTTCGCAGTTTACGCAATTAATAGCAAGAAGAATAAGAGAACTAGGTGTTTTTTCAGAAATTGTAAGTCATAAAAAAATTAAAACTAATGATATTAACCAGAGTGTAAGAGGAATTATTTTGTCTGGTGGTCCTTTAAATGTTTACCAAATTAAAAAATATTCGTTCGATAAAAAAATATTAGAATTAAACATTCCAATTTTGGGAATTTGTTTTGGTCACCAAATTCTATCAAAGTTCAATGGGGGAAGTGTAAAACAATCAAAACATCGAGAGTTTGGATTAGCTAATATTTTTAAAAAAAAAGATAGTTTACTGACTAAAAATTTCTATGGTATTAAAAAAAATAAAAAGGTTTGGATGAGCCATGCAGATCAAGTATCTAAACTACCAAAAAATTTCCATGTCATTGCTTCTAGTACAAATTCTAAATATGCCATAGTTGAAAATAAAATAAAAAAACATTATGGAGTACAGTTTCATCCAGAAGTCACTCATACTGAAAATGGAAAAAAATTAATTAGTAATTTTGTATTTTTAATCTGTAAAGTTAAAAAAAACTGGTCATCTAAAGATCAAAAAATAAAATTAATCAATGAAGTAAGAGATCAAGTAGGTAGTAATAAAGTTATTTGTGCTTTATCTGGAGGAGTAGATAGTAGTGTCGTTGCTCAATTATTAAATAAAGCAATTGGTAAGAAATTATATTGTATATTTGTTAATACAGGCCTTTTAAGGAAAGATGAGGAAAAACAGGTAGTTAGAACCTTTAAAAAACGACTAAAAATAAACCTTATCTACATAAATGCTGAAAAGGAGTTTCTAAGAAAATTAAAAAACGTTTCTGAACCTGAAAAAAAAAGAAAAATAATAGGAAATCTATTTATAAAAATTTTTGAACGATATGCTAAAAAAATTAAAAATGTTAAATTTTTGGCTCAAGGGACGCTTTATCCTGATTTGATTGAAAGTAAATCTGTTACTGGCAGTCAAACCTCTAAGATTAAATCTCATCATAATGTTGGAGGTTTACCAAAAAAAATGAAATTAAAACTTGTTGAGCCATTAAAGTTTTTATTTAAAGATGAAGTTAGAAAATTAGGTTTAGAATTAAAATTAAGTAAAGAGATTATATCAAGGCACCCTTTTCCAGGCCCTGGACTGGCAATTAGAATGCCAGGAATTATTACTAATGAGAAAATAAAAATTTTAAAAGAAGCAGATTATTATTTTATACAAGCATTAAGAGATCATGGTCTTTATCATAAAATTTGGCAAGCATATGCTGCTCTTTTACCTGTCAAAACTGTAGGTGTGATGGGAGACAATCGTACTTATGAACATCTCTGCCTCTTAAGAGCAATTTCGTCTGAAGATGGAATGACAGCAGATTTCTTTGAATTTAGAAAATCTTTTATGCAATCTATTTCTAATAAAATAGTTAATAGCATAAGAGGCATAAATAGAGTTGTTTATGACGTTACCTCAAAACCTCCAAGTACTATTGAATTAGAGTAGTTTTAAACTATAAAGTAAGCTTATGAAATATTTACACACAATGATTAGAATTAAGAATGTGGAAGAGTCTTTAAAATTTTTCTGTGAAGGTCTTGGGCTCAAAGAAACACGAAGAATGGAAGATGAAAAGGGAAGATATACCCTTATTTTTCTTGCTGCGCCAAATGATGATAAGGCAGAAATTGAATTAACTTATAATTGGGATGGAGACGAGCTGGGAGAAGGTTCAAGAAATTTTGGTCATCTTGCTTATCGTGTAGACAACATTTATGAAACCTGCAAAAGATTAATGGATATGGGTTACACTATCAACAGACCTCCACGAGATGGTCATATGGCATTCGTCAGGTCACCTGATAAAATTTCTATTGAAATCCTGCAGGAAGGAAACCTAGAGCCTAAAGAACCTTGGGTTTCTATGGAGAATTCTGGCTCTTGGTAAGCCAATGAATAAAAAAATATTATCTATAATAAAAAAAAAAAATAAAACTAAAATCGTAAGCTTATCTGCTTACTCTAAAAATTTAGCAGAAATTTTAGATAATTATTGCGATATAGTTCTTGTGGGTGATTCACTTGGATCTGTTTTATATAATTATAAATCTACAAGAGAAGTTTCATTAAATACAATGATTGAACATTCTAAAAGTGTTAGATTGGGTATTAAAAAAAGTTTAATGGTTGTTGATATGCCTTATAACACTTATCGAAATTCCAAAGAGGCGCTTAAGAATGCAAAAAAAGTAAAATTAAAAACT
This sequence comes from uncultured Pelagibacteraceae bacterium, assembly GCA_902604355.1. Lineage (GTDB taxonomy): Bacteria > Pseudomonadota > Alphaproteobacteria > Pelagibacterales > Pelagibacteraceae > Pelagibacter. Next base: position 11,000 of record CACKYN010000022.1, read on the forward strand.
AAATGTGATGCAGTAAAATTAGAAGGTGGAAAAAAAATTTCTGCAATTATTAAAACATTAGTAAAAAATAATATTCCTGTTATGGGTCATTTGGGACTTCTTCCTCAGTCAGCTAAGAACTTTAAGTTTAAAGGTAAAAAAAATTATGAAAGAGAAAAAATTTTAAAAGAAGCAAAATTACTTGAAACCGCTGGGGTTTTTTCAATTGTACTAGAATGTATAGAAAGCTCACTAGCAAAAACCATCACAAAAAATATAAAAATCCCGACAATTGGTATAGGAGCATCAAATAATTGTGATGGGCAAATTTTAGTTTTGGATGACCTTATTGGGTTAAATCCTATTAATGTAAGATTTGTTAAAAAATACACAAACATTAGAAAAGATATTTCCAAAGCTGTTTTAAATTATGCTAGAGAAGTGAAAAGTAAGAAATTTCCACTAAAAAAACACTCTTACTAATTAAAAGTATTTCTTAAATTCTTCGTTAATATTTAGTATTTCTAAATCAACCAATCCACCTATAATTAATTGAAGACCAACAATTAAGATGAATACTAAACCTACGTAAGCAATCCAGATATGTTGTTGTATATATTTTGCCATATAAGTTGCTAATGCCCCAGTTAAAACTACAGACAATACAAGGCCAAAAATCATAAAACCAAAATACCCTTTTGCTGCACCAACCACACCAATGACGTTATCAAAACTAATTGTTATATCTGCAAATAAAACCTTATAGACACTTTTGATAAAAGAGGGCTCTTTTGATTTTTTAGTAGGAGATTTTTTTTCTTTTTTAATTTCAACTAAATCTTTTCTTAGATCATTTACAATCCATATTAATAAAAGACCTCCTAAAATTTTAATGAAATAAAACTTAAATAAGTATGTAGCAAAGACAGCAAAAATAACTTTAAAAACTAAAGCACCTGCAACACCCCACAGAATAATTTTTTTTCGATTTTTAGGTATAAAATTCGCTGCTATAAGTCCAATAATTATAGCATTATCTGCAGCTAAAATTATATCTATAAAAATAATTTGCGTTAAAATTATTAACTGTTCAATCAAAATTAATAATATTTAGATTTTTTTGTACCATCTATGACAGCTTTTAACTCATTATATTCATCACAACTACAAGTTTCTAAAATTTTTAATCTTTCTTTTGCTAAATCTAATCTATTAGTGGCAACATATAACTCACCCAAATATTCATTTATTCCAACATGTTTTGGATTTATTTCTAGTCCTAAAAGGTAATATTTTTCACCATTTTCAAAATCACCAAGTTTTCTGGTTGTAAAACCTAAGTAGTTCAGCGTATCTGGTTGGTTTGGTTTTTTCTTATTGGATTTAATTAACAGTTTTTGCGCTTTTTCATATTTTTTATTAGCTTTTTCAGTTTTGCCTTTTTTTTCTAATTT
>CACKYN010000023.1 GCA_902604355.1 uncultured Pelagibacteraceae bacterium
AAAATCTAATAAAAAATTTTATAGCGATATAAATCCCATAGAACAAAAAACTTTAAACTCTAAGCTAGAAGTCCTAAATAGAGTGAATGATTACTTAAGAAAAAAAGATGGAGCTGTAAAACAGGTTACAGCAAATTTTTTAGGTGAACATAAGTCGGTAGAAATAATCAGGTCAGGTGGTGAGGCAATAACAGACATTAGGCCATTAATTAGATTTAATGTTTCCGTTATGCTTGAAAAAGATGGAAGAAAAGAAACGGGTGTTTATGGCATTGGAGGCAGACAGGCTTACGATGATTATCTACAAAATGACAATTGGAAAAGTGTATGTGAAGAAGCTTTTAGAATTGCCTCAGTTAACATGGAGAGTAAACCCGCACCTGCTGGCGAAATGAAAGTAGTCTTAGGTCCAGGTTGGCCAGCAATACTAATTCATGAAGCAATAGGACATGGCCTAGAGGGTGATTTTAACAGAAAAAAAACATCTGCATTTCATAACTTAATGGGGCAGAAAGTAGCAAGCGAGGGTGTCACAATTGTTGATGATGGTACCATTGATAATAGAAGAGGCAGTCTTACAATAGACGATGAGGGTACACCAGCTGAAAAAACTGTTTTAATAGAAAATGGAATTTTAAAAAACTTTATGCAAGACAGATTAAATGCACGTTTAATGAATACAAGGTCAACTGGTTCAGGAAGAAGAGAAAACTATCGACACGTAGTTTTACCTAGAATGAGAAATACTATGATGTTAAGTGGCAATCAAACTCAAGATGAGATGATCAAATCTGTTGATAAAGGTATTTTTGCAGTGAGCTTTGGGGGCGGACAAGTAGATATTACCTCAGGAAAATTTGTCTTTAATTGTACAGAAGCATACGAAATTATTAATGGTCAAATAGGTTCTCCAATAAAGGGAGCGACATTAATAGGAGATGGTCCATCAATTTTAAAAGAAGTTTCAATGGTTGGAAATGATATGATGTTAGACCCTGGTATAGGTACATGTGGCAAAGCTGGGCAAGGAGTTCCTGTTGGAGTAGCACAGCCTTCAATATTAATTGACAAAATGACAGTGGGTGGAACAAAACTATAATTAATGATTAAAGATCAAGATTTCTTAGAAGCTAAAGCTGCATATTGTATAGATGTTGCAAAAAAAATTGGAGCTTCAGATGCAAGTGTTACAATAGGTCACTCTATTTCTGAAACAGTCAATTTTAGAAATAAAAATTTAGATGAGTCAAATCGATCTGATGGATTAGCGTTTAGCATAGATACTTATGTTGGTAAAAAAAAATCCTCAATTTCCTCATCAAATTTATTAGATGAAAATTTAGATATTCTTATAGAGAAATGCCATGAAACAACTAAAATTTCACCAGAGGATGAGTTTAATTCATTACCAGATAAAAATTTACTTGCTGATAAACTTAAAGATTTAAATATTTATGATAACACCCATATTGATAATGATAAAAAAATTCACTATTTAAAAGAATTAGAAGATATAGCATCAAAGGATAAAAAAATAATAAACACAGAGTCCAGCTTTACTGAAAAAAAAAGTAATTTTATTTTAGCGAATAGTGATGGTTTTTGTAAAGGATACAAAACATCTTCATTCACGACGTCATGTGTAGCAGTTGCTAAAGATGAAAATAGCATGGAAAGAGATTATGAATATTCAAGTAAAAGATTTTTAGAAGATATCAAAGATCCCCAGACTTTAGGTAAACTTGCAAGTTATAAGACAATTAGAAAATTAAGTCCAAAAAAAATAGGAAGCGAAAAATTAAGTGTCATATTTGATAAGAGAATTGCAAAAGGAATGCTTAGTGTATTTGCAAGTGCAATTTCATCCTCTGCAATCGCTAGAGGAACTTCATTTCTCAAGGACAAGATTAATGAGCAGATATTTTCTAATTCTATAAATATAATTGATAAACCAGATATAATTAAGGGTTTAGGGTCTAAAAATTTTGACTCAGAGGGGATTAAATCTGAAACACTCAATCTAGTCAAAGAGGGAGTGCTTAAAAATTATCTCGTAGATACTTATAATGGCAGAAAACTAAACCTTCAATCAAATGGAAGAAGCGGAGGAACTACAAATTTGTATTTTGAGAATGGAAAACAAGGTTATAACGAGCTATTAAAAATTAATTCAAAATGCATTTATATTACAGAAACAATAGGTCATGGTAGCAATCTTGTAACTGGTGATTACTCAGTTGGAGCAACTGGGTTTTTTGTCGAAGGTGGTGAATTTAAATATCCAATAAACGAAATAACAATTGCAGGAAATTTTAAGGATATGTTTAAAAATATATTTTTAGCAAATGACTTAGATTTTGAATATTCAACAAATTCTCCAACTATGATGATTGAGGGCATGACAGTTGCTGGCAAATGAGTAGTTTTTGTGTAATTGGCTCAGGAATTTCTGGAGCAACCATCGCAAATCTTTTAAACAAAAAACACACTGTTGATTTGTATGATAAAGCAAGAGGCCTAGGAGGAAGATCATCGTTTAAAAGATTAGATAAAATAAGGGGGTTTGATCATGGGACGCAATACTTTTCTCCAAAAACACCAGAATTTAAAAGATTTACAAAAAAGCTAATAAAAAAAAAAATACTAAAAATTTGGGAAGGAAATCATAAATTTTTAAGTGATAAAAAAAAAGAAAATAAAAAACATGTCAAGGTTATAGGAAGAAAAGGAAACAATGACATTAGTAAATATCTTTTAAAAAATGTAAGATGTTATTTTCAAAGTGAACTAAAAAAAATAAATTTCCAAAGTAGAAAATGGAATTTAATATTTAATGACGGTGAAATTAGAAAATATGAAAATTTAATTTTGACTTGTCCATTTCCTCAATTAAAAAAATTATCAAAAAAATATATTAAAAATTCTTTTATAAAAGAAAAGATTAAGATGGATGCGAATATAACAATTTTAATAGAAATAAAAAAAACTAACATAGGTCATAGTAGTTTTTTATTTAATGATAGAATTTTAGGATGGGCTGGTTATGAAAATAGTAAAAAAAGATTTAAGAGCAAAACTGATCTTTGGACATTACAAAGTACTTTTGATTGGGCTAATAAAAAAATAAATCAAAATAAAGTACTTAAAAAAACTAACGCCAAAATTTTGATTGATAAATTTTTTAAATTAACAGGAATTAAGCGCACAAAAGTACTTTTTTTACTTAACCATGGTTGGAAATACTCCTCAAATTCAAAACCACTAAAATTAAAAAGTTATTGGAATTCTAGATTAAATCTAGGTGTGTGTGCAGACTGGTTTAATGGACCAAGACTGGAGTCAGGATGGATAAGCGCAAATGATCTTTATAAGAAAATAAATAGGTAAATTACTCGTAATTTTTTAGTCTATATTCCCAATTTCCCATTCTTTGATAGGTAACTTTAATTATTAAAGCAGTTTCTTTATCTAACCAAATATCAAAATTTAATCTTTTATCATCTGGAAGGGTCTTATCTTTGGAGGTTAATTTGAAATGATCAGTCTCATATTCCTGACCATTAATTATAATTTTTTCTTTTGCAACAAAAGTAACTATCTGCTCTTTAATACTACCTGATATTGGACTTATTTGGCTACTAGCTTGCAATATCTTATGACTCCACCAGTTACCAATAGCATTTTCAAGGGGGGCTTCACCAGAAAAAGAGGAACCCACAATATCAAATTTTTTGGTTTCTTTATTTAAAGTTAATTTTACAAACTTTTCCTTTTTATTCTGTATAGTTTTTGAGTTAAAAGAAATCAATTGATCTTTCAAATATTTTTCTTCACCAATACTCTCTACTTCAAAAACTGTTGCTCCCAAAAGTTTTACCTCGAACTTGAATTGGTTAGTTACTAGTGTCACATCATTTTTTTGTGAAAAAAAATAATAATTATATCCAATCAATTCATTATTTCTTAAAATTTCCATCTCAATTTTTTTATAGTTACTGTAATGACCAATATGAGCATATGAGGTGAAACAAATAAAAATAAATATGATGCTGAGTGAGAATTTTTTCATTATAAACAGGTATTAATAATTTTATAACTAACAGTATAATATGTTTTTATCTATTAAAAATATACCTAAAGTATATTGGAGCTCAGATAAAAGCTTTAACTTCAAACCAAAATTTTCAACATCATTTTTTTTAATTTTCGGCTTAATAATCTTTGGTTTTGGAGAAGGATTATTAATATTATCAACTACAGGAAATTCCCCCTGGTCTGTACTAGCAGAGGGAATATCAAAAAATTCTAAATTATCTATCGGTGCAGCAACATTTTTAGTTAGTGTAAGTGTACTTTTTTTGTGGATATTTCTTATACAAAAGCCGGGGCTAGGGACTGTTTTTAATATAATTATTATTTCTGGAATGATTGATGTTACTTTATATTTTTTTGATCCACCCACATCTAACTTGTTAAAATATTTATTAGCAATATTTTCGGTAATACTAGTTGGTATAGGAAGTGGTATTTATTTGGTTGCAAATCTCGGACCAGGACCAAGAGATGGATTAATGACTGGTTTAACAAAAATGACAAACTTACCTATTGCTTTAGTCAGAGCATTTTTAGAAATTTCAGTTGTAATTGTTGGATGGTATTTAGGTGGAACGGTAGGTTTTGGAACTTTGATTTTTGCTTTTGGAATTGGTCCCTGTGTTGCTTTTGGATTATTTATTGTTAATAAAATTTTTAATTAGGCTGCTGCTCCAGATTTTTCACTTCTTTTTCTTTCATGAGGATCTAGAATAGATTTTCTTAGTCTACAAGACTCAGGAGTAATTTCTAATGCTTCATCTGTATTAAGCATACTAAGTTGTTCCGCAATAGACATTTTTCTTACTGGAGTGAGAACAACGTTTTCATCTGTACCTTGTGTTCTCATATTTGTTAATTTTTTCCCCTTCATAACATTGATTATCATATCGCCTGGTTTTGGAGACAATCCAACTATCATTCCAGGATAAACAGGATCGTTATGTGTTACGAACATTTCTCCTCTGGCCTGCAAGTTAAATATAGCAAAAGCTACTGCTTTACCCTGCTCCATTGCAATTAAAGCTCCATTTCTTCTTCCTTCCATCTCACCTTCAAAAGGCCCGTAGCTATGAAAAATCCTATTAATAACTCCATTACCTTTAGTAAGTGTTAAAAATCTACTTGTGTAACCCATTAACCCTCGTGTTGGGGCATGAAAAATAAGTCTTTTTTTATCTTTCCCAGTATCTTTTAAATCAATTAATTTACCTTTTCGTCTATTCATAGAGTCTATTACTTTTGACGAGAATTCTTCGTCTAAATCCATTGTAATTTCTTCAATAGGCTCAAGTCTTTTTCCACTTTCATCTACTTGATATAAAACTTTAGGTGGACTGACTGTCATTTCAAATCCTTCTCGTCTCATTTGAGTAAGTAAAATTTCTAACATAAGCTCACCTCTACCACTTACAACAAAAGAGTCATTGCCATCGTTTTCAGAAAAAGTAATTCCAACATTATTCTGAGCTTCTTGAAGTAGTCGGTCTCTAATTTGAGTACTTGTAAGTTTTTTACCTTCTTTTCCAGCAAGGGGAGATGTGTTAACTGTTATTGTGATAGACATTGTGGGCGGATCTATTGGTGTTGCTGAAATAGGGTCATTTACATCTAAATCACAAATAGTATCTGCAACATTAGCTTTTTCTAATCCTGCAATTACTACAATATCTCCAGCCTCGCCAACCTCAATAGGTACTTTTTTGGTTCCCTCATATCTGAAAATTTTAGTAAGTTTACCTTCGTCAACTTTTTCACCTTTCAAATTAATCGCTTTTATTGACTGATTAGCTTTAGCTGTTCCTTGAGTTATTCTGCCTACTAAGCTTCTCCCTAAAAAACTATCAGCATAAAGAAGTGTAGACAACATAGCAAAAGGTTTTTCTTTTTCAAATTTTGTTGGTTTCACTTGGTTTAGAATTAAATCTAAAAGTGGGTTTAAATTTTCTCTAGGGCCTTCCACTTCTTTGTCTGCCCAACCTGATCTACCACTTGCGTATAAAACAGGGAAATCTAATTGTTCCTCGTTTGCATCAAGGCTTACAAATAAATCAAATGTTTCATCTAGAACTTCATTAGCTCTCTGATCAGCTTTATCGAGTTTGTTAATTACAACAATTGGTTTAAGACCTTGTTTTAAAGCTTTAGATAATACAAACTTTGTTTGTGGCATTACTCCCTCAGCAGAGTCTATAAGCAATAGAGCACCATCAGCCATGCTTAAAACTCTCTCAACTTCTGCAGCAAAGTCTCTGTGGCCAGGAGTATCAATTATATTTATTCTTGTATCTTTCCAATTAATCGAGGCAGGTTTTGCTAAAATTGTAATTCCTCTTTCTTTTTCCAATTCACCAGAGTCCATTAACCTCTCATCAACGACTTCATTTTCTCTAAATGACCCACTTTGCTTCATTAAATTATCAATCAAAGTAGTCTTTCCATGGTCTACATGGGCAATAATCGTGATGTTCCTAATATCATTTGTCATAAAGTGTGGTTCTTATACATATTTAATTAGTTTTTAAAACTTAAAAAAAACTAATGTTTAGTGAAGATTTGATTAAATTTGATGCTTAAAATCTTTTTTTCTGTTTTTCTTTTTTAAGTTTTCTCTTTTCTTTAAAACTTAATTTTGCTTTTTTTTTAATACTGGCGTCTTTAAAGGATTTTCCACTATATCTTTTTGACATAAAATCATTCTATCCAAAAAAAAGGCCATCTTATGATGGCCTTTTTAATTTTGTACTTGAGTGGGGGTTACATTCCCATGCCGCCCATGCCACCCATGCCACCCATTCCACCAGGCATACCAGCAGGCATTCCACCACCAGCATCTTTTTCTTCAGGTTTGTCAGCAATCATTGCTTCTGTAGTTACTAATAATCCAGAAATTGATGCAGCATCTTGTAGAGCAGTTCTAACAACTTTTACTGGGTCGATGATTCCTTTTGCAAACATATCACAATATTCTTCACTTTGAGCATCGTAACCATGAGTTTTCTTCTTTTGCTCTAACAATTTACCTACAACTACTGATCCGTCTACACCAGCATTTTTTGTAATTTGTCTGATTGGAGCTTCTAATGCTTTTCTTACAAGTTCAACACCAGCTTTTTGATCATCACCTTTAGCTTTAACTTTTTCAAGGTCCTGCGCAGCGTAAAGAAGCGCACATCCACCACCTGTTACAATACCTTCCTCAACAGCGGCTCTAGTTGCATTTAAAGCATCTTCAACTCTATCTTTTCTTTCTTTAACTTCTACTTCAGTAGCACCACCAACTTTGATAACTGCAACACCACCTGCAAGTTTAGCAAGTCTTTCTTGCAGCTTTTCTCTATCATAGTCAGAAGTTGTTTCATCAACTTGTTGTTTTATTGATCCACATCTTGCTTCGATATCAGATTTTTTACCACTACCACTGACGATGGTACTATTATCTTTATCGACTTTAATTTTTTTACAAGACCCAAGATCCTCAAGTTTAACATTTTCAAGTTTAATTCCTAAATCTTGAGAAATTACCTGTCCACCAGTTAGAATAGCAATATCTTCAAGCATTGCTTTTCTTCTATCACCAAAACCTGGAGCTTTCACTGCTACAACTTTTAATCCACCTCTTAATTTGTTTACTACTAAAGTTGCTAAAGCTTCACCTTCAACGTCTTCAGAAATAATCATCAATGGCCTTCCAGATTGCACAACTGCTTCTAAAAGAGGAACCATTGGTTGTAAGTTTGTTAGTTTACTTTCATGAAGTAAAATATAAGGATTATCTAGCTCTGTAGTCATCTTATCACTGTTAGTTATAAAATATGGTGATAAGTAACCTCTATCAAATTGCATACCCTCAACAACATCTAACTCAGTATCGATTCCTTTTGCTTCTTCAACAGTAATAACACCTTCATTACCAACTTTTTGCATTGCTTTAGCAATCATTGAACCGATTTCTTTATCACCATTTGATGAAATTGTACCAACTTGGGCTATTTCGTCACTATCTTTAACTTTTTTAGCAGATGAAATAAGATTTTCTTTTACTGCTTCTACAGCAGAATCAATTCCTCTTTTGACATCCATTGGATTCATTCCAGCAGTAACATATTTTACACCCTCCGTTACAATTGCTTGAGCTAAAATAGTTGCAGTGGTTGTTCCGTCTCCAGCTTCTTCATTAGTTTTGCTAGCAACTTCCTTAACCATTTGAGCACCCATGTTCTCAAACTTGTCGTCAAGATCAATTTCTTTTGCAACTGATACACCATCTTTTGTAATTCTTGGAGCACCGTAAGATTTATCCATTACAACGTTTCTTCCTTTTGGACCCAAAGTGACTTTAACAGTATCAGCTAAAATATTTACACCCCTCATCATTGCTGCTCTTGCTTCAGCATCAAATTTAATTAGTTTTGCCATTTTATTTTCTCCTTTAAATTAAATTACTTACCTGAAATACCCATAATGTCAGACTCTTTCATTATGCTGTATTCTTTACCATCAATTTTGACTTCAGTTCCTGACCATTTGCCAAATAAAACTTTGTCACCAACTTTAACATCCATTGGAATTAATTTTCCATCTTCTGTCTTTGCACCACCACCAATAGCAACGACTTTTCCTTCTTGGGGTTTTTCTTGAGCGGTATCTGGTATGATAATTCCTCCTGCAGTTTTTTCACTGCTGTCTAATACCTCGATTAATACTCTGTCATGTAACGGTTTGAATTTCATAAATCTCCTTTATAATTCTATATAAATATGGACTTCATATAGATATTACGGTGTCTATTTCAAGATTAGATATTCGATTAGACACTAATAATGCTAGGAAATTGAGGATTTTATGGTTTATACCTTAAATAATGACTAAAAATTTAGATTCAGACGGCCTTAGTTCGATTGCCCATAATTATGATCTATTTTATATAGATTTATGGGGTGTTGTTCATAATGGCATAAATCTTTATGAGGGCGCAATTAATACTCTAAAGGAGCTTAAAAAAAACAATAAAGATTTTGTTCTTCTAACAAATGCACCACGACCAAACGAAATAGTTAAGAATTTTTTAGGAAAAATGGGAATGGATGAACAGTATAGAAAACATGTTTTTACATCAGGAGAAGCTGCACTTAATTATTTAAAAAAATCATATTTATCAAAAAAATTTTTTCATATCGGACCCCCAAGAGATTTTGATTTATTTAATCCGTTTAAAAAAAATAAATCAAGTGATCTTACTGAAAGTGAATATTTATTGTGTACAGGGCTTTTTGATGATCATAACAAAGATTTAAACTATTATAAAAATATACTTGAGGCACATACTCATAAAGAGATGATCTGTACAAACCCTGATTTGATTGTTGATCGAGGAGATGTCAGAGAATTATGCGCAGGTTCTGTTGCAATGATTTTTGAAAAAATGGGTGGAAAAGTAGTATATTTTGGAAAACCGTATGCTGAAGTTTACAATCAATCAATTGATAACTTTAAAAAAAAAACTCTAGCTATAGGAGATAATTTAAATACTGACATTAAGGGTGCAAATTTATTGAATTATGACTCTTTGTTAATTTCTAATGGTATTCATAAACTGGAAATTTTTAATAAAGGTATTTTAGAAGTTTCAAAAGAATATGAAACAGTTGTGAATTATACTCAGTCGGATCTCAAATGGTAAAATTATATAAAAATTTTAAT
>CACKYN010000024.1 GCA_902604355.1 uncultured Pelagibacteraceae bacterium
TAAGTTTTTATTTACTATTTCCAATTCTTTTAAAATTGTTTCATTAGAAGTATTAGATTTTTCTTTATTTAAAACTAACAAAGCAACCAAATAAGGTTTATTGTCTCCATACACTAAAGTTTGCTCAATAAAATTAATTTTTAACAAATCATTTTCTATTTTTATTGGTGAAATATTATCTCCTCCAGGAGTAATTAGAATATCTTTTTTTCTATCTGTAATTTTTAAGTATTTATTTTCAAAATGACCTGTGTCACCAGTGAATAACCACCCATCTTTTAAAACTTTTTTAGTTTCTTCGTCATTGTTCCAATAACCTAACATTACATTTTCTCCCTTAACTAAGATCTCACCATCATCTGCTATTTTAACCTCATTTGTAGAAAAAGCAGGTCCAACAGTATCGATTCTTATATCATCTTTCGGATTACAACTAACCACTGGAGAGGTTTCTGTTAAACCATATCCCTGTAATGTTGGTAATCCTATTGCATTCAAAAATACTCCCACATCTTTATCTAAAGCACCGCCTCCAGAAATAAATAACTTTAGGGAACCACCAAATTGTGATTTTATTTTTTTTCTAACTAATTTTTCACAAATAATATTTTGTACTTTTTCTAAATTAGATAATTTATTTTTGAATAAAACCTTCTCTCCAAGAAAAAGCATTTTGTTGATAAGATATTTTTTAAAACCTTTTGTTTTGTTAAAAGATGCATTTATTTTTTGATACAAATTTTGATAAAATCTTGGAACAGCAGTCATAATATCAGGGTTACATTCACCCATATTTTTTATTAGCTTATCTATACTTTCTGCATAAAAAACCCTAGCACCTAGCGCTATCTGAACAAATTGAACAGTATGCTCATAAGAATGTGACAAGGGTAACCAGGTTAGAAACCTAGCTTTTTTTGAAATAAACTCTTTAAGTAAAAATAAGGCACCTTCACAATTACTTAATATTCCTCCATGACTTAACATCACACCTTTGGGGTTTCCTTGTGTGCCTGAGGTATAAATTATACAGGCAAGATCTTTTCTTGAAATATCTAAATTTAGAAAATTTTTTTCCAGATATTTTTTTTTTTCAAAAATATTTTTTATGCAAATAACATCATTTGCATCTTTAATCTTTTCAAAAGATAATATTTTTTTTATGAAAGGTTTAGATTTAACTATATTTTTAATTTTATTATATTGCAAAGCATCTGAAACAATTATAACCGATGGGTTGCAATCATTAATTAAAAATTCATAATCTCTTTCTACATAGGTCGTATAAGCTGGAACAGTAATACCTTTTGATAACATTATTGCTAAATCTGAGATCATCCATTCTGGCCTATTTTCTGAAATTAACAAACAACGATCTTTATTCTCTATAAATGAACTTAACTCTTCAGATAGTTTTAAAATATTTAAATACGTTTCTTTCCATGTAAATTCATTTTCTAAATTTTTTAATGATTTCAAAAAAATTTGGTCAGGATTTTCTTTTAAGTACTGTTGATAAAAAAGTTCTAAAAGATTACTTTGTTCGTTTATTTTCATATCTTTTGGTGGGCGAAGAGAGAATCGAACTCTCACTTCTTGCGAAACACGATTTTGAGTCGTGCGCGTCTACCAGTTCCGCCATTCGCCCACTAATTTGAATTAAATTATATTTAAATAGTATAAGAACTAAAATTATATTAAAACCAAAAAATGTTTCAAACTCTTTACAGGAAATGTTTAGATTTAGCATCACATAAGAGCTCAAACTTTTATTTGGGTTTAGTTTCATTTATTGAAAGTTCTTTTTTTCCCATACCTCCAGACGCAATGATTGTACCTATGGTCATTGCAAAGAAAAAAAATTACATAAAAATATTTTTGATAGCATCCTTTTTTTCAGTTTTGGGAGGTGTTTTTGGATACTTCCTAGGATCATTTTTTTATGACCTATCTTTTAGTGTGATCAAATTTTATGGATATGAAAATGAAGTTGAAAAATTAAAATATAATCTATCTATTGGAGAGGGGTTTCTAGCATGGCTAAGTATACTTTTTTTAGCAGGTTTTACTCCTTTGCCTTATAAAGCTTTTACAATTGCTAGTGGATTAATTGGTTTTAATCTGTTCATATTTATCATTGTAAGTCTAATCTCTAGAAGCCTTAGGTTTTTTATTATTTCTTACTTGTCGTATAAATTTGGACATTTATTTACTGATTTTATGAATAGACATGGATCAAAATGGTTTACCATTTTGGGGATATTACTTGTTATTATATTTTCAATAATATTTTTATTTTATAAATTTAATGTTTAACCTCAGCAAAACAAATTTATTTACGGGTATATTTTTAATAAGCTTTGTTGCATTGGTATCTGCATATTTTATAGAATACGTTCTTGGTCACCAACCTTGTAATCTTTGTGTGTATGAAAGGATCCCATATTTTTTAGCAATCTTAATTGTATTAATAAATTATAAATACAATAAACTAGAAAAGTATCTAATTCTTTCATTGGCTATAATTTTTTTAATAGCAACAATATTATCTTTATATCACTTAGGAATTGAACAAGGATTTATAAAAGAGTCTTTGCTTTGTGATCTTGAAAAGGGAGCAAATATTCTTGATAAAGTCGAAATATTAAAGCAATTACAACAAAAAAATATAAGTTGCAAAGATGTAACATTTCAAATTTTCGGATTTTCACTTACAAGCTACAATATAATAATTTCTTTGTTATTAACTATCACTTTAACAAAATTTTACTTTGGATATGAAAAGAGCAGATAAAAAAAAAATTGAGGAATTTATAAGAGTAGATCATGCTGGTGAAAGGGGTGCTGTAAAAATTTATGAGGGTCAATTACTTGCGTTAAATACATTTGTAAAAAATGATAAATTAAAAAAAACTATTGAAGAAATGAAAATTCACGAAAAAGAGCATCGTGATTTTTTTGAAAAAGAAATAAAAAAAAGAAATATAGCTCCTACAAAATTTTTACCTCTTTGGGATTTGTTAGGTGTAGGTTTAGGTTTTGGATCAACTTTGTTAGGTAAAAAGGCTGCAATGCTTTGTACTGCCTCTGTTGAAGAAGTTATAGATGAACATTACTTAAATCAGATTAACCAACTTGACGATAGTGAAAAAACGTTAAAGAAAAAAATTATCAAATTCAGAGAAGATGAGCTAAATCATAAAGATATAGCTTATGAAAAAGGTGCAACCAAAAAAGGACCTTACCTAATATTAGATAAATTAATAAAAACTGGATCTAAAATTGCAATAAATATATCTGAAAAAATTTAAGCCTCTAATTCTACGTCCCAATAGAGATAGTCCATCCAACTTTTATGAAGAAAGTTTGGAGGAAAATGTTTTCCATTTTTGTGTAAATCTTCTGTTGAAGGTCTATAAGGGTGCTGATGTAATTTCATTCCTGAATTTTTTAGTAATTTTCCACCTTTTTTTACATTACAGGCAGAACATGCAGTAACTACGTTATCCCAGTTAGTCTCACCACCTTTTGATCTTGGAAGCAAATGATCAAAAGTAAGCTCCTCATCGCTACCACAATATTGGCAAGAAAATTTATCTCTTAGGAATACATTAAATCTTGTAAAGCTAGGTTTCGATTGTGGAACAATATAATCTTTAAGTGCAATAACGCTTGGTAATTGCATATTAAAAGAAGGGCTTCGAATAATTCTATCATAATTGCTAACTATGATCACTCTATCTAAAAAAACTGATTTTACCGTGTCTTGCCACGACCATAACGATAAAGGATAATAACTTAATGGTCTGTAATCGGCATTTAAGACTAATGCTGGACATTTTTCTAATGAAACGTTTTGTTCAATAAAATTATTCATATATTAATTTTAACTCAGATGATCTACATAATCAATATTAAGAGATATTAAAGTTTTTTAATATATAATTTAATGCTGTACTAGAAGCTTGTATAGGAATGTGATGATCACAATTTTTAATTAAAAGTGTATCAACTTTTATATTATTTCTTATTAAAAAGTCTTTTGCTTCTAGTAAGTTGATTGATGAGACAATTTGATCAGAGTCACCGTGAATAAGTAAAGTTTCAGTTTTGTTTTTGATTCTGATTTTTAGATTATCCTTATTAATAATTTTTCCAGAAAAACCAACAATACAAGAAAATTTTTCGTCTGATGTTAAGCCAACATTTAAAGACATCATACAACCTTGACTGAAACCAGATAAACATATGTCTTTATTTGATAAATTAAATTCTAATTTAACCTCCTCTATAAATTTTTTAATTACATTCTCAGCTTTAATTGATTGCTCCAATATATAAGATGGTTCTTCTTTGCTAAGATCGAACCATTGAAATCCTAAAGGGTTCATAGCACATGTCTCGTGTCCATTCGGACATATAAAAACTGTATTTGGCATATGTCTTTTCCAATTTAATGAGAGCATACTAATATCCTTTCCATCACCACCATATCCATGTAATAAAATAATTGCTTTTTTTATTTCAATTCCATTTTCAGGTCTAATGATTACGGCGTTAAGGCAAAATGTCATAGTTAATTAATTAAGTGTTTTATTTTTAAAAACAATCTACAATACAAAAATGTTATCAGGAATTATAGTTAAAGTTCTGTCTATTGCTCTTTTAATTGCAGTAGGTGTCGTACTAATATTAGGCATAGGGACTCTTTTCAAGGGTGGGGAGACAAGCAAAAAATATTCAAATAAGTTAATGCAGATGAGAGTCATTTTGCAATTTATTGCTATAATTGCTTTGGTCGCTTTTGCTTATTTTTTTAAAGATTAACTTAAATTTTTTAGCCAGTTGATAAAATTTTCATTATCAAAATTTATTGATCCAATAATTCTAGCAAATTCTTCTCCTTTAGAATTTAAAAGTATGGTAGTTGGAAGCCCTCTTAAAGAAAAAGTTTTCGCTAGAGTTGATGGATGGTCGAAATAAGGCTCTAAGTTATTTATATTTAATTCAGAAAAAAAACTTTTAACTTTATTTTGATTTTCTTTACCAATATTAATCGGATATATTTTTAAGTTCTTCAGCTTTTGATTTGCTTGAAGCCTGTTTAAAGATGGCATTTCCTCTCTACATGGTTCACACCAAGTTGCCCAAAAATTTAATATTATCAGCGTACTATCTAAATTTTGAATATTAATTTCTTCATCTGCATCATCTAAAAAAATAATATTATCGTATATTTTTGGGATTTTATGGATTACAAGATTTTTTAAATCTGGCAATTCATTTCCAATAGCATTTGTGATTAAAAAGGTAAATAATATTAAAATTCTCATATTAAATAGGTATAATTAAATATCATGGCAAAAAATAAAAACAACCAGGCAATATGGAACACACGTATAAAAAAAGAGTCGTCAAGTTTGTTTCAAAAAGTTGGTAATTCTTTAGATGTTGATAAAAGACTCTACAAAGAAGATATTAAAGGATCCATCGCTCATGTTGAGATGCTTTTTAAACAAAAAATAATCTCATTTAAAATTAAAAATAAAATTATTTATGGTCTAAACAAAATAGAAAGAGAGATTTCAAGTAAAAAATTTGAGTTCAATAAAAAATATGAAGACATCCATATGAATATTGAAAAAAGACTTTTTCAAATTATTGGTGAAGAGGCTGGGTATGTCCATACTGCTAGATCAAGAAATGATCAAGTAATCACTGATTTTAAATTGTGGATAAAATCTGCAACCAAAGAAATAAATAACAATCTTGATAAAGTGATTAAGAGTTCTGTAAAATTAGCCGAAAAAAATATTCAGACTATTATGCCTGGTTTTACTCATTTAAAAAACGCTCAGGCAATTTCATTTGCACATTATCTAATGTCTTATGTTGAAGTTTTTAATAGAGATAAAAAAAGATTTTCTAATAATATAGAAAATTTAGATGAAAATCCTCTTGGTGTTGCTGCTTTATCTGGGACATCATTTAATATAGACAGAAATTATACAACCAAAAAACTTGGTTTTAAAAAACCTACAAACAATTCTATTGATACAGTTTCAGATAGAGATTTTGTACTTGATTTTCTTTACAGCATATCAGTATGCTCTATGCATATCTCAAGGATTGCAGAAGAGTTGATTATTTGGAACTCAGACGGATTTAATTTAATTAATTTATCAGACAAAGTTGTAACCGGATCTTCGATTATGCCTCAAAAAAAGAATCCTGATCTTTTAGAGTATTTAAGAGGTAAGTCTGGGAGTACTTATGGAAATCTGTTTTCCATGCTAACTATTTTAAAAGGATTACCATTATCTTACTTTAAAGATTTACAGGATGATAAGGAAATAGTGTTTAATTCAAACGATACACTTATAAATTGTCTAAAAATATTTGATGAGGTACTAAAAAATTGCAGTCCTAATAAAAAAAAAATGCTTGAGCTTGCAAATAAAGGGTACATTACTGCTACAGACTTAGCTGACTATCTTGTGAAAAATCATTCAATGTCATTTAGAAACGCTTATCAAAAAACCTCCGCTATAGTTAATTTAGCAGAAAAAACAAAAAAAAATTTAAACGAACTTTCTTTAGACCAACTTAAAAAAATTGAACCTAGACTTACCGAAGATGTTTTAAAAGTGTTTGATTTGAACAATTCTGTCAATTCAAAAAAATCTTTTGGGGGAACATCTTTTGATAATATTAAAAAGATGATAGGGAAATACAAAAAAGAAATATGATTAAAAAATTAACTATAATATTCTTATTTTCAATTTTATTGGTATCCTGTGGAAAAAAAGGATGTCCGAAATATTTAGACTCAAATAATGAGAAATGTGACCCAATATTTAAAAATTGATGAAATATAATAGAAAAAAACTTTTTATTGAGAAAGTAAGTGTTCTTAATATTGCTAATAAATTTCAAACTCCAGCCTATTGCTACTCATACTCAAAGTTAAAAGATAACATAAATATTTTTAAAGAAAATTTTAAATCCTTTTCTCCATTAGTTTGCTTTTCAGTAAAATCAAATACTAATGTAAATATAATTAAAGAAATTAAGAAATTAGGTTTAGGAGCTGACGTCGTCTCGAAGGGAGAACTTATGCTGGCTTTAAAAGCAGGAGTACATCCAAGCAAAATAGTATTTTCAGGAGTTGGCAAAACTAATGAAGAAATCAATTTTGCGATCAAAAAAAAAATACTACTAATTAATGCTGAGTCGAAAAGTGAAATTCGAGAAATTGATAAAATTGCAAGACAAAAAAGAAAAATAGTACAAGTTGGGATAAGGCTAAACCCAAATACTGATGCAAAAACCCTCAAACAGATTTCTACAGGTAAAAGTGAAAATAAATTTGGTGTAAACAGTAAAACTTTTTATGAACTTGTAAACTACTGTAAAAACTCAAAAAATATCAGTCTACAATGTTTAAGTGTTCATATAGGTAGTCAAATATTAGACCACAAGCCATACGAAAGAATGCTAAAAGCTGTGAGCAATATAATTAACAAAACTAAACACAAATTTAAATTTGTCGATTTAGGTGGAGGAATGGGAATTTCTTACAGTGATAAAATTAAAAAGCTTAATTATAAAAAGTATAACCTTGCAATTAAAAATTTTTTAAAAAAGCATGATGCAAAAATTATTTTTGAACCAGGTAGATCAATAATTGGCAATACAGGAACTTTGGTATCTAAAATAATTTATATTAAAGATGGTGGAAACAAAAAATTTATTATTTTAGATGCTGCAATGAATGATCTTATGAGACCAGCTTTATATGGGGCAGTTCATAAAATCTTACCTGTTAATAAGTTAAACACTATCTCAAAAAGTATTTATGAATTTGTTGGTCCTATTTGTGAGAGCACAGATAAATTTGTAACCTTAAAAAAATTCCAAAAACTAAAAGAAAAAGATTTTTTAGCCATATGTGATGTTGGTGCCTATGGTATGTCTTTAAGCTCTAATTATAACCTTAGGCCAAAAGCTGTTGAATTACTGATAAAAGGAAGAAAAATTAAAATAATTAAAAATAGACAAAAGCATACAGATTTAATTTAGCTTTTGATAAAGATGATCAGAAATTCATTATTTTCAATATTTTTTTTTGTAGGAATAATTATTATTTCAATAATATTTTTGCCTGCACTACTTTTACCAAGAAAAATTACTTTATTTGGAGGAAAATTGATGGGGCACTGGGCTGGATTTTGTCTGAAAATTTTTCTATCGGTAAAAATTATCATCAAAG
>CACKYN010000025.1 GCA_902604355.1 uncultured Pelagibacteraceae bacterium
TTAAACTCTTCACTTTAACAGTCTAAAGTATTTTGTCTTTCCCATTGTGTTACAGGTTTGGACTTGTCAAAATTTTCTTTATTATCAAATTCATTAATTTCAGATTTCCTAAGTTTTATGTAACTATTAATTGTTTCTTTTCCAAAAGCTTCATTCATTTCCTTATTACTTTTTAAAAGTTCAAGTGAGTCTTGAAGTTCATTTGGTAATTTAGGTAAATTAGGATATTTTTTGTAATCTGTGTACATATTACAAGTAAGAGGCTCTCCTGGATCAATTTTATTTTTTAGTCCATATAGACCAGCAGCCAATACACTTGCTTGTAATAAATATGGGTTTGCAGATCCATCCATCAATCTTAATTCAAATCTACCAGGATCTGGAATTCTTATCATATGTGTTCTGTTGTTGCCTGTATAAGATATGCTGCTTGGTGACCATGATGCACCAGATTTTGTTGGAGGTGCGTTAATCCTTCTATAGCTATTTATAGTTGGATTAAAGAAAGCAGATAGGGATGAGGCGTTTTTAATTACTCCACCTAAAAAATTATAAGCCATTTTACTGAGTCCAAAATTGTCTGATTTATCTAAAAATTTATTTTTCTTTCCATCCCAAACTGATACGTGGGCATGACAGCCATTACCTGTGAGGTTTTCAAATGGTTTAGGCATAAAGGTTGCTCTCAAACCATGTTTTTCAGCAATGGTTTTTACCATATATTTGAAAAATGTGTGCCTATCTGCTGTTTTTAGACAATCATCATAGTCCCAATTCATTTCAAATTGTCCATTAGCATCTTCATGATCATTTTGATAAGGACCCCATCCCATCTCAATCATGCAATCACAAATTTCTTTAATTAAATCATATCTCCTCATTAACGCTGATTGGTCATAACAAGGTTTAGATTGAGTATCCCTTTCATCAGCAATAGAATTTCCATCAGGTGAGATTAAAAAGTATTCACACTCAACACCTGATTTCATTGTTAAATTTTGTTTTTTTAATTTCTTAATTTGATTCTTTAACATTACTCTCGGAGAGGCTTCTACAGGTTTACCATTAATCCATAAATCTGATGCAAGCCATCCCACCTCTTTATTCCAAGGTAATTGAATAAGACTGTCTGGGTCTGGAATACCAAACATATCGCTATCTGCTGGAGACATATCTAGCCAAGCTGCAAAACCAGCAAATCCTGCTCCTGCAGTCTGCATTTCTTTAATAGCATGCGCTGGAACTAGTTTTGATCTGAGTACGCCAAAAAGATCAACAAAGCTTATTAAGAAATATTTTATTTTTTTTTGCTTTGCTATTTTGAATAAGTTTTTAGCCATTACCTAGGCTATCACAATTATTTAAAAAATGAAAAGATAGTTTCTTTATATAAAATAAAATTTACAACTACTATCAAGATAATTGCGAGAATTGCACCATACTTTGCTTTTGGAAAAGCAACCCCTCTCATTTTCATTGGTCTTAGCTCTTCGTTTTTATCTTCATTCATTATAATAAGATTATAAAAAAAGGGCGCTACATTCAAGTAGCGCCCAAATTTTCTTTAAATTACCAATCGGTAATATTGCTTTTATGATCGTTTGCACCGTGTCTTTTTCTAGATAATCTATCAAGTTCTTCCCTCTCAGATTTATCTGTGATGACACTCCATCCAATCCATACAGCGATTAACAATAGGACTAGTATAAATTCACTAGATCCTGCTCCAGGATAAACCGATCCAGCAACCTCTTCTGCAGGTTTATTTAGATGATCTATCCAGTTTGATACTGTAGCCATATTTTTCTCCTTTACCTGGTTGCCGACGCGACTGCTTTTTCGTCATCTTTTGCAGTCTCCATCATTTCATAGTCTAGTCCTGCTATCTCAACTTCACGAGGGATTCTTAATTTACCCATTCCGTTAAGAACTCTAGCAATTATATATCCTGGTATAAGCCCTAGAACTACGAACATTATTATTGCTCCTATGAATTGACCTAATGGATTAATTGTTGCATAGGTTGATCCATCAAACATAGCTCCAACGCTATAACCAGATGAAGGATAACCATTTAAAACAAATCCACAGATTACAAGACCAATAAATCCAGCATAACCATGTACAGCTACTGCCCCAACTGCATCATCAATTTTGAACTTTCGTTCAACCCAATAATGAAGTTTGTAGGAAATCACAACACCAATCATACCAATAATTAGAGCTTGAATTGGATGATATAGGTCATTTCCAGCTGATGCACATATTATACCTGCTAGTCCACTTGAGTAAGTCCAGAAAGGATCACCTTTTGCAATAACATATCCAGCTAACAATCCACCTGATAACGACATTAAGAAGTTCATAGTTATCCCACTTAACGTAGTAGGCGTTAAATAGATGTTAGTTGCAGTCCAGAATGTTACTCCTTCCATTCCATACTCTGGCCCAAGGTCATAAATTGGAACATTACATGCTGCATAAAATCCCCAGAAACCAGTATAAATCAAAAATAATCCAATAGTAACTAGCCAAGGATTTCTAGGTCCTATGTTTCTTGGTTCACCACTTGATGAGAACTTTCCAATTCTTGGTCCTAGAACCATTAGAACACCCAGAGCAAATCCACCTGCTATAGCATGAATAACACCTGACGCATAAGCATCATGATATCCTAAAAGTTTTAACATCCACCCATCAAAGTGCCATCCCCATGAAGCATCTATCGACCAGAAAACAGACCCAATCGCAATTGCTAAAACTCCGAATGCAAAAGTTGTTATCCTTTCAATGATAGCCCCAGAAACGATAGAAGCAGCAGTCCATGAAAATAATAAGAACGCCGCCCAGAAAACACCCATAATATGATCGTTTAGATTTACTGCCATAAGAGCATTAGTTGGATTAGCAAGATCATTTCCTCCAAATCCACCACTTAAAACGAGTCCGGTACTTTCTGTCATTATTGATGGAGCTAGTCCAGGTCCAGTTGGAAAAGCCCAATATATCCACCAACCAAATAAAAACCATGTTACTGTTACCAAAGGTATAAGCATTGTGTTTTTCATTAAGGTATGTTGGTGGTGTTTGTATCTTGATGCTCCAACTTCGTACATACAGAAACCGACGTGAATTAAAAACATCAGTACTACTGTTACCCAGTAGTAAAATTCTGTAAATATAGTTGTAAGAGCACCTAACTGATCAGTCATTTTTTACCCCCATATTTGTTTAAGAAATCTTATGAAATTTTTAAAGGTGTTACAAATAAAACAATATTTAAAAACCTACTCTGGACAATAGATTTTAAAATAAAATCAACTCTTGATTGTGATCTTAAAATTTTAAATAGGCTTTTTTAAGATCAACTAGTGGATGTTTAGGAGACATTTGAAACTTAACTAAGAGCTCTCTAGCTATCATATCTCGATCTTGTTGGTTATTAGGTAGCTTAATGGATTTTGGAATAGTAACCCATCCGTTAGCATTCCTACAAAATACGGCAGGTCTATCATCTTCATAACCCATATGAACATCCTC
Organism: uncultured Pelagibacteraceae bacterium; assembly: GCA_902604355.1. Classification (GTDB taxonomy): domain Bacteria; phylum Pseudomonadota; class Alphaproteobacteria; order Pelagibacterales; family Pelagibacteraceae; genus Pelagibacter. Next base: position 3,541 of record CACKYN010000025.1, read on the forward strand.
AAGCCAATTTAAGTCATCCCATCCCATAGCTTCAATATATTTTTTTAAAAAAGGAGTAATCTTTGAATAATCAGGCAAAAGATTAACGTCATATCGATAACCAATTGTTTGGCCAATCATCTTTTCTCTTGCAGTTTCTTTTTTCTTACCTAACTGGCCAACTGCTTGTTTTTTTTTTGATGTTTTTTTTACTTTTTTCTTAGCCATATTTACACTTAGATTTTATGATAATTGTCAACTCCAACTGTATAGTTAGTTCCAGCTAAAGGAACTTTTGCCAAAGCGGATGCCTCAGATGTTAGTGCAGCTAAATCTTCTGGCTCTAGTGAGTGAATATTTGTTTTACCACAAGCTCTAGCTAATAATTGTGCCTCTAGAGTCATTGAATGTAAATAATTATAAACTCTCAAAGCAGCATCATCAGGATTTAATCTTGCTCTTAGTTTTGGATCTTGCGTGGCAACTCCAACTGGGCAACGACCTGTATGACAGTGGTAGCATTCTCCGGCTTTTACGCCAATTTCTTTTTCAAAATTAGCCTCAGGTATGTCTTTGTTACAATTTAATGCAATCATTGATCCAGTACCAATAGCAATTGCGTCAGCTCCTAAAGCCAAAGCTTTAGCCATATCTGCACCATCTCTTACACCACCAGCATAAATCAGAGTAACTTTCCCAGTTTTACCAACGTCATCTATTGCTCTTCTTGCTTCTCTAATAGCAGCAATTCCAGGTATTCCAGTGTTTGCAGCAGCAATATGTGGACCAGCTCCAGTAGATCCTTCCATTCCATCTAAATAAATTGAGTCAGGGTCACATTTTGCAGCCATACGCACATCATCGTAAACTTTCGAAGCTCCTAATTTTAATTGAATTGGAACTTTATTTTTTGTGAGTTGTCTTAATTCTTCAACCTTCAAAGCTAAATCGTCCGGACCTAACCAGTCAGGATGTCTCGCAGGAGATCTTTGGTCAATACCAGAGGGTAATGATCTCATTTCAGCAACTTGGTCAGTTACTTTCTGCCCCATAAGGTGACCACCCATTCCAACTTTTTGACCTTGTCCAATAAAAACTTCTATCCCATCAGCTAATTGTGCATGGTGAGGATTAAATCCATATCTTGATTGAATACATTGATAGTACCATTTTTCTGAATATCTTCTTTCATCTGGTATCATTCCACCTTCACCTGAGCAGGTAGCACTACCAGCCATGGTTGCTCCTCTTGCTAAAGCAGTTTTTGCTTCATAAGAAAGTGCACCAAAACTCATTCCTGTAATATAAACTGGAATATCTAATTCAATTGGGTTTTCACATCTTGGACCAATAACTGTTTTAGTCTCACACTTTTCTCTGTAACCTTCTATTACAAATCTAGTTAACGTTCCTGGTAGAAAAACTAAATCATCGAAAGTTGGAATTTTTTTCATTAGTGCCATTCCACGCATTCTGTATCTTCCTAACTGAGCTTTTATATGAATGTCGTCTATTACTTCAGGAGTAAAAATTGCGTTATGTCCTAATAAACTTTTATTTCTTTTTCCTTCTTCGTGTGCATGGACATCAGCTTTTCCACCAACACCTTTTCCGTTCTTTTTAACTTTTTTACTTTTTTTCTTAGGCATTAAATTGCTCCCTTCTTCTCTGTAGGTTCTAAATTGTCATAATTCCAAAGTTTTTTACCAGCTACAATTTTTTTCATTTTACTAACATCAAAATCTTCACCTATTTCTGCAACCTTGAGTTTTCTTCTTAACCAATCTTGGTCACTAAGTGTTAATTCTGAGTCTACAGCATCACTACCATAAGATCCAATTTCTCCACCTACGAAAATTGTCCCATCATACATAGAGTCTCCCAAATTTATTCCAACATCTCCAAGAATTATTATTCGACCTCTTTGCATCATAAAGCCTGTAAATGCACCCGCATCACCACCAATTATAATAGTGCCACCTTTCATATCTATGCCGGTTCTTGCACCAACACTACCCTTACAGATTAAATCTCCACCTCTAATAGCAGCTCCAAAACAAGAACCTGCATTTTTTTCAATAACAACTTTTCCAGCCATCAAATTTTCTGCACATGACCAACCAACTCTTCCATTAATTCTAACAATTGGACCATCACAAGATCCCATTCCAAAATACCCTAAACTACCCTCAAAAATTAAGTTCAGTTTATTTAAAATACCAACACCTAAACTATGTTTCCCTTGTGGATTTTTAATTACAATTGTTCCATATCCTTGGCTCATTAGGTTATCTATTTCCTTATTAGCTTCAGGCGCAGACATATTCATTACATCTAATTCTGTTCTTTTATTAAAATCAACATCGTATGTTCCAAAGTAATAGAAGTTTTCAGCCTCGTCTGGGTTAAAAAACTTTTGCTGAGTTCTTCCTGTAAGAACCTCAGTATGCATACCCATTGATTGGGCTTTAGACTTTTTATCGATAGCTTTTATATTTGCCATACTTTTACCTCTCCATCAAAAGGATCGTAAGTGTCAATTTCATGTGGTAATACTGATCTTATCGCTATCTCTTCTGATCCCATTGCAACTAAATCATCTGACTCATAAAGCACTAATGGTTTTGCTGCCATTGTATCTTTTGCCATACCTAAAGAATCTTTGGTTGCAACAAAATAGGTAAAAACACCATCAAGCCCAGATAGAGAGTCTTTCATTCCTTCCTCAAGACTTGCTCCTTCTCTCATTTTTTGTGCTATATAAACCGCAATCAATTCCGAGTCACATTCTGACATAAATCTCATTCCTTTATTCTCAAGAACTCTTCTGTTATTCCAATAATTTGTAAGTTGTCCGTTATGCACAACTGATACATCACTAAAAGGATAACCCCAGAATGGGTGGGCTGATTTAATATCTACACCGGACTCCGTTGCCATTCTTGCATGGCCAATAGCATGTGTTCCAACAAGTTTATCTAAACTATATCTGTCACATACCATTTTTGCGTTTCCCAAATCTTTAATTACTTCTAAAGATTTTCCCATTGATAATATTTCAACCCCAGGAATACTTTCAATTCTTTGAGAAAAATCTAATAAATCTTTTGTTTCAAAATCAATTTCATATCTTAATGAGTAAGGGAGAGTTCTTTCCTCTTTGACAATTTTTGCACCCATCTCTGCTAAAGTTTGATCAACAATTTTTTTTCTTTCATCGTAGACAGAAACATCTTCCATAACTGAAGAACTACCTTCTCCAACATTTTCTCCAACTTTAAAACGCATGATAAAATTTTTACCATCCGTATCTCCATATAAAGCATAACCTGTTGAGTCTTCACCTCTGTGTTTTAATGCTTGGAGCATACCTTGGAGTTCACTTCCAACATTAGAGGATTTACCTCTATGAATTAAACCTGCTATACCACACATATTTTACCCTTCTTTTATTTATGACCTATGGAAGACAATCAAGATAAGTATCCAGATCCCATTGAGTTGTTGCACCTAAAAATCTTTCCCATTCATCATTTTTATACCAATGGAAAACTTTATACATTTCATCTGGCATTGCAGATTTAATTACTTCATCCTCTGCCAATCTTTCCAAAGCCTCTCCTAAACTTAAAGGAAGTTTTTTAACATCTTTACCGGCTTTTTGTGCTTCATAAATGTTTCTAGATTCTGGTGCTGCTGGCTTCATTTTTTTTGATATACCTTCATCACAAGCTTTCAATAATGCTGCTCCTAGTAAGTAAGGATTATGCATTGAGTCCACAGATCTATATTCAAATCTTCCAGGCGCAGAAACTCTTAAACCACAAGTTCTATTTTGGTAACCCCAATCAGCATAAACAGGTGCCCAAAATCCCTGGTCCCAAAGTCTTCGATAAGAATTTACTGTTGAAGATCCTAGAGCAGTCAAGGCAGGCAAATGTTTCATAATTCCAGCAATCGATTGCAATCCCACTTTTCCTGGCAGTTGCATATCTTTAGTATCAGGCATGAAAGTGTTGGTCCCACCTTCTACATAGCTAAAAACTTCTTCGACACCTGGTAACTTTTTATTTCCAAGTTTGTTAACCTTTATCTTTCCACCTTTCCAAAGAGACATATTTGTATGGCATCCGCTTGCTGATACTCCCATAAACGGTTTGGTCATAAAACAAGCTATTAAACCATGTTCTCTTGCAACTTGTGCACAAATTTGCCTGTAGGTGGATAACCTGTCAGCATTTCTTAAAACGTTATCATATGTCCAATTAAGCTCTAATTGACCTGGTGCATCTTCATGGTCACCTTGAATCATATCAAGGCCCATAGCCTTAGCATATTCGATTACTTTCATAAAAACAGGTCTTAAAGACTCAAACTGATCAATGTGGTAGCAGAAAGGTTTTGAAAACCCTTTTCCCGTAGGTGTGCCGTCTTCATTTTTTGTCAACCACATCATTTCTGGTTCAGTACCGACTCTTAACTCAAGACCATGTTTTTTTTTAAACTCATCAGCAAATATTCGTAAATTTCCTCTACAGTCAGAGGTTAAATGACCTCCAGGATTTTTTCTTTCTTCTCTATTTCTAAAACAAGTAACAAATACTCTTCCAACTCTCTTATCCCATGGTAATTGAACAAAAGT
>CACKYN010000026.1 GCA_902604355.1 uncultured Pelagibacteraceae bacterium
ATTATTTTCAAATGAAGACTCAATTGAAAACATCACCTTAAAATTAAACCAAATTCTTGAGAGAATGATATTAAAAAAACCTGAACAATGGATATGGTCTCATAATAGGTGGAAATAAAATTATTTTTTATTTAATTCCTCTCTTTTTTTGAGTGCTTCTATGTAGGAGTAATAAGGCTCTTGTAACTCAACATTCCAATAATTTAAATTTTCTAAACTTATTTTCTTTCCAGATACTGCACATTCCACATAGTCTCCAGGTTCAATAATCTGAAAATTATTTGGCAAATATTTTATTTTTGCTAATTTTTTTGTCATTTATAGTTTATATATTTTATATGAAAGTTGGAATAATAGGAAGTGGCGGAAGAGAGCATGCTATTTGTGAAAGTTTAAAAAGTTCAAATAAAATAGACAAAATATTCTGCTTTCCAGGTAATGCAGGTACACAAGAAATTGCAGAAAATATTGACATTGATTTAGAAAATTTTGAAAATCTGAAAAAATTTATTTTTGACAAGAAAATTGACCTAATTATTGTTGGTCCAGAAAAACCTTTAGTAGAGGGTTTGGTAGATTATCTAGAGAGTTTTAAAATTAAAGTATTTGGGCCAAATAAAATTGCTTCACAGCTCGAGGGCTCAAAAATATTTACAAAAAAAATATGTAAAAAGTTTGATATTCCAACAGCTAACTTTGGGATTTTTAGGAATAAAGATAGTGCAAAAAAATTTTTAAAAAAAACTAATTTTCCAACAGTGGTTAAAGCAGATAATTTAGCATCGGGTAAAGGTGTTTATATTTGCAATAAAGAGAGTGAAGCAATAACTGCTATCGATGAAATATTTGATGGTAAATTTGGAAGGGCGAAAAATTTATTAGTTGAGGAATTTTTAGATGGTGAAGAGATGAGCTTTTTTACAATTCATGATGGAAATACATTTAAAACCTTTGAGACTGCACAAGATCACAAAAGAGTTCTGGAAGGAGATAAGGGAAAAAATACAGGAGGCATGGGTGCGTATTCTCCTTCACGATTAATTAACGAAGAATTAAAAAATAAAATTATTAATAAAATTATTAAGCCTACACTTATGGGGTTGGATGAACTTGGGACAAATTATAAGGGATTTTTATATACAGGCTTGATGATTGTAAAAAATGAACCATTTTTAATAGAATTTAATGTTAGAATGGGTGATCCAGAATGCCAAACAATACTACCCAAACTTAAAACTAATTTAAGTGAAATCCTCTTAGCTTGCTGCGAAGGAAGATTGGAAAAATTAAAAATTGAATGGTTAAATAAAAAAAGCTTATGTGTTGTGGTTTGCTCCAAAGGATATCCAGAAGAATTTAAAAAGAATGTTGAAATAGAAAATATTAATAAAATTAATTTAAAAGAAGACGATTTTTTTTTTCATGCTGGAACAGTAAAGAAAAATAATAAAGTGTATGCAGTAGGTGGGCGTGTATTAAATTTGATTACATTATCTGACAATTTTATATCAGCAAGAGAAAATATTATGCAGAATTTAAAGAAATTGAATTGGACAGGTGGATTTTTTAGAAAAGATATTGGATATAAGGTTATTGATAAATGAGGATTATATCAGGGTCTTTTAGAGGTAAAAAAATATTAGAACCAAAAGATAATAAGACCAGACCCTTAAAAGATTTAACAAAAGAGTCTATTTTCAATATCATTGATCATTCAAATAAATTTAAAGTACAAATTGTTGGGTCTAATGTATTAGATTTGTTTTCAGGTGTTGGTTCTTTTGGAATAGAATGTCTTTCAAGAGGTGCAAATAAAGTTATTTTTGCTGAAAATTATAAGGGTGTTCTATCAATTTTAAAAAAAAACTTAATCAATCTAAAATCCACAAGTAATTACAAAATAATCGAGGATGATATTTATAGAGAAAATACTTTATTAGTAATTAATGAAACATTTGATATTATTTTTCTAGATCCACCCTATAAAGATAAAAATCTAGTAAGGATTTTTGAGACAATTCAAAAAGGAAATATTTTAAAAAAAAATGGTATAATTATTTTACACCGTCATAAGAAAGAAGAAGATTTTTTACCAATAAATTTCAAAAATATTGAAGAAAAACAATATGGTATTTCAAAAATAAAATTTATAGATCTTTTAAGTTAATATTCTTTTGGTTTCTACCTTAATTAATTCAACTGCTGGCTGGTCATAAGGATTCAAATTTAAAGATTTACCAATTAAAATAGTCTCTAAAATGAAGAAACAAAATAGTTCTCCTAATGTTTTTTCGTCTCTATTTAGTACTTCGAAACTTCGGAATGGAATTTTTTTTTTACTAAACACGTTCTCTGTAGCTTTTTTTTGAGCATAAATCACCTCTGATAAGCTTCTATCTTTTAGAGACTTTTGTGAGAGTAATATTTTATTATTATTTATTTTTAACGATTTTCTTTCGTGAGTATAAAAAAAAGTAAAAAAGTTATTTTTAAATCCATCAAGATAAAGTTGCATAACACTATGGTTGTCTTTTGGTAAAACAGATATTACTGGGAGTAATCCCTTACCTTTTTTTCCTAAGCTTTCTGCTATTAACTGCTGGTACCAATTAAAAAGATTTTGAGCTTTTTCATCATAGTTTAGAATTACAGAGTTTATTTTTTTATTTTTTAAAAAGTAAATCGATGCTGTAACATTTTGAATAAGATTATTAAGAAAATTCTTATTTTTTATAAGCGAATTAAATTGTCTAAAATGATTTGGCTTTAACCCCATTAAATCAGCTGGCAACATACCTACCTCGGAAAGAACTGAATATCTACCTCCAATATAATTATTATGGTGAACTATTTCTGATTTTAATTTATTGGCTAACATATTAAGATAATTTTTTTTATTTTCTGTAATAAAAATATTTTTATCTATTTTATTTATATAAATATTTGAATTTACGATGGTTTCCAAAGTATTGCCTGATTTAGAAACAATTAAGTTAAGATGTTTTTTGTTATCTCTTTTTCTGTTTGCTTGAAGATTATCAAAAAAAGTCAATTTTTTTTTAATTTTGTGATTTAAAAAGCTATATATAGCTCTGGTGCCTAAACTTGAACCACCCATGCCTATAATTCTAATATTTTTATAATTTTTATATTTTGATAATCTTTTTTTACTGTAACTATCACTATAATTTCTATCTAATGAATGTATAATTTCATTATCTTCTTTTAAAAGTCTGTTTAATAATTTCTTAGTATTTGATGTTTTTTTAATAACTTTAAAATTCTTAAAAAGAATATTTTTACTATTCATTTTTTAATTTTTAATTTTATCAAGAATAAATTTTTCAGTTTTTTTACTTGAATCAGTAGATCTCATGGTATTTGTGTTAGTAGTATTATCATTCACTATAAGTTCTTCTATCTGATTGATTTTTTCTTGATTAATATTTGTTGGATTTTCCTCTGGAATAGGTAATTTTTCAAAATCAGGTGGCATTACTAGTGGTTGTTTTTTTTCAACAAGAAACTCATCAGTACTTTTTTTTCTTTGAGATTCGAAACCTTTTTTCACAGTTGTACAGCTATAAAAAAAACTTGCTAAAAAAATAAGAAAAAAAATTGTTTTAATTTTTTTCATATGTATCTTTAACCACAAATTCTGACAAAATCATAAGAAATACACCAATAGTTATAAATATATCAGCGATATTAAATATGAACCAGTGAAAATTATTTATATGTAAATCTATAAAATCAGGTACGGCTCTATAAAAAATTCTGTCGAATAAATTTCCCATTGCACCTCCAAAAATCATTAATAATGAATACTTTTTGATGCCCTTGCTTTTGAGTAACATAAATAGAATAACACCAACAATAACAAATATTACAACTGTTAAAGAATTATAAAAAATATTTTGATCAAAAGAAAATAGGCCAAAAGCTATGCCTTCATTCCAAACCAAATATACGTTTAAAAATTTTGATGAAAATATTTCTGAACCGTTATTTATTTTATATAAATAAATTACATAAAGCTTAGTTAATCTGTCTAAAATAAAAATCGAGATAATAATTATTAAATTAATATGAAAAGTTTTACTATTACTAATTATGCTCATTAAGTGTTTTTTGGACAATGAGTTCTGTCACAAGCACTTTCACTAATTTTCCAACACAGGGTGCACTTTGTTCCCTTTGCTTTTTTAGTTTGTGCACTTGTTTCGAGTTTTTCCTTAAAAGAAATTTGAGCTTTCGATGTTATACATAGTTCTGAAAAATCTATGTTCTTAGTGATTTCTTCTAATTTTTTGTCTAGATATATATTTAAGTCTGCCTCCAAACTGGATCCAATTTCTTTATCAGCTCGTTTTTCTTCAATACTGATATTACAAATATTTCTAATTTTTATTAGCTCCAACCATTTTTGATACAAATTTTCATTCTCAAAATTATTTGGGAAATTTAAAAATTTTTCTAAATGAATGCTTTTGCTATCTTTAAATATTAATCTATATATTTCTTCAGTTGTAAAAGATAAAATTGGAGCAAACCATTTTAATAATGAATTTAAAATTATGTTTAACAATAGTATAGTAGATTTTCTATTTTTTGATTCTAGGGGGTCGCAATATAAAGAATCTTTTCTTATATCAAAATAAAATGCAGACAGATCTACAGTACAAAAATTAAGCAGCTCTTTATATAAATTATGAAAATCGTAATTTTTAAAATAATTTTTAAAATTAATATTTAAAGTATACAACTTATGCAACATAAATTGTTCCAGTTCAGGTAATTCATTTAAATCTACTTTTTTAAAATCAATTTCTTCAAAATTATCTTTAATATTCCCAAGCAAGTACCTGAATGTGTTTCTTATTTTTCTGTAGGACTCTGCATGTTGATCAAGAATTGAATAATCTATTCTTAAATCCTCTGAATAGTTTGAAGATGCTACCCAAATTCTTAGTATATCTGCTCCATATTTTTTTAGAATATCTTCCGGAGCAATTACATTTCCTAAAGATTTTGACATTTTCAATCCTTTGCCATCTACGACAAATCCATGGGACAAAATATTTTCAAACGGTGCTCTGCCTCTAGTACCGCATGACTCTAATAATGATGAATGAAACCAGCCTCTATGTTGATCGGAGCCTTCCAAATACATTGATGCTGGCCACTTTAAATCCTCTCTTTTTTCAAGAACAAATGAATGTGTTGATCCGCTATCAAACCAAACTTCAACAATATCGCTCAACTTATCATAATCATCAGCTTTGTATTTGCTTCCTAAAAATCTTTGTGGATCATCTGAAAACCAACAATCTGAGCCCTCTTTTTCATAAATGGCGGCAATATTTTCATTTACCTCATCGTCTACTAAAATTTCTTTAGTCTTTTTATTAATAAAAATTGGAAGAGGAACACCCCATACTCTTTGTCTAGAAACACACCAATCAGGACGGGTTTCTATCATTGATTTTAATCTCTCTTTACCTTTGCTTGGATAAAAAGTCGTATCATTAATTGCTTTTAAAGCTTTATCTCTCAACTTATGACTTTCCATAGATATGAACCATTGTGGAGTGGCTCTATGAACTAATGGAGCTTTTGATCTCCAAGAATGTGGATAGGAGTGCATCAGCTCTCCATTTGATAATAATTTTTTTTGCTCTTTAAGTTTTTCAATAACTATAGGATTTGCTTTAAAAATATGGATACCTTCGAATAAGCTTACATGTTTTGTATATTTTCCATCTCCATCAACTGTTTCAATTGCTTTAATTCCATTGTTTAAACATAAATTAAAATCATCAGGTCCATGACTTGGAGCACAATGAACAATACCAGTTCCCTGCTCAGTTGTAACAAATCTTGCCTCCAACATTGGGATATCGTAGTCGTAACCTAGATCCAAAAAGGGATGATTACAGATAGTTTCTTTTAAATCTTTACCTTTAAATATTTTTATTTTTTTGTAATTTTTTATTTTACAATCATTGACGACCGACTGTAGTAAAGCTTCAGCGACTATAATTTTTTTATTTTTAAAATCGCTATCGTCATTTATTTCCAACTGAACATAATCAAGAGCTTCATTGTAAGCCAGTGCCCTATTGGCTGGAATTGTCCAGGGAGTTGTGGTCCAAATAATTATATGGCTACCTACAAGATCTTTTAAGTTAGATTTTTTAATAGGAAAAGATGAATAAATAGTATCTGATTTATGATCTTGATATTCAACTTCTGCATCTGCTAAAGCAGTTTTTTCAACAGTAGACCACAATACTGGTTTAAAACCTCTGTATAAACTTCCCTCTTTTAAAAACTTGCCAAGCTCTCTTACAATTTGAGCCTCAGCATCAAAACTCATAGTTGAGTAATAATTTTCCCAATCACCTACTACACCTAAACGTTTAAATTGACTTTTATGTACCTCAATCCATTTTTCAGCAAACAACCTACATTCTTTACGAAATTCTACTATTGGAATATCATTTTTATTTTTTTTATTCTTTTTATATTGCTCCTCAATTTTCCACTCGATTGGCAACCCATGACAATCCCATCCAGGAACATAGATAGAATCTTTGCCATCCATTTGATGGAATTTTACAATAATATCTTTTAAGATTTTATTAAGAGCAGTTCCCATATGAATATTACCATTTGCATATGGAGGACCGTCATGGAGGACAAATTTTTCTTTTCCTTTGCTTGAATTTCTTAATTCCTTATAAAGATTAATCTTTTGCCAATATTCTAAAATTTCTGGCTCTCTTACAGGCAAATTAGCTTTCATTGAAAAAGCTGTTTTAGGAAGATTTATTTGAGAATTACTCATCTAGTTTTTTTTGCAATATCTAAATCTTTTTTAATTTGAAACTTTAATTGGTTAACATTTTTAAATTTTTTTTCTTTTCTAATAAACTTTAAAAACTCCACTGATAAGTGTTTATTGTATAGATTTCCAGAATAATTAAATAAATGAACCTCTAATAAGATTTTTTTCTGATTAAATGTTGGTCTATATCCAAGATTTGCTATTCCTCTTAAATATTTAGTATTATTTGGTCTCAGTACTCTTACCGCATAAACACCTGGTTGAGCTAAAACATAGTCTTTAATATCTATGTTGCATGTTGGGAATCCAATTTTTTTACCAACTTGTCTTCCTTTCTGGACTTTTCCATCTATCGTCCAATTTCTATCTAAAAGCTTATTTGCTTTTTCTAAATATCCTTTTTCTAGAAGACTTCTTATTAATGTTGATGAAATT
>CACKYN010000027.1 GCA_902604355.1 uncultured Pelagibacteraceae bacterium
AAAAATGAAAAATGTTTTTTCAAATTTTTAGTTTTAATTAAAGGTTTGACATAACTTATAGAAAAAAATAAAAATATATTAATAGCGAATCATTTTGATTCGTTTAACTAAAAAAGGGAGCTAAAGATGCCTAAGAAAAGAAAAAAAGCAGCAAAGAAAACTAAGAAAAAAGCTAAGAAAAAAGCTAAGAAAAAAGCAAAAAAAAGAAGAAGAAAATAGTAGCTTAGTATTCTTTAGAAAAAACGCTTCTCATTACAGTTTGTATGAGAGGCGTTTTTTTTACTCCTCAATAGTTTCATCAGTATCTGAAATTGGCTCATCTTCCGGTAGCTCATTAGTAGCTTCTTTAGCAGCTATAGGAGCAGCTTGTACTTGGGTCCCCATGTTTCTTTTTAATGCCTTATCTAATTTTTTTTGAGTATCTTCTAATGATAAATTTAAGATAATTTGAAATTCAGATAAAATTCTCTCATAAGCTTTTTCAAAAAGTTGTCTTTCACTATAAGACTGATCCACCATGAGATCATCACCTTTATTCAAATCTCTGACTACTTCTGCTAATTCATAAATTTTACCAGAGGAGATTTTTGCCTCATATTCTTGTGCTCTTCTACTCCACATCGATCTTTTGATTTTTGGCTTACTTTTAAGAATTGAAATGCATTTATTGACTTGATTAATTGTTGCTAAAGGTCTTAGATGATTTTGTTTATTAACTGGAACCATGCCGTTGGCTTTATCTTTTTCAAATTTAATCACGTAAGTCTCAACATCAATTCCACCTATATTTATTTTTTTAAACTCTGTAATTTGTCCAACACCGTGCTTAGGGTAAACAACATAATCTTTAATTTTATATTCTCTTTTTTCAGTTTCTTGTTTTTTAACTTTCTTTATTTCAGGTTTTACCTCGTTGGTTTTAGAGATTCTTAAATTATCAACTTTTGGGTCTGTTGGAGTTGAAACTGTTTTTTTATTTGTCTTTATTTTTAGAGATTTTGCAGCGACTTTTTTTACAACTTTTTTAATTTTTTTTTTGATTATTTTTTTTGATTTTTTACCTTTACTTTTAACAACTTTTTTTATGGTTACTTTTTTTTTCACTTTTTTTTTGGTTTTTCTATTAAAGATTTTCTTTAAAATATTTTTGGTACTTATTTTGCTCATCTTTAAATTTTTCATGATCCAGTGGAGGATCTTTTTTCTCACTTATATTAGGCCAGATTTCAGAATATTTTGTATTAATCTCTAACCATTTTTCACTTCCAGGTTCGGTATCAGCTTTAATAGCATCAACAGGACATTCTGGCTCGCAAACGCCACAATCTATACACTCATCAGGTTTAATTACAAGCATATTTTTCCCTTCATAAAAGCAATCAACCGGACAAACATCAACGCAGTCAGTTAATTTACATTTGATACATTTGTCGTTAACAAGATATGTCATTTCAAATTTTCATTTTTAATTTTGTTTTTAATATCTCCCATTAATTTGCTATCTATATAAAGTAGCCCAGCAAGTCTTCTCATTAAATTAGTCTCATATAAATCAGCATCTTTATTTGAGTATATTATAGTCCAAAGTGCCTCTATTATTTTAATTTTTTCATTTTCAGATAAATTTTTTACTTCTCTTGTAAATTCAATAATTTGATTTGAATTTTCTTCAATTATTTTTGACTTTTTAATTGTGGAAGAAAGATTCTCTTTTTCAACTCCCAATTCTAAAAGTGTTTTTTTAATTATCTCCTCTTCATTGTTAGTATAATTTTCATCAATCTTAGCTGTATGGATTAACAACGCCCCAACTTTAATTAAAAAGCTATCATCAATTTTTTTGTCTTCTTTTTTAAAAAACATAATTATTAACTTAGATTTAAATTTTTTAAGATTTCAAAGGGATTTTCTTTTGAAACTCTTTTAATAGTAGCTTTTTTGAATTTTTTAGTTGGTTTATATTTAAAATATATTTCATTTTGTTTTTCAAATACTTTATAATTCATTTTTGATAGGAGTTTTTTAAAGTTCTCTTTGCTGCATCCTAATAAATTTAACATCTCAGGAACTACCTTAATATCATTTTTATCTTTAGAATTTGAATTAATAATTAACATAAATAGCCTTTCTAGAATATCTATCCTAACAAAGAATGCGTCAAATTTTTCAAAACCACATAAAAGCATGAAGTTTTGATTTTTTAAGTCTTTATTGTCTACAAAATTAAGACCAAATGTAGGAGGTTTTAAATTATAAAATTTTTGGTGAAAGTTTTTCCACAATAGAGTTCTCAAAGAAACAGCTTCAGGCTTAATTAATTGATGAAGAAACACATGATACCGTCCAAATTTAACACCTAACTCTCTAAGTATTTTTCTCTCGTTCTGACCTAAATTTTTCAAGTATTCTGAAACCATTTCCCTCTTTAAGACACCATTATTTTCATAAAGCTGATAGGCTAAAGCTTTTATAGATGGGTTATTTTCTTTAATATTTTTTAAGTCAATAAGACTTTTTAAAACCTCATTGATTTTAGTTTGAATCCATTTGTAAATATATTCATTTAATTTTTGTTTAGGACCTTGATCAATTATATCATCTATTATTAAATTAAAATTAGGATTTAGATAATCTTCGCCTGTAGAAAGTTTTGCAATAGGAAATTTGTTCCAATAAATTTTGAAATCTTCATGGAGTTTAATTAAACCTGTATCAATAATTGCCTGAATTCTTCTCTCAAGTTCTGGGCCAATAGTCTGTCTTGCTGCTTTTTTTAAGGATTTGATATCTGTCTCTAGGGCACCTTTTTTAAGGTCTAATTCTAATTTTAACCCATTGATTTTTCCAATAAATTGTTCATCGATCATTACGTCATTGTTTTCCAAGATTTCTGTTTTAAATTCCATGTCTTGTTTTAATCCTCTTGCAAGAACGCTTGCTCTTTTATCAATAAAAGTTTTAGTAAGTTCTTCATGAAGTCTATCTGAAAGTCTATCTTCTAAGTGTTTAGTTTTATCAATCCAATAATCTTGATTTTCTACCCAATTATTTTTATTCGAAACATATGACCAAGTCCTAACATTTGCAATTCTATTTGATAAAGAGTCAACATTTCCATCTAATTTGTCAAGTTTCAAGAGCTGTAATCTCATATAATCATTAGAAATCACTCTTTTATCGCTATTTAAAAACTTAAATACACTTCCAATAACCTCATAATGATTGCCATAAGTTTTTTTTACAAAATCAGGAATTTGACAGCACTCCCATAGCAGACTTAAGGTTTTCTCATTAAATTTTAAATTAATAAAATTGGTATCTTTTAAAAAATATTTAAGGGCTTTTTCATCTTCACATTCATGTATTTTTCTTAACCATTCCATGTGAGGTTTTTCATCTAAACTTTTAATTAAACTAGAAGAGTTATTAAAATTTAGATTTGAATTTCTCCAAAATAAAGTTCTTATTTCCTCAAATTTGTGATTCTCTAGTAGATCTACATCTTCAGCAGTTATTTCTTTACATTCTCCAGTTATACCAAAACTTCCATCATTTAAATATCTTCCAGCTCTGCCAGCTATTTGACCTATCTCAGAAAGATTAAGTCTCCTTAATTTTTTTCCATCAAATTTTTTAAGATTGGAAAAATAAACATGTTCTAAATCCATATTAATACCCATTCCAATAGCATCAGTCGCTACTAAAAAATCCACATCTCCAGACTGATATAATTCTACTTGAGCATTTCTTGTTTTAGGACTAAGTGAACCCATTACTATAGCTGCCCCACCCTTTTGTCTTCTTATTAGCTCAGCTATTGCATAAACCTCTTCTGCAGAAAATGCTATGATTGCAGTTTTTCTATTTATTCTAGAAATCTTTTTATGACCTGAATATGTAAGTTTCGACAGTCTATCTCTATTTATAAATTCTATATCGCCATCTAACTTAGTAATAATATTCTTTATAGTATTGGATCCCATTAACATTGTAAGTTTTTCACCCCTCATATTTAAAAGTCTATCAGTAAAAATATGACCTCTTTCATGATCTGCGCACATTTGTATTTCATCTACTGCAACAAATTCTAAATATTTATCGATTGGCATAGACTCAACTGTGCATAAGTAATATTTTGCATTTGATGGAATAATTTTTTCTTCGCCGGTGATTAAGGCAACTTTGTCAGTGCTAATCTTTTTTATTACTTTGTCGTATACTTCTCTTGCTAATAATCTAAGAGGAAAACCAATCATGCCAGTTTCAAACGAGAGCATAGTTTCTATCGCAAGATGGGTCTTTCCAGTGTTTGTAGGTCCAAGAACAGCAGTAATTTTATTTTTTTTCATTTCTATGTTTGGTATTATCTTTTTTTTACGTACCAGATATTGTTGCTGCTGTAGAACAAAAATAGACTAAAACATGACCGAATCGGAGGGTAAAAAGTTCTCATTTTAATTTTTTCAAAATTTTCCAAATACCTGAAGCGGAGGTTATAATTTTTTTATCACAGCTAAGTTCACAAAACAGAAAAACAAGTGTTTTAGTTCTTTTTAAAATTCTAGTGTGCCCAACTATTTCGTCACCTTCTTTTGAAGAACCAATAAATTTTATGTCTAAAGAAATTGTTACACAGGGAACTTTACCAGCAGCTCGATGAGCGGCAGTTCCAGCTCCTGAGTCGATTAGAGCTGACAAATATCCACCATGAGTTATGCCTATAGCATTCAAATGATTTTTATTTATTATGGATTTAAATTCATATTCTGTTTCAGATATCGTTCTAAATAAAACACCTCCATTGTGTTTCATAAAACCCGGATTAACACTTATTTGTTCAAAATTATTGCTCATGTATATTTAAAGTACATAGGTTAATATAATTAAAATTACCAAAATAATTATAAAAAAATAAATTACTGATTTTTGCAGTGATGCCTTAAGAAACCAATCAAACATATCAATACCTTTTTGGTGGACCGCCCAGAACTCGAATCTGGAATCTCCCGGTTCGTAGCCGAGCGCCTTATCCAATTTGGCCAGCGGTCCTCATTATTTATAGTTTTAAATATAGCTTAGTTATGCTAATTTTTTGACCTTATTACCAATTTTTGTTCAATAAAAATACAGCTTTGCAGAAAAAAACTAATTAATGTGCTAAAATAACATTAAATATACTTTTTTTTAGGTATATAAACCGTTAAAAAATGAGTGAAAAATTACTTGTACCTGACATTGGTGAATTTGAGAATGTTGAAGTTATTGAAATACTTGTAAAGCCAGGCGATCAAATAAAGAAAAATAATCCTTTAATTACAATTGAAAGTGACAAATCTAGTGTTGAAATTCCGTCTACAATTGATGGAAAAATTGAAAGTGTTGAAATTAAAGTTGGGGATAAAGTTTCAAAAGGAGATTTGATATTAAATTATTCGTCTTCCTCTAAGACAGCATCTGATGTCAATCTTCCAAAAGACACAGAGAATATAATTAAACAGGCAGAGGCAGTAATTGCAGATAATAAAGATAAAAAATCGAATATAGAACAAACTGTTTCAGAAAAAAAACAAACTACAATTCAAGTTGTGAATGGAAATGATATTGACCCTCTAGAAACAAATGATTGGTTAGAGTCATTATCTGCAGTAATCTCAAAAGATGGAAATCATAGGGCTCACTTTTTAATAAAAGAATTAATAAACAAGGCTTATCGTGAAGGTGCAAATATCCCCTATACACAAAATACTCCATATATAAATACAATCCCCCCTGAGGCGGAGGTGAAATCTAGCGGAGATCAAAACATAGAAAGACGAATTAGGTCATTAATTAGATGGAATTCAGCTGCTATGGTAGTAAGAGCTAATAAAAAGTTCCCTGAGCTAGGTGGGCATATTGGTACATTTGCATCAGCAGCTACATTATACGATGTGGGAATGAATCATTTTTGGAGAGCAAAAAATAATAAGTTTGGTGGAGATCTAATTTACTTTCAAGGTCATAGTGCTCCTGGAATGTATGCGAGAGCTTTCCTTGAGGGAAGATTAAATGAAAAACAATTAGATAGTTTTAGACAAGAAGTCAAACCTGGAGGACTATCTTCCTATCCTCATCCATGGTTAATGCCGAAGTTTTGGCAATTTCCGACAGTATCTATGGGGCTTGGTCCCATGCTTGCTATTTATCAAGCTAGATATATGAAATATTTAATCAATAGAGGATTAATAAAAGATGAAGGAAGAAAGGTATGGGCCTTTTTAGGCGATGGGGAGATGGATGAACCAGAGTCAATGGGAGCAATTGGTTTAGCTGCTAGAGAAAATTTAGATAATTTAATTTTTGTTATTAACTGTAATCTTCAAAGACTAGATGGACCTGTTAGAGGTAATGGAAAAATAATTCAAGAACTTGAGGGTAGTTTTAGAGGGTCTGGTTGGAATGTAATAAAAGTAATTTGGGGCTCCTATTGGGACTCTTTACTAGCTAATGATAAAAAAGGCCATTTAGTAAAACTTATGAATGAGACAGTTGATGGAGAATACCAAGCAGCTAAAGCAAGAGACGGTGCTTATGTAAGAGAAAAATTCTTTGGAAAATATCCTGAAACTTTAGAGATGGTTTCAAGTCTCTCAGACAAAGATATATGGAGATTAAACAGAGGCGGACATGATCCACATAAAGTTTATGCAGCATATGATAAAGCGTCCAAACATCAAGGAAGCCCAACAGTTATTATTGCCAAAACAATTAAAGGATATGGGATGGGAAAATCTGGAGAAAGTGTGAACACAACCCATCAAACAAAAAAATTAGATGTAGATGATCTAATGTATTATAGAGACCGTTTTGATGTACCTTTAACAGACGAACAAGTTAGAAATATTGAATATTTTAGACCGGATGAAAAATCTCAAGAAATTAAATATTTAAAAGAGAGAAGAATTAAACTAGGTGGATTTTTGCCAGAGAGGTCAACTTTTGCAAAACCTATTAAAGCACCTTCAAAAGATATTTTTGATTTTATGAAAGTATCAACTGGTGAAAAAGAAATGTCTACAACGATGGCTCTCGTTAGAATGTTAACTAATTTGATGAGAGATAAAAATATTTCTCCAAGATTAGTTCCTATAATTCCAGATGAAGCAAGAACATTTGGTATGGAAGGATTTTTTCAAAAAATTGGAATTT
>CACKYN010000028.1 GCA_902604355.1 uncultured Pelagibacteraceae bacterium
AATACCTTTTATAAATATTAGAGGTAAAAAAACTGCAACTAAAATTAACGTCGTTGCAATAATTGCAAAAGTAATTTGTTTTGATCCTTTATATGCAGCAACAAGTGGAGTTTCACCATTTTCAATTCTATTATAAATGGCATCAGTCATTATAACCGAGTCATCTGTTATTATACCTATGGCTAAAATAAAACTTAGTAATACAAAAATATTAATTGAAAGATCAAACAAGTATAATCCTAAGAATGATCCTATTAAACTGACTGGTAGAGCAACTGCTGGAACTATTACTGCTTTAATGTTACCAAGAAATAGATAAATAATTAATACAACTAAAATAAATGCAATAATCAAACTCTTATAAACTTCCTCAATCGCTGCACCAACGTATGTAGCTCTATTAAAAGCTACTTCTAATTTTAGTCCATCTGGTAAAGATCTATTTAACTCATTTATTTTCTCTTTAACTTGGTTTGAAAGTTCAACAGTGGAAGCACCACTCTTAGCATAAATTCCAATCCCTACAGTTTTTAAATTAATTGCATTTTTTCTCTGAGCTTTAAATAAAGTTTTTTCTGATACCGGACCTAATTCAACATTTGCAACATCTGATAAAATAATAACTTTATCTTTATTCTTTTTTAACGGTAATTTTTTGATGCTATCAATATTAGAGTAAGATTTATCAATATTAAGGGTAAGATCTTTATTGCTTGCTTCTAAGGTACCTGCTGGAAGATTAACATTCTCATTCCTAAATGCTCTTTCAACCTCCTGAATAGTAAGGTTATTCGACGCTAATTTAATTGGATCTATCCACACTCTAACACTTAACTCCCTTAATCCACCAACTCTTATTCTCCCAACGTTAGGTACACTCGAAAAAGCGTCAATAAGATATCTTTCTGCATAATCTCCAAGTTCTAGGTCACTCCAGGTTGGAGAGGATAGGCCTACCCACATTGTGGTTGTAAATCCAGCTGCCTGTTTCAATATTTGAGGTGGACTGGACTCACTTGGCAGATTGTCGACTACTCTGGATACCCTCTCTCGAATATCATTTGCTGCATCATCTAAATCTATGTCTGTATTAAATTGAATATTTATTCTACTTCTTCCACTGAGAGAACTTGAATCTATATTTTTAATTCCTTCAGCTCCGCCAATAACATCCTCAATTTTTTGAGTTATTTCTTCATCAACTATTTCTGCTGACGCCGACTTGTATTCTGTTTGTACTTGAACAATTGGTGGCTGTATACCATCTGGTAATTCTCTCACTGGCAATTCTGTAAAAACAAAGATACCAAAAATAATTAATATTAATGACATTACCCAAGCAACAACAGGTCTTTTTATGCTTACTTCAGTTATAAACATTTAATTTATAGATTTATCTTTTTTACCCCAATCAGAATTTCCTTTTTTTTCTTTGGAACCTTTTTCAATTGGCCTGATGGTTAGATTAGGTCTTACTTTCTTTGTACCTTCAGCAACAATTTTATCACCACTATTTAGACCATTTAAAACTTCTACAAAGCCCATGTATCGATCACCAGTTGTAATTTTTGTTTTCAATGCTTTATTTTTATCATCGACTTTATAAATGAATACATTTTCGCCTTCAACAATTGTACTTGTATCTGGAATACTTAAACTTTCTCTAACATCATATTTAATTGATATTTCTAAAAATGAACCTGGAAGTATTTCGCCTGAAAGATTATCCATTTTAATTCTAGTCGCCAAAGATCTTGTCTCTTCACTTATTCTACTTGCAAATGAATGAATCTCTCCTTTATATATCTTTCCTTTGTATCCAGAAAATTTTATGTTTACAGGTAAACCAACTTTTATAAAAGGGACAAATATTTCTGGTATATCTACATCACAATAAATTAAACTAGTATCCTCTAAATTTATAAGTATGGATGATTTTGAAACTTCTAAATCCTCAGAAAATTCTCTCTTTCCAATTGTTCCATCAAATTGAGCTAAAATTTTTCTATTTTTAAGATCAGCAATAACATCGCCTCTTTTAACTTTTTGGTTATATTTGATAGGTTTAAGAATTTCATACTTTTCAACTTTAAATGATTGAGTCTGCACTGGAGAAGCCGTTCCATAAGTACTTATAATATTCTCAAAAATCCTCTCTTTTACCTCTGTTACAATTATTCCTGGTGGAGGCCTTTTACTAAATTTTTTTTTAAAATGATTTCCAACCATATTTCTTCCCACAATCACCGTTGTAATGATTAGAAAAAATATAATTATTATACTTGTAATTTTTGTTGATCTTTTCATAGCTTAGATTTTGCCATACTCTGCCCACGAACCATCATATATGACAGGCAGATAATTAGTGTTTACCAAAGAATATGCAAGGGCTAAAACACAAGCAGTAACACCAGACCCACATGAAAAGACTGGTTTATTCAGTGGATTTTTAAATACATTATTAAACAAACTTTTTAATTCTTCTTCATTTTTAAAAGAAAAATCTTTGTTTATAACTTCTACAAAAGGCAAACAAATAGAATTAGGAATAGATCCACTTCTAACATTTTTTCTTGGATCTGCCACTTTTCCCTCGAATCTTTCTTTACTTCTTGCATCAACAACAACAAATTCTTTTTCTGAAATATTTAAATCAATTTTATTTTTGTCTTTCACCAAAGAAATTAACTCTTTGCCTTCATAATCTGTTTTTGAAAATCTAACGACTTCTTTGGATACTTTTTTATTTTCTTGTTTCCATTTTCTCAATCCACCATTGAGCACGCTAACAAGCTTTGGATCATGTCCAAAATAAATAAAGTTATACCAACATCTACAAGAACTTATTACATTAGAGTTATCATAAATAATTATTTGATCATCTCTCGAAATTCCTAAATTTGAAACTATTTCATTCCAATCCTCTAAGCTTGGAAGCATGTGTGGAAGATCTGTATCATTTTTGGAATTTTTGTCTAAGTCAAAAAAAATTGCGTTTGGAATATGTTCATTATTGAATTCTTCCTCCGCATTTCTGTTTTCCGCTGGCATATGCCAAGAACAATCAATAATTTTTACTTGGTTTATATTTTTTTCTAACCAATTTGTATTCACTAAAGACATTCTATCTTTTTTCTAAATATCTTTGGTGGTATTCTTCAGCTGTACAATAGTTTTTAACTTGTGATAATTTAGTTACAACTTTTCCGGATAGTCTTTCATTTTCTTTATTTATAATATTTTCTGCAGTTATTTTTTGATTATCGTTTAAATAAAAAATTTCACTTCTATATTGTGTTCCAAAATCTGGTCCTTGTGAATTAAGTGTTGTTGGATCATGAATTTCAAAAAAAAATTCAAGAATTTTTTCATAAGATATTATTTTTGGATCAAAATCTAATTTAACCACCTCTGCATGATTTGTTGAACCAGTGCACACTTCTTTATAATTTGTTTCTGCATTATGACCACCACAATATCCTACTTCAGTTTTAATAACTCCATCAAGTTTACTAAACTTAATTTCTGGTCCCCAAAAACATCCCAAACCTAAAATTGCTATTTCCATTGATAAATAATCCAATTGATTTAAAGTTAACTCTATGTTGTCAAAAAATCAATTAGGCTTTTTCTACATGTTCATCTCTGTATGTGCCTTTTCACTAATGGATGTATTAGTTAAGTGGTCAGATGCATATCCTGTCGGACAAGTTTTATTTTTCAGGGGTTTTTGTGGAATAATTCCAATTTTGTTTCTTATTCCTAGAGATAGATTTTTAGATTTTTATAAAACAACAAGGCCTCTCCTTCATTTTAAGAGATGTTTATCAGGATTAATTGCTTTAGTTGCAATTTTTATTGCCTTAAGGAATTTACCATTAGCAACAGTAGTAAGCATTACATTCGCAGCACCAATATTTACAACAATTTTCTCAATATTTTTATTAAAAGAAAAAGTTGGTTTATATAGATGGCTGGCTGTCTTAGTAGGATTTGTAGGAATAATTGTGATTACAGAGCCAGGCTTTAGTTCCTTAAATTTCTACTACATATATCCAATAATTTTTTGTCTTGGCCTATCATACGTTGCTATAGCAATCAGAAAATTATCTACAACAGAGCCAGTATGGCTAATAAGTTTTTTCTTTTCTTTTTCAATTGCAATTTTGGGTCTTTTGTCTTTGTTTCAGGGATGGATTATGCCTAATTTTTTAGATTTATTTCTATTGTCTATGGTAGGAATTTTAGGTGGTCTTGCAAATTTATGGTTGTCTCAATCTTACAAATATTCTGAGGTAAGTTTAGTCACTCCTCTCAAATATTTAGCATTGGTATTTGCTATAATATTTGGATATTTTATTTGGAGTGAAGTTCCAACATTAAAAACATTAATGGGAGCTTTATTAGTAATATTATCTTCATTTATAATTTTTAGAAGAGAAATGACTTTAAAGAATCGACTGTCAGTTTCACGGCATGAGTAATTCTCCACTATACTGGAACTCAGCAAAAAAATATTTATCCAGTAAGGATAAAACAATGTCTGCTTTGATAAAAAAGTATGAGTCTCCCTCAGAAACGATCTTGACCTCCAGAAAAGATGTCTTTTTCTCATTATGCAAAAGCATTATTGGACAACAAATTAGTGTTGCTGCTGCTAACGCAGTTTTTTTTAAATTTAAGAAAAAATGCAAAAATAAAATTACGGCTAAGATAGTAAATAAGTTAACTTCCTCCCAACTAAAAAGCTGTGGTCTAAGTAGGCAGAAGGTAAAAGGTATCAAAAGTTTAGCTAAACAAGTAATTGATAAATCATTTAATCCAAAACTTATTCCTAAAATGTCGGATGAGGAGGCGATAATCTATTTATCTGAATTGAGACAAGTTGGAAGATGGTCTGCGGAGATGATCTTATTATTTACTTATAATCGACCTAATATTTGGCCAATTCAAGATATTGGTTTATTAAGAGCGATTTCAAAAAATTATAATAAAAAATATTTGCCACCAGAAAATTATGTAAAATTATTGAATAAAAAATTTTCGCCTTATTGCTCAGTTGCGACCTGGTATTTATGGAGAAGTATAGATCCAGAGCCTATTCAATATTAAAACCCTCTACTATTTGCATATGTCTAGTAGTTGTATTTTTTGCGATTTTCCAACCGTCTAAATATTCTTTAGAATTATGACATTCTATAGCTTTTTCATAATTTGGAAATTCCCAGATAACGGTTCTAAAAAAATCATCCCCATCATATGTTATGTGTTTTCCACCTCTTACAAGAGGAATTCCTCCGTAACTCTTTATTATTGGAGTTACCACCTCAGCATATTTTTTTAAATTTTCTTGGTTTTCAACTTCTTTATAAACACTTATCCAGTAGGCTTTCATGATTTCTCCTTTTTAAATTATTTTAGTTATGATAGTAAATTTCATGGCTGATAAATTAATTGTCTCTTTTGAAGAATATATAAAAATAGTTGAGAAATTAGCAATACAAATTCATAAAGAATATAAACCTACGGTGCTTGTTGGTATTATGAGAGGCGCAGCACCAATATTAGATATTCTCTCAAGAATTTTAAAATTACCAATAGCTTATATTGTAATTCAAAGTTATTCAGGAAAAGGAGTGGAAGACCAACAAGGGCAACTAATGTTTGCAAGGGAAATAAGTTCTTTAGCTGAAAACAAAGATTTTCAGAGAGTACTATTAATAGATGATCTTTCTGATACTGGATTAACCTTAAATAAGAGTATCGAATGGCTTAAAAATTATCCCCAAACCAAAGATTTTATTAAAGAAGTAAAAACAGCTTGTTTGTGGAAGAAAAAATCTTCGACCTTTGAGCCTGATTTCTGTCCTGTTATATTAGAGTCAGATCCATGGATAGTGCAACCAACTGAGCACTACGAAGAATTGACTATCAGTGAAATTATAAAAAGAAATTAATAAACAGGGCTAGTTTTCTAGCCCTGTTAAAGCTCCTTTAGCTTACTGCAAAACTTACAACACTAAGTATTGCAATTACCCATATTGCTGGAGAAGTGCTTGAAAACTTTCCAGTAAATATTTTTATTAAAGCATAGGAAACAAATGCCAAGGCAATTCCATTACTAATACTATAAGTTAATGGCATAGCTATCATTGCAAGAATTGCTGGAGCTGACTCTGATATATCATTCCACTCTATATCTGTAATATTTCTTATAAAAAGAACAGATACAAAAAGTAGAGCAGCACCGTCAATTTGTTTAGGTAAACTAGTTGCAAGTGGCGCAAAAAATATACATGCTAAGAATAACAAACCAATTACTAAAGATGTCATTCCAGTTTTTCCACCTGCTTTAACGCCCGCACCAGACTCAACATAACTTGTTACAGTAGTTGTTCCCATCATTGCACCAGCAACTGTTCCAACACTGTCAGACAACATTGCTTTATTAATATCCTTAACTTTTCCATCTTTACCAACTTTGCCAGCAACGTTAGCAACGGAAGTTAGAGTTCCAGCAGTATCAAAAAAATCTATAAATAATAATGTAAATATTACTGTAGACATTCCTGCCGTCATTGCAGCGGACAAATCAAATTCAAAAAGATATGTCATTGGAGGTGGAGAGCTTGCGATACCATTAAACTTTGCAAGGCCTGTAGCCCATGCAATTATACTGAATGCTAAAATACCTATAATAATATTTCCTTTAACATTCATTTTATCTAAGACTATAATTGCTATAAATGTTGCACATCCTAATAGAACTAATGGATCACCTAGATTACCAAGCTGGACTAACGTAACGGGATTGTCTACAACAACCTCCATTATTTGTAGACCAATAATTGCAAGAAATAATCCTATTCCAGCACCTATTCCTAATTTTAGACTTTTTGGTATCGAGTTTATTAACCAAGCTCTAATTGGTGTAAGAGATATGATTAAGAATAGTACACCCGCAACTAAGACTGCACCCAAAGCTTGTTGTGGTGTATATCCCATACCAGCACAAACTCCAAAAGCAACGAACGCATTAATTCCCATTCCTGGAGCAAGTCCTATAGGCCAAGTTTTTCCATAAAAGGCCATTATAAAACAAGCCAAAGCGGTTGCTAATATTGTTGCTGTATAAACTGCGCCGAAATCAAAGAAACCTTTTTCGGGTCCGGCAAA
>CACKYN010000029.1 GCA_902604355.1 uncultured Pelagibacteraceae bacterium
ATAAAAGATGATATTATTGCGACAAACACCAAATAATTTAATTCAATAGGTTGATTAACAATATCCTTTAATCCCAAAAAGCTTGCTCCACCAAGTGCGGGAATAGAAAGTAAAAAAGATATTTTACTAGAGTCTACTCTGTTAAATTTTAAAATTCTAGCAGCTGTTATGGTAATACCTGCTCTACTTACACCTGGCACAAGCGATAAAACCTGAAAAAGACCAATGAAAAATATTGTTTGAATATTTAAATTAGTTGAAATTCTTTTATCAAATCTATTTTTATCTGCTATGTATAAAACTATTGCAAATACAAGGGTGGTCCATGCAATTACTTTTATATCTCTTAGAGCGTAAATAAAATTTGTAGAGTATAAAATATATCCAAGAACTATTAATGGAATAGAACCAAGAACAATTAAACTTAATAATCTTTTGTTATTTTTAACGTCTAATAATTCTTCTCTAAAAAAATAAATTATTGCTAACAAAGATCCTAAATGAAGACTAATATCTATTAACAACGAATTAGACTTAAACTCATATAAGCTTGAAACCAGAATTAAGTGTGCTGAGGAACTTACTGGCAAGAACTCTGACACACCTTGTATTACTGAAAGGATTAATACTTCTATTATATTTTGAAACATCGCTTCTTCGTAGCTTATAAAATATGGATTTAAAACAATTCGATTTGATCATATTAGGTATGCATTTATTAGAAAGTTGTTTAAATTCGCGTAGAGTCATCAAATTAAGGTCATAATTTATGACCTATTTTATACTTTATTAAATAAAATCAAGCTATAACTTGCCAAAAATTAAGAAATTATTATGCCTGATAAAATGTTAAAATTTGTAAAAATAGGTCAACAAACACCACCTAAAAGGGAAGTTGGGTCTAGAAAACAGGATTTTAAAGAGATTTACGACGAATATATAAATGAAAAAGCTAAAGAGCAGTCTAGTAGATGCTCACAATGTGGAGTTCCTTTTTGTCAAGTTCATTGCCCTTTAAGCAACAATATACCTGATTGGCTGAAGCTTACTGCTGAAGGAAGACTTAAAGAAGCCTATGAATTATCACAAAGCACAAATAATATGCCCGAAGTTTGTGGGAGAATATGTCCTCAAGACAGATTGTGTGAAGGAAATTGTGTAATTGAACAATCTGGTCATGGAACTGTAACGATTGGTTCAGTAGAAAAATATATTACTGATAATGCTTGGGAACAAGGCTGGGTGAAACCAATTCAAGTTAACCAAGAAAAAAATCAAAGTGTAGGCATTATTGGAGCAGGTCCAGCAGGATTAGCAGCTGCAGAGCAATTAAGAAAAATTGGATATAAGATTACTGTTTATGATCGATACGATCGAGCAGGTGGCTTGTTAATATATGGGATTCCAAATTTTAAATTAGAAAAAGAAATTGTTGAAAGAAGAACGAAACTTCTAAAAGATGGAGGAATAGAGTTTGTTCAAAATTTTGAGGTTGGTAAAGATGCAACTTTAGATCAATTACGTAAAAAGCATGATGCAATTTTGATCGCAACTGGAGTTTATAAAGCAAGAGAAGTTGAATTAAAGGGAAATGATTTGGATAATATTTTTCCAGCCATGGATTTTTTAACTGCATCAAATAAAAAAGGTTTAGGAGATGAAGTTGAATTATTTGACAAAGGAATTTTAAACGCTGAAGGTAAAGACGTTGTTGTAATTGGAGGTGGTGATACTGCTATGGATTGTGTAAGGACATCTATTAGACAAAAAGCAAAATCTGTAAAATGTTTATATAGAAGAGATAAAGAAAATATGCCTGGTTCAGCTAGAGAGGTTGCTAATGCTGAGGAGGAAGGAGTGCAATTTGTTTGGCTATCAAGTCCAAAAGAATTTAAAGGTACAAATAAAATTGAAAAATTAGTTGTAGATCAAATCAAACTTGGTGATCCTGACGAAAGTGGAAGAAGGAAACCACAAGTTCAGGAGGGTTCAAGTTATGAAATCAATGCCGATATGGTTATAAAGGCTTTGGGTTTTGACCCCGAAGATTTGCCAAAAATGTTTGAAGCAAATGAGTTACAAGTAACAAAATGGGGAACAATTAAAGCTGATTTTGATACTATGGAGACCAATATTAAAGGTGTATTTGCTGCTGGTGATATAATTAGAGGTGCTTCTTTGGTGGTTTGGGCGATTAAAGATGGAAGAGATGCAGCAACTTCAATTAAAAATTATTTAGAAAATAAGTCTTTAAAAGAGAGAAGAGTAGCTTAGTGAAAAAATACATTAAGAATAAAGAATTATTAAAACAAAATCATGTTTACTCTGACGATATGGAGCATGATGCGTGTGGAGTTGGAATTATTGCATCCACTGAAGGTAAAAAATCTCGTAAAGTTGTTGAGTATGGTATTGAAGCTTTAAAAGCTGTCTGGCACAGAGGTGCAGTAGATGCAGATGGAAAAACAGGAGATGGTGCAGGTATTCATGTTGAAATTCCAAAAGATTTTTTTGTCGAAAAAATAGAGGTGACTGGTCATACCCATGATAACTCTGAAATAGGCGTTGGTATGATTTTTTTACCTAGAAATGATTATGAAGCTCAAGAAAGCTGCAAAACAATAGTGGAGAGTGAATTAACAAAAAATGGTTTTAGTATTTATGGTTGGAGACAAGTTCCAATTAATCCAAACGTATTAGGTGAAAAGGCACTACAGACTATGCCTGAAATCATTCAGGTTTTGTTTAAATCGTATGATCCTGAACTTACAAATAAAGATCTAGAAAGAAAAATATATGAAACTAGAAGAAAAATAGAAAATGAGGCATTTAAAAAGTCCTTAAATCATTTTTACATTTGTTCATTAAGCTCTAAGTCAATTATTTACAAAGGCATGTTTTTAGCTGAGGCAATTTCAGATTTTTATTTAGATTTAAAAGATGAAAGATTTATTTCAAGATTTGCAATTTTTCATCAAAGATTTTCGACGAACACTGCTCCAAGTTGGAATTTAGCCCAACCGTTTAGAGCTATCGCTCATAATGGTGAAATAAATACATTCAGGGGAAATAAAAATTGGATGAAAGTTCATGAACAAGAAATGAATAGCAATCTTTTTGAAAATATAGAAAATTTAAAACCAGTAATTCAACAAGGTACTTCAGATTCTGCTGCGTTAGATAACGTGTTTGAATTGCTCAATATTTCTGGTCAGCCTGCACCTCTAGCTAAGTTAATGTTGGTTCCAGATGCGTGGTCTAAAAAAAATGAAACTTTACCTAAAGATCACCAACAATTGTTTAATTTTTTAAACAGTACAATGGAACCATGGGATGGTCCGGCAGCTATTGCAGGAACAGATAACGAATGGGTAATTGCTGCTAATGATAGAAATGGATTACGACCATTAAGATATGCAATTACAAAAGATAAATTATTATTTGCAGGATCAGAGACTGGCATGATTGAACTTAATGAAAAAAGAATACTTTCTAAGGGTAGATTAGGACCAGGAGAAATCATTGGTGTTAGAATTGAAAAAGGAAAAGTTTTTAAAAATAAACAAATTAAAGATTATCTAGCAAAAGAGTACAAACATTTTAATTCTCAAATTATTGACTTAGATGAAAAATTAACAATTGCTGATGAAAGAAATTCTTATTCTGGAGACGAATTAAGAAGAAGACAATATGCATTTGGAATTAGTTTAGAAGATTTAGAATTGATATTACATCCGATGGCAGAGGATGCTAAAGAAGCTATAGGATCGATGGGAGATGATACTCCTCTGGCAGTATTATCAGACAGATATAGACCTCTATATCATTTTTTTAGACAAAACTTTAGTCAAGTAACAAACCCACCGATAGACTCTTTAAGAGAAAATAAAGTGATGAGTCTAAAAACAAGATTTGGAAATCTTGGAAATATCCTTAATTTTGACAATCTAACAAAACAAAATATTTACGTTTTAAATAGTCCAATTTTATCAAATTCACAATTTGAGAAATTCATTAATTTTTTTGGTAAAAATTCTTCCATAATTGATTGTACTTTCTCAAACAATGAAAATTTGCACGAGTCTATAAAAAGAATTCAAAAAGACGCAGAAATAGCAGTAAGACAAGGAGTTACACAATTAATTTTGAGTGACAAAGAGCTTTCAAACGTAAAGCTTCCAATTCCGATGTTACTCGCAGTTGGTGCGATCAACTCATTTTTAATTGAAAAAAAATTGAGAGGGTATGTTTCTATCAATGTCCAGTCAGGAGAAGCAATGGATACTCATTCTTTTGCAACTTTAATTGGAGTTGGTGCAACTACAGTAAATCCATATCTAGCTTTTGACAGTTTATATCAAAGACATGAAAAGAAATTGTTTGGAAAATTTAGTTTTGATGAATGTGTTGAAAGATATATCAAGTCGGTAAATGCAGGACTTTTAAAAATAATGTCTAAGATGGGTATTTCTGTTTTAAGTTCTTATAGAGGAGGATGTAATTTTGAGACTGTTGGTTTAAGTAGAACAATAGTTGCAGACTATTTTCCTGGAGTAGTATCAAAAATTTCAGGTATAGGACTAACAGGAATTGAAAAAAAAATTAGAGAAATACACAAGGAAGCTTTTGAAAGTAGTGATACAATTCTCCCCATAGGTGGAATTTATAGATATAGAAAAAATGGAGAGACTCATCAGTATCAAGGAAAATTGATTCATTTACTTCAAAGTGCTGTAGGTTCTAATTCTTATGATGCTTATAAAAGATATGCAGAGGGTATTTATAATCTACCACCAATAAATTTAAGAGATTTAATTGATTTTAGAACAAAAAAATTAAAAGGATCAATTGATATTTCAGAAGTGGAGCCTCTAGCAAATATATTAAAAAGATTTGGAAGTGGGAGCATGTCACATGGTGCCTTGTCAAAAGAAGCTCATGAAACATTAGCTACTGGAATGAATAGAATTAAAGGTGCCTCTTGCAGCGGAGAAGGAGGAGAGGATGAAAAAAGATTTAAGGTATTAGAAAACGGGGATAGCGCAAATTCTAGAGTAAAACAAATAGCCTCTGCAAGATTTGGAGTAACAGTCAATTATTTAAATAATTGTAATGAAATTGAAATTAAAATTGCACAAGGAGCAAAACCAGGAGAAGGCGGCCAGCTTCCAGGATTTAAGATTACAAAGGAAATCGCAAGACTTAGACATTCTACACCAGGAGTAACATTAATTTCTCCTCCACCACATCACGACATTTATTCAATCGAAGATCTTGCACAATTAATTTATGATTTGAAACAAATTAATCCTAAAGCAAGGATAGGAGTAAAGCTAGTTGCTTCCTCTGGTGTTGGAACAATTGCAGCTGGTGTTGCCAAAGCTAAAGCAGATATTATTTTGATATCAGGACACAATGGTGGAACTGGAGCAACACCTCAAACAAGTGTTAAGTATGTTGGAATTCCGTGGGAAATGGGTTTGACTGAAGCTAATCAAGTTTTAACTTTAAATAACCTTAGACACAAAGTTACTTTAAGAACTGACGGAGGAATTAAAACTGGAAGGGATGTTGTTGTTGCAGCCATGATGGGAGCTGAAGAGTATGGTGTAGCTACTACAGCTTTAGTGGCAATGGGCTGCATTATGGTAAGACAATGTCATTCGAATACATGTCCAGTAGGTGTTTGTACCCAAGATGAAAAATTGAGAGAAAAATTTACTGGCACACCAGAAAAGATAGTCAATCTTTTCACATTCATTGGAACTGAAGTAAGAGAAATATTAGCAAAACTAGGATTTAAATCTTTGAATGATATAATTGGTAGAACCGATTTATTAAGACAGGTTAGTAAAGGATCTCCAAATTTAGATGATTTAGATTTAAACCCACTATTTGTTCAAACTGATACGGGAAATAATAAAAGGTATTGTGACAATCCAGAAATAAATAGCGTACCAGATACTTTGGATCAAGAGATTTGGCCTGAAATAGAAAAGTCTTTAGATAGTTCAAAAAAAATTGAAAAGGTTTATCCAATACAAAACACTCATAGAGCTGTTGGAACAAGAATTTCTCATCATCTCTACAAAAAATATGGATATGAAAAAATTAATGATGATTTTTTAATTTTAAATTTTAAAGGCTCTGCTGGACAATCTTTTGGAGCATTTTCTTCTAAAGGGTTAAAATTAGTTCTGAAGGGAGATGCTAACGACTATGTTGGAAAAGGTTTATCAGGTGCAACAATTTCAATTAAATTGCCAGAGGAAAGTAATTTAGTTTCTAATGAAAATACAATTTTAGGAAATACAGTTCTTTATGGCGCTACTTCGGGTAAACTTTTTGCGGCAGGTCAAGCAGGAGAAAGATTTGCTGTAAGAAATTCTGGAGCTACAACAGTGATCGAGGGATGTGATTCAAATGGTTGCGAATATATGACTGGTGGAATGGTAGTAATTTTAGGAGAAGTAGGAGATAATTTTGCAGCAGGAATGACAGGTGGTATGGCTTTTATTTATGATAAATCGCGTCAATTTACAAAAAAAGTAAATCCTGAGTCAGTTGTTTGGCAAACTGTAGAAACAGATTATTGGAAAGAAATTTTAAAGAATTTAATATCTGAACATTCCAAGGAAACAGGATCTGAATTTTCAAGAAATATAATCGAAAATTATGACGAGGAGTTAATTAATTTTGTTCAAGTTTGTCCTAAAGAAATGTTAGATAAACTAGACAACCCAATAACTCTTAAAGGCATTAAAAAAGTTAGTTAGATTAACAGTTTCAACTCTTTAATTATTATTTTTAAACCTTTCTTACTAGACAAACTATGATCACCATTTTTGACTATATTTAGCTTTTTCTTTGCATTTGGAAAAAGTTTTAAAACTTTTCTAGAATAGGAAACCTTAACAGCCTCATCTTTTTCTCCATGAACCATAGTAACCTTGATTTTTAAATTAATTTTTTT
>CACKYN010000030.1 GCA_902604355.1 uncultured Pelagibacteraceae bacterium
TTATTAGAGTCTGCAAGTAATTGAAAATTAAATTTTTCTGATGAATCTATTTTTTCATTTTTTACTTTATTAATGTCGTCTATCTCTATTTTTTTTTGTAATTCATCAATATCTATTTTTACTTTGGAAGGCCCCCAAGATGGTCCATTTATTTCTGTAGCAATAACTTTTATCTCTTCACCTATACTCTCAAAATAATTTGCCCAGCTCTCAGGTAATTCAGGATCTTTGTTTATAAATTTAAGATACATTTGTTCAATAAATGCACTATTAGCCTTATTTAAGAATGAAGTTTTTTCAAATTCAAGATTTTTTGACGAAGACATCTTTATTACTTAATATATCCTTCTAATAGTATTTTTCAATTAGACAGTTTATTAAACAATGTTTTTCCAATAATTGAAGGTGATTCTGCAATTGTAATCCCACATTCTTCCATTTTTTTTATTTTATCTTTTGCCCCACCTTTGCCTCCAGAAATAATAGCCCCTGCATGACCCATTCTTCGACCGGTAGGGGCTGTAATTCCTGCTATAAATCCAACTATAGGTTTTTTAACTTTATGATTTTTGACAAATTCTGCAGCTTCTTCCTCTGCTGTACCCCCTATTTCTCCAATCATTAAAATCGACTCTGTCTCATCATCCTTTAAAAATAAATCTAAACAATCTATAAAATTTGTACCGTTGATTGGATCTCCTCCAATACCAATACAAGTTGACTGACCCAGTCCATTTTCAGTTGTTTGTGCTACTGCCTCATAAGTTAGTGTTCCTGATCTAGAAACGATACCAACCGATCCTTTTTTATGAATATTCCCTGGCATTATTCCAATTTTACATTCATCAGGTGTAATTATTCCTGGGCAGTTTGGTCCAATAAGACGACTATTTGAGCTAGCCAAACTTTGTCTTACTTTAAGCATATCCTGAACTGGGATGCCTTCTGTTATGCAAACTATAAGATCTATTGATGCATCAATTGCTTCAATGATTGCAGCAGCAGCAAATTTTGCTGGAACATAGATCATAGTAGCGTCTGCACCTACCTCATTTTTTGCCTCTAATACTGTATTGAAAACTGGTCTTTCTAAGTGTTTTTGACCTCCTTTTTTAGGAGTTACTCCACCTACAAGATTTGTCCCATATTTTATTGCTTGTTCAGAGTGGAATGTGCCATGAGATCCCGTAAAGCCCTGACAAATAACTTTTGTATTTTTATTTACTAATACTGACATTTATTTTATCGCCTCAACAATTTTTTTAGCTGCATCATCTAAATTTTCTGCTGATATTAACTTCAATCCAGAATTATCAAGTATTTCTTTACCTTGTTTAAAATTTGTACCTGCAAGTCTAACCACTAAAGGAACACTAATATTTATCTCCTTAGCAGCATCTACTACTCCTTGTGCAAGCACATCACACCTCATAATTCCCCCAAAAATATTAATTAAGATACCTTTTACGTTCTTATCAGAAAGAATAATTTTTAAAGCTGCAGAAACTTTTTCTTTTGATGCGCCACCTCCAACATCTAAAAAATTGGCTGGCTCCTTTCCATATAATTTTATTATATCCATTGTAGCCATTGCTAAGCCTGCTCCATTAACCATACAGCCTATGCTTCCATCTAATTTTATATAAGCAAGGTCATGTTTGCTTGCCTCAATTTCTGTTGAGTCTTCCTCATTAAGATCTCTAAGCTCAACAATTTCAGGTTGTCTAAACAAGGCATTTGAATCAAAATTTACTTTTGCATCTAAACAAACTATTTTTTCTTCTTTGGTCAAAATCAAAGGATTGACCTCAACCATATTGGCGTCAGTGCTTATAAACATTTTATAAATTGATTTTATTAAAGTTATTGCTTGGTTTTTTGCATCATTGTTTAAATTAAAAATTTTTATAATTTTTTCACAATCAGTATTTGAAATTTCTTCATCAATATTAACTTTTGTAGTTAAAATTTTTTCTGGCGTTTTACTTGCTACTTCTTCAATATCCATGCCTCCTTGATCACTTGATATGAAAGCAATTTTTGAACTAGCTCTGTCTACAAGACAAGATAAATAAAATTCTTTTTCTATGTTTGAGGACTCCTCAACATATAATCTTTTAACTTCTCTTCCCTCTGGGCCTGTTTGATGAGTAATAAGTGTTTTTCCAAGTAACTCTTTAGCTGCTAATTCTAGCTCATCAATTGTATTTAAAATTTTTACACCTCCAGCTTTTCCTCTTCCACCAGCATGTATTTGTGCTTTGAGAACGTATTTTTCAGTTTTAAGTGATTTTACCTTCTCAAGTAGTTCCTCAACATTTAAAGCAAATACTCCCTCTGGGACTACTGCACCATATTTTTTTAGGATTTGTTTGGCTTGATGCTCGTGTATATTCATTTTTATTTGGAAAGATCAGGATCTATTTTTGATGCAGCTTCCCAAAGAGCTTTTACTGCATCTATTGAGTGCATAAATTCTTTTTTCTCCTTATCATCTAAACTGACTTCCTCAATTTTTTCAACACCACTTTTTCCAATAATAACAGGCACTCCAGCATAAACATTATTTACACTGTACTCTCCATTTAATTGGACCGCACACGGTAATAATTTTTTTTGATCATTTAAATATGCTTCGGCCATTTGAACACCTGATGCTGCAGGAGCATAGAACGCTGAACCTTTTTCTAAGAACTTAACTATCTCAGCTCCCCCATCTCTTGTTCTTTGATTTATCTCCTCAAGTCTTTCTTGAGATATTTTTCCATCTTTAACTAAATCAAGTAAAGGTTGGCCAGAGACTTTTGTAAATCTTGGCATAGGGACCATTGTATCACCATGTCCACCCATCACCATCGCCTCAATATCTTTAACTGGCACGTTTAATTCTAAAGATAAAAATAATTTAAATCTAGAACTATCCAATATACCTGCCATACCCACAACTTTATTAGCTGGTAAACCAGAAAATTTTTGAAAAGCCATAACCATCACGTCTAATGGATTGGTAATACATATGACAAAAGCATTGGGGGCATTTCGTTTAACTCCTTCAGAAACCTGTTTAATAATTTTTAAATTTATTCCAAGTAGGTCGTCTCTACTCATTCCTGGTTTTCTAGGGACACCTGCAGTAATAATTATTACATCTGAGTCCTTAATATCTTTGTAATCATCAGTTCCTGTGAATTTTACATTGAAACCGTCGACAGATGATGATTGAGCTATATCTAAAGCTTTTCCTTTTGCAATACCACTTGCTACATCAAATAAAACTACTTCGTTTACTAATTCTTTTGTACCAATTAAGTGAGCAAGTGTTCCACCAATTTGGCCTGCGCCAATTAAAGATATTTTTGTCATTATTTTCCTTTTATTTCATTATTGGCATTACAAATTCCGCATTTGAACGGATACCAGAAGGCCACCTAGATGTTACTGTTTTAAGTTTTGTATAAAATTTTATTCCCTCCATACCATGCATTGCACTGTCTCCAAATAAGGATCTTTTCCAGCCTCCAAAACTATGAAAGGCCATAGGTACTGGTATAGGAACATTAATACCAACCATTCCTACTTGTATTTTACTAGCAAAAGTCCTTCCAGCGTCTCCATCTCTAGTATAAATACTTACTCCATTTCCATATTCATGGTCGTTAATTAATTTTGCAGCCTCTTCAAAAGTTTTAACTCTAACAACTGACAGCACTGGACCAAATATTTCCTCTTTGTATATTCTCATATTTTTATTAACATGATCAAATAAACATCCACCAATATAAAATCCATTCTCATAACCTTGAAGTTTAAGATCTCTTCCATCAACAACTAGTTTAGCACCCTCCTCAACACCTAAATCTACATATCCTTTAACTCTTTCTAGGTGTTCTTTTGTCACCAAAGGACCCATTTCAGATGCTTTATCCATCCCAGGGCCAACTTTTAAAGCTTCAGCTTTTTTAGATAATCTTGAAACAAGCTCATCTCCAATATCACCAACAGCGACCGCAACTGATTGGGCCATACATCTTTCGCCTGCAGAACCATAAGCTGCACCCATTAAACCATTTACTGCTCCATCTAAATCACAATCTGGCATTACCACCAAATGATTTTTAGCGCCACCTAGTGCTTGAACTCTCTTTTCATTTTTAGCTGAGTTTTCATAAATATACTTTGCAATTGGAGTTGAGCCTACAAAACTTACTGCTTTTATATCTGAGTTATCTAATATTGCGTCTACAGAATCTTTATCACCGTTAACTACATTAAATACTCCTTCTGGCAGACCTGCCTCTGAAAGCAATTGAGCCAACATAATAGAACATGAAGGATCCTTTTCAGATGGCTTTAAAATAAATGTGTTTCCACAAGCTATTGCTATTGGAAACATCCACATTGGAACCATTGCAGGAAAGTTAAATGGGGTAATCCCTGCAACTACCCCTAAAGGCTGTCTCATTGACCAGCTGTCAACATTTGTTCCAACATTTTCAGAAAATTCGCCTTTTAATAAATGAGGTATTCCACAGGCAAACTCAACAACCTCCAGTCCTCTTGTTAAAGAGCCTCTAGCATCCTCAAAAACTTTTCCATGTTCAGAAACAATTAGTTTTGTCAATTCATCAGAATTTTTTTCAATTAATTCTTTAAATTTAAACATTACTCTTGCTCTTTGAAGAGCAGGCTTTAAAGACCATGTTTCAAAAGCTTTTTTGGCAATTTCAACTGCTTGATTTAAATCTGATTTTGAAGCTAACTTAACTTCAGACTCTTGCTCACCTGTAGCTGGATTAAAAATTTTACCTTTTCTATCAGAAGAACCTGAAAATAATTTTCCGCCAACAAAGTGTTCAATTAACCTCATGAGAAGGATCTTTTAAAACAAAAATACTTATTAGTCTATTTAAACATTAGCTGTAGCTAACATTTTCTTGATTTCAGCAATTGCTTTTGCTGGATTTAGCCCCTTAGGACAAGCGCTGGTACAATTTAGAATAGTATGACATCTATAAAGTTTAAGTTCATCTGCAACTTTTTTTAGCCGTGCTTTTCTTTCGTCATCTCGACTATCAACTATCCACCTGTAAGCTTGTAAAAGCACTGCTGGTCCTAAATATTTATCGCCATTCCACCAATAGCTTGGGCACGAAGTCGAGCAGCATGCACACATAATACATTCATAAGCGCCATCTAATTTTGCTCTATCCTCTTTAGATTGAAAAATTTCTGTTGTTTCCTTAGAAGAGTTATTTTTCAACCAAGGCTCAATGGACTCATACTGTTTATAAAGACCATCTAAATCACCTATTAAATCTTTCTTCACTTTTAAATGAGGTAAAGGATAAATATCTATATCACCATCAATCTCAGCATGAGGTTTTGTACAAGCAAGACCATTTTTACCACCCATGTTCATTGCACATGAACCACAAACACCATGAGCACAAGACCTTCTGTATGCCAAAGTTGGATCTATTTCATTTTTAATTTTGTTTAGAATATCTAAAACTTTTGAAGGGCAATTATCCATATCAACCTCATAAGTATCAATTCTTGGATTTTCATCTGTAGACGGATCCCATCTATATACATTAACTTTACGAATGTTTTTTGAACCAGTTTTATCTTCGAAGTATTTACCTTTATTTACCTTAGAATTTTGAGGTAAACTTATCTGAACCATTTAATAAACTCTTTCCTGTGGAGGGAAGTACTGAACGTCATTAGTTAAAGTAGAATTGTGAACTGGTCTGTATGTTATCTTAGAGTTCTTTCCATCCCACCAAGCAAGAGTATGTTGCATAAATTTTTGATCATCTCTCTTTGGATAATCTTCTCTTGCATGAGCTCCTCTGCTTTCTTTTCTGTGATATGCTGAATCAACCGTAGTTACAGCTTGTCTTATTAAATTATCTAATTCTAAAGTCTCAACTAGATCGGTATTAAAAACTAACGATCTATCTTTTACTGAGATTGAGTCCATACTATCATATGTTTTTCTAATTTCATTAACGCCTTCTTTTAAATTCTTTTCAGTTCTAAAAACTGCACATTTTGATTGCATCGTTTTTTGCATTGCAAGTCTTAATTCTGCAGTACTATTTTCTCCTTGGGCATTTCTAAGTCTATCAAATCTATCTAAACATTTTTGAGTTTCATTCTCTGAAATCTCCTCATGTGGAGTTCCTGGTTTTATTAACTCGGCTGCTCTTTTTGCTGCTGCTCTTCCAAACACAACAAGATCAATTAGGGAATTAGAGCCAAGTCTATTTGCTCCATGGACTGATACGCATGCAGCCTCTCCAATTGCCATCAACCCTGGTACTGTTTTCTGAGATCCATTGACTGTTAAAACCTCTGCTTTATAATTAGTTGGGATCCCACCCATATTATAATGTACTGTAGGAACAACTGGGATTGGCTCCTTAGTTACATCCACGTTTGCAAATAATCTTGCTGCCTCAGTAATACCTGGCAACCTATCCTCAATTACACTTTTATCTAAGTGACTTAAATGTAAATGAACGTGATCTTGTTCTTTTCCAACACCTCTACCTTCATTAATTTCTATAGCCATTGATCTGCTAACTACATCTCTTGATGCTAGATCTTTAGCATTTGGAGCATATCTTTCCATGAATCTTTCACCCTTAGAATTTACTAAGTATCCACC
>CACKYN010000031.1 GCA_902604355.1 uncultured Pelagibacteraceae bacterium
CTGATCCTCAGAAAACTCTGCAACAGCAAAATTTTTTAAATTAACATGAAGAACTTTAGTTGATTTTGGATATTTAAAATTAGATATATTAAAATCATTGTTCTTAATAACATCATCTGGATAAAGATATAAAGTTTTAAAATTTTCTGAATAAATATCAGATTTATTTTCGGTGATATTTTTTTCATAAAAAAATTCATATTGTAACAACTGACCAATACCTCTGACGTAATCAGTCACATTTATTTTTGCACCTTTGCACTCAACAAGAGCTAATATTTCTTTTCCTTTAGAAATCTTAATGTCAGGTAATATTCTATTTGCATAGGTAAGACCTTTCGTAAATTTTATTGAATTACTTTGCTCAATACCTAAATTATCAAGCACGTATTTTTGAAGATTTAAATTATTTATTACTTGATTTTGAATATATTTCTCTGAGGATTTATCAGATCTTTTATCCAGTATATTCATTTACAAAATTTTTTTACATTGATTTGCTAGTGCAAATGCTAAAGGAATAGGAACAGCGTTACCTACCTGTTCACATCTTTTAGTATGATTACCAAAAAATTTATAATTTGAGGGAAAGCCAGTAATTTGAGCTGCTTCTCTAACACTTATACTTCTATGCTCATAAGGATGTACGGGAAAGTTACTGTGACCTGGAACAAGGGTTGGTGAAGGGCTGTTGTCATCTAATCTCATTGTACATCCTCTTGAATAAAACTTACTAATCTTTAAATCTTTAGGAACTTTATCCATTACATCTACGATATTCTTTCCTTTGGGAATTAGTTTAAATCTTTGTACAGATTTTTCATTATGGTTCATTGGAGCATTATCCAAGTCATTTTTAGGTGAATTTATTCTTTTATAGTCCAATTCTTTAAAAGCCTCTTTTATTGTTTTAAAAGGTTTTGGGTCTTTAACTATATTAAAACCATTAAGTTTTGTTTTATAATCAAAATTAGTAATTGTAGGAAAAATAAACTCCTTCTTTATATCTTTTCTTACTGCAACAACAAAGGTTCTGACTCTTTTTGTATAAGATCCGAACCACGCAGCATTTAAATTCTCGATGTAAATTTTATAACCAAGTTTTGCAAGCATTTCGCTAATATCGTCAATCACAGATATTGAGTTATTTTTCACGAAATCCTCGTATTTTTTCTTCTTTGATTTTATTAAATTATAATTGTTTAACTCAACCTTAGAAAAACCCTTTCCTTTTTTAGTAAGTTTTGCCTTAAGACCTTTAAAAATATCTAATTGCTTCCAAATATAAGAAATTTCTTTTAATTTCTCTTTTTCAATACCAGATTTAAGAATTAAACTTGTTCTCATAGCAGGAACGTTTTCAATTATTGAAATTTTTGGTAAAAATTCGGCGATCATTCTTATCTGGTGTCTGTATAGTGTGTTTCTAATGTCACTTGGATCTCTAACTCCAGCTAAACTGTAGCCTTTGCAGACTGGTCCACCAAATATTAAATCTAATTTTTTTTTCTTAATATTTAATTTGTTTCTTAGTTTTTGAAAATTAACTTCTTCTATTGGTTTAACATCAACAATACATTTTTCTAAATCTTTTTTATTATTGTAAGTTAATGTTTTGGTAAAATTTTTATCTATTTCGTTTACATAAATTGTTTTGAAGCCTGCTTTTTTTAATCCAAGGTACGAACCACCTGCTCCAACAAATGTTTCCATTGCAGTTAATTTATTTTTCATTCTCTTAAATTATATTACTTTTTTAAATAATTTTATATTTATACTTAGGCTGTAATAAGGGAAAAAAGGCGCTTAATTTAAGCGCCTTTTATTAATAAAGATGACCTATTAATTCTTTTTAGATGGAGGAGTAGCTTCTGCTTTTTCAGCTTCTTCTTTTTCAGCTACTTTTTTTTCTTTCTCAATTTTGTCAGGATCAAGCGGATTTCCTTCTATTTTCTTAGAAATTACTCCTGCTTTCTCTCTGATAGCCATTTCAATTTCTGCAGCAACTTGAGGATTTTGAGCTAAATAAGTCTTAGCATTTTCTCTACCTTGACCAATTTTCTCTCCTTTGTAAGCGTACCATGCGCCTGATTTTTCAATTATATCTGCTTTAGAACCAAGATCGACGAGTTCACCCATCTTGCTGATTCCTCTTCCATACATCAAGTCAAATTCTACAACTTTAAATGGTGGAGCAACTTTATTTTTAACTACTTTTACTCTTGTTGAGTTACCAATAATTTCATCTTTATCTTTAATGGCACCAATTCTTCTAATGTCCATTCTTACTGATGAATAAAATTTAAGTGCATTTCCACCTGATGTTGTTTCAGGACTTCCAAACATAACTCCAATTTTCATTCTTATTTGGTTAATGAAAATCATCATTGTATTTGTGTTTGAAATTGAACCAGTTAATTTTCTTAAAGCCTGACTCATTAATCTTGATTGAAGACCAACATGATGGTCTCCCATCTCTCCTTCGATTTCAGCTTTCGGTGTTAGAGCTGCAACAGAGTCGATAACAATTACTGAAATAGAGCCTGATTTTACTAGTGTATCAGCAATTTCTAAAGCTTGCTCACCAGCATCTGGTTGTGAAATTAAAAGTTCTTCAGTATTAACACCTAATTTTTTTGCATAAACTGGATCTAAAGCATGCTCTGCATCAACAAATGCACAAATTCCTCCAGCCTTTTGTGCTTCAGCAACAACTTGTAATGCTAATGTTGTTTTACCAGATGACTCTGGTCCGTAAACTTCAACAATTCTACCTTTAGGCAATCCACCTATTCCTAATGCTAGATCTAAACTTAAAGATCCTGTAGATATTGACTCAATATCCATAGCTCTTTTTTCACCAAGCTTCATTACAGAACCTTTTCCAAAATTATCTGTAATCTGAGCTATCGCAGCATCTAATGCTTTGTTTTTCTCTTTATTGTCTGCTTCTTGATCTTTATTTGATTTAACTACTTTTAAGTTGTTTTTAGTCATATTTTGCCTTTTTTATTAAATTTTTTAACACTCGAATCATGATATTAAATGTACACATTTTGTTCTCATTGGCAATATATTTATTTTATACCTCAAAAAGTCAAATAATTACTTAAGATTTAGATATTGGCTATTTAGAAGCCCTACTGCTTTCAGGAGATTATACTGGGCCATAAGGTAGTTTTTCTCAGAATTTGCCAAAGATATTTCAGCAGAAAGTAGTAATGCATTTGATTGTATAACATCAAGAGTATTTCTTGATCCTCTTTCGTATTCTGCAGTAACACCCTCATAAGCTATTTGAGATGCTCTGACCTGTACTTTGACAGAACTTAAAAAACTTTCTGAAGATTGCAAACTTGACCATGCGCTAGCAACATTAGTTTCATTAGTTTTGATAACATCATCTAACAATAATCTTTTTCGTGTGGTTAAATTTGAGTTTTTATTAATTGTTGATCTTTTTTTTCCACCAGAATAAAAAGGCCAACTTAAAGTTGCTTTTAACGTATCTTTTTCCCGCTCATCAATAGTTGAAGTGAGATCATCAGAGTAAGATCTCTCTAAAGATAAAGATGCCGTAGGTTTTAAGTCAGACTCAGATATTTGTAAATCTTTTTCAGACTTTTCTAGATCAAGTTTTGCAATTAAAATATCTGGATTATTTTGTTTAGAAAGATTAATTGCTTC
The DNA here is from genome assembly GCA_902604355.1 of uncultured Pelagibacteraceae bacterium. Taxonomy (GTDB): domain Bacteria; phylum Pseudomonadota; class Alphaproteobacteria; order Pelagibacterales; family Pelagibacteraceae; genus Pelagibacter. Next base: position 3,688 of record CACKYN010000031.1, read on the forward strand.
ATTAAGAGTACTTGGAATAGTAACAATTGCATCAGAATTTTTTTGTAATTGTTTTGGGTCATTAATTTTACCTATAATGTTTTCATAATTTAGTTTACTAATTAATAAATCACTTTTTGACTTTGCGAATTGAGCTTGAGCAGCTGCAAGCGAAGATTCAGACTGTGCTAAGTCCGTATTTGTAATTTGACCTCTGTCTCTTCTAATCTTATCATTTTCTACTTGTCTAATTAAAAGATTTAGATTTTTTTCGTTTATTTGAAGTGTTTCTCTAGTTAAGATTAAATTTGTAAAAGCGTAAATTGCATCATGAAGAATGTCCTGCTCTTTTTTTACTAATTTAGCTTTTGCTAAATCTAAAGCAGTTATATTTTTCTGAAGTGATTTATTTCTTCCAAAATCCAATATTGTTTGTTCTAATTTAATCGAAGTTGTAAATGGATTAACGTCGCTAATAGTTGCATCACCTCCACTTTGATTTGTTAGCTTATTGGTATCTTCAATACTTTTAGATCCACTTAATGTTATGGAAGGTTTATAATCTGACTTTGAAATATTTATGTCTTCCTCTGACGCTTTAATATTTTCTCTTTCAGCATTTAATTGAATATTATTTTGGTAAGTTTGGTTTAATGCATCATATAAAGTAACTGAAAATGCATTAGTAAAATAAAATAATGATAAACTAATTAGTACTAATATTTTTTTCATTTGGCTTTATATACAGCAGATTTTATTTGATGGTTATCATTTAAATTTAAAATTATTGAAGCATATTTAGGCATATTCTTAAACATATTTTGAGTAATTCTCTGATAAGTTTGCATAAAATTAATTACGTCCCATTTATTCATTATTTTATTGCCACTTTTATTTTTATTTTTGAGCCATAGTTTTTTCTCCTGCTTTAATCGCCATTTTTGTAACAAACTAAAATTTTTTGCTTTTAAATAAATCATACAATTAAGCTGTGAGTATAGCTTTTTATATTTTGTTTTTAATTGTTGATTTACGTGTTTTCTCCAAATTAGATTTTGATCATTAGATTTCTCAAGAGAATTTATTGGTTTTTTTAAAGTTTTATTCATCTCTGGTCTAGCACCAACACACCAACCCTCAAATATTATTATGTCTGGTTTTTGATTAATACTGTACCAGTTTTTTTTAGGAAACCTGTCATCTATAGCCTTATTAAAATTTGGAAGTTTCATTTTTTTAAAGCTTTTGACTTTAATTTTTTTAAAAAAATCTAACATCATCTTAATATCATGAGTACCTGGCACTCCTCTAGTCATTAACATTGGATGAATTTTTTTTGATAATTTTATTCTTTCCTCTCTTGTTTTGTAAAAATCATCAATTGAAATTTTAAATACTTTAAGTTTAAAATATTTTTCTAGTATAATCTTTATGATGGAGCTAATTGTAGTTTTACCAGTTCCCTGTCCACCAGCTAAACCTATAAAATAAGGTTTTCGCTTATTGGCTTTTTTTGCAATCCAAAAACATATCGGAATCAAAAAAGATTTTATCATCTTATCTTTATTTTTAAATTTTTCATTAACAGTTTCTTGAGATGTAATGAAATTCATACAATCACTTTCCAAAATTGAAACTGCTATTTTAACTATTTCAATACTATTGTTGGTTGCAATTGGAAAATCTACTGTCTTTGCATTTGAATAATAGCCAAAGTTTCTTTGGAAAGGGCTGGTTCTAACAAATACTGTAATTGCTTTTGCAACCAGTGACTCTGATCTAATTTTTTCAGAGGCATTCAAACAATAGTTTGCAACAGCCTCTTTTAACTCTTGGAACATTTCAATTCTTTTTCCAAATGATCTAGATACAACACAACTTTTTCTTTTAGTGGTAGTCGTCTCTAAACCTATACAAGGAACTCCTCTGAGCTCCATTGCTGTCCTTGAACTTAAAACATTAGAAGATTTTTTGATCCATGTGTTAGATTTATTTTTTAATTGTTTAGCGTTATAAATGCCATGCTTTTGATAAAACTTAGTTAATTGCCTGCCAACACCCCATACATCATTGATTTCAACTTTTTCTAAAATAGGATCCAAGTTTTTTATACCAATTAAACTGGTAACCCCTGATTGCTTTTTCTTTGCAATATGATTTGCAACTTTACTTAAGGTTTTTGTTTTGGCAATTCCGATACTAGTTGGAATACCTGTCCATTGTAAAACTGTTTCTCTAATTTCTCTACCAACTTTTTCTATATCTTGGTCAGGAAAATTTGATAGATCCAAAAATGCTTCATCAATTGAATAGACTTCTATTTCTGAATTAAATCTTTTAAGAGTTCGCATTACTCTCCTAGATAAATCACCATACAGAGAGTAGTTTGAGGAAAAAACCTCAACTTTATTTTTAATAATAATATCTTTCCCTTTAAAGTACGGCTCACCCATTTTAATTCCCAAAGCTTTTGCTTCATTAGATCTTGAAATGATACAACCATCATTATTAGATAAAACCACAACTGGTTTTCTTCTTATTTTAGGGTTGAATAATCTTTCACAAGAAACATAAAAAGAATTACAATCAACTAATGCTACTTTTTTAGTACGTAGAATGGATGACATAAGTAACTACTCCCCAAATAAAAATATCTTGTTCTTCATTAATTAAAATTCTGTCAGCAAATTCTTTAGATCCTGAGGTTAAAAATTTTTTATCTCTTTCTTGAACTAAAGTTTTTACTACTAACTCATCATGAACGTTTGCAATCACTGTTGAAAAATTTTTTGGTTTTAAACTTTTATCAACCACCAATAAATCTCCATCATTAATTCCAACATCCACCATGGATTTACCTTGAACTCTAATGATGAAAGTAGCTGGAACATTTCTTATTAAATGCATGTTCAGATCAATATCTTC
>CACKYN010000032.1 GCA_902604355.1 uncultured Pelagibacteraceae bacterium
GAAAAAAAAATTTTCTTAAATGGAATAATTAATAAAAAATATGCAAATATTAAAGAAATACTAAAATTTTTAAAAAAAACATATTGTGGGAATATTGGTTATGAGTTTATGCATGTTTCAAATCCAGTTGAGAGAAAATGGTTTAGAGATAGAATAGAGCAAGATGAAAATGCTTTAAATTTTACCAAGAATGGTAAAGAGGCAATATTAAATAAGCTTGTACAAGCAGAAGGTTTTGAAAAATTTTTAGCAACAAAATATGTTGGTACAAAAAGATTTGGTCTTGATGGAGGTGAAAGTTTAATACCAGCCCTAGAGCAAATAATAAAAATTGGTGGACAAAATCAAATTAAAGAGGTTAAGATTGGAATGTCGCATAGAGGTAGACTCAATGTTTTGGCAAATGTATTACAAAAGTCATATAAAAGAATATTTAATGAATTTGCAGGGGAATTAAGCCCAGATTCAGAGGATAGTGCTGGTGATGTAAAATATCATCTTGGCGCATCTTCAGATAGACAATTTGACGGAAACTCGGTTCATGTTAGTTTGACAGATAATCCCTCTCACCTAGAGGCTGTCAATCCAGTTGTTTTAGGACAAACAAGAGCCAAGCAATTTTTTCATAAGGATAAAGAGAGAAATAAAGTTATACCTATTCTTATTCATGGAGACGCAGCTTTTGCTGGTCAAGGAGTAGTGGCAGAATGTTTTGCCATGTCAGGACTTCCTGGCCATAATACCGGTGGTACTATTCATATTATAGTAAATAATCAAATTGGTTTTACTACTAGTCCAAGATTTGCTAGGTCATCACCATATCCATCAGATGTTGCAAAAATGGTTGAAGCTCCAATTCTTCACGTTAATGGAGATGACCCAGAAGCAGTTGTTTATGCGACTAGAATTGCCACTGAGTTCAGATTAAAATTTAATAGAGATGTGGTCGTTGACCTCATTTGCTATAGAAGATTTGGACATAACGAAGGGGACGAACCCTCATTTACCCAACCATTAATGTATAAAAAAATTAGATCACATCCAAGTGTTTATAAGATTTATGGAAGCAAACTGGTTAACGAAAATTCAATTACCCAAAATCTTTTAGATCAAAATGTAAAAGGATTTAAAGATTTATTGGATGAACAATATAAAAGTGCAAAAGATTACAAACCAAAAATAGAATGGTTTGAGGGGTCATGGTCTAGATACAAACCTGAAAAAGGTAAAGATAAAAGAGGTGTGACTGGTTTTGATGAAAACCAATTAAAAGAAATTTCAGACAGAATAAACACTATACCTACTGAAATTAATGTTCATAAAACTATTTCTAAAATTTTGAACATAAGAAAAAATTCAGTAGACAAAGGTTTTGATATTGATTGGTCTACTGCAGAAGCACTAGCTTTTGGTTCTTTACTTGAAGAAGGTTATCCAGTTAGGCTAGTTGGTCAAGACTCTGGTAGAGGAACATTTAGTCAAAGACATTCAGTTTTAAGAGATCAGACTGATAATTCTAGATATATTCCGTTAAACAATATTTCAAACAAACAAAAAAAATTTGAGGTAGTTGATAGTTTTTTATCTGAACTTGCGGTTTTGGGATTCGAATATGGCTATAGTTTAGTTGAGCCTAATACGTTAACATTATGGGAAGCACAATTTGGAGATTTTGCTAATGGTGCACAAGTTGTGATTGATCAATTTATTGCATCAGGTGAAAGAAAGTGGAATAGAGCTTCAGGATTAGTGATGTTATTACCTCATGCTTATGAAGGACAAGGACCAGAACATTCCTCTGCAAGATTAGAAAGATTTTTACAACTGTGCTCAAATGACAATATGCAAGTATTAAACTGTACCACTCCTGCTAATTACTTTCATGCTCTAAGAAGACAAATGCATAGAGATTTTAGAAAGCCATTAATAATTATGACACCAAAATCTTTATTAAGAAATAAATTCTGTGTTTCAAATTTACGGGATTTTAATAAAGAAAATACGTTTCATAGAATATTATGGGATCACGCAATTGATCCAAAAGTTGATGGTTTTATTAAGCTCAAAGATAGCTCAAAGATAAAAAAAGTAATTTTATGTTCTGGGAAAATATATTTTGATCTTCTGGATGCTAGAGAAAAAATAAAAAAAGATGATGTGATAATTTTTAGAGTTGAACAGCTGTATCCTTTTCCTGCAAAAGCTCTTGCAAATGAGCTAAAACCATATGTAAAAAATGCTAACTTTTTTTGGTGCCAAGAAGAGCCTAAAAATATGGGTGCATGGTTTTCAGTTAGAGATTATATCCAATGGACATTAGAAAGTTTAAAGGCTAATAATAACAAAATTTCTTATATAGGAAGAAGCCCAGATGCAAGTCCAGCAACCGGATATGCTAAAAGGCATAATTCTCAACAGCAAGAAATAATTAATAAGGTATTTGAATAATTTATAATGAGTGAAAAAATTGTAGTTCCTGCACTTGGTGAAAGTATAACAGAAGCAACAGTGGCTAAATGGTTAAAAAATGCAGGAGATTCTGTTGATGCAGACGAACCAATAGTTGAACTTGAAACAGATAAAGTAAATTTAGAAGTCCCCTCTCCAATAACAGGTGTATTAACTGAAATAAATTCTAAAGATGGGTCAGTAGTTGAAGTGGGAGCTTTATTGGGTTCTGTTTCTGAAAATGGTAGTAGCGTTAAACCCAGTACTAAAAAGAATGAAGAAATTGAAAAACAAGAGACTAAATCTATTGAAAATAATGTGATTAAATTAGATCCGATTAAAAAGGAACCAAAAGTTTTTGAGGAGATTTCTAAATCAGGGGAGCAAAGTGAAAAGCCTTTAGTATTAACTGACGAAGTTGAAGAGGCATCACCAATTATTAATAACATTCAGAACCAAACATTATCACCTGCTGTTCGAAAAATTGTTGCCGAAAACAATATAGACTTAGCTACTGTTCAAGGCTCTGGAAAAGATGGACGAGTTCTAAAGGGTGACTTAATAAGTATGATGGGAGTAAACCCAAAACCTTCAGAGAGAAAAATTCAATATGGTCAAGAAGAAAGAATTAAGATGACCAGACTTAGACAAACTATTGCTAAGAGATTAAAGCAAGCTCAAGAAAATGCAGCCTTACTAACAACATTCAATGAAGTTGATATGACAAATATTATAGAAATGAGAAAAGAAAATCAGGAAGATTTTCAATCTAGGTATAATATTAAACTTGGCTTCATGTCGTTTTTCGTGAAAGCATGTGTGGTTGCCCTAAAGAATTTTCCAGCAGTTAATGCAGAAATTGATGGGGATGAAATAGTTTACAAAAATTATTATAATATTAGTTTTGCAGTTGGAACTGAAAAAGGTTTAGTTGTGCCAGTTTTAAGAGATGCAGATGAGTTATCTTTTGCTGATATCGAAAAAAACATTAAAGAAATTTCTGAAAAAGCAAAAGATGGAAAGTTAGTAATTGAAGATCTTCAAGGAGGAACATTTACAATAAGTAATGGTGGAGTTTATGGGTCTATGCTTTCAACTCCTATATTAAATCTTCCACAATCAGGGGTTCTTGGTATGCATAATATTGTAGATAGGCCAGTAGTTGTCGATGGAGAAATTAAAATAAGACCAATAATGTATTTAGCATTGTCGTATGATCATAGAATTATTGATGGCAAAGAATCAGTTTCATTTCTTAAAATGATAAAGGAAAATTTAGAGGAGCCAAGAAGGTTATTTTTGGATATTTAGATGTCAGAAAAATTTCAAGCAGTAGTTATTGGTGGTGGACCTGGAGGATATGTTTGTGCAATTAGACTTTCTCAACTAGGATTAAAAACAGCGTGCATAGAGGCCAGAGGTTCTTTGGGAGGCACTTGTTTAAATGTTGGATGTATACCTTCAAAGAGTTTATTAAATTTATCCGAGGAATTTCATAAAGTAAAAGGTTTGGCTAATAAAGGAATAGAAGTGGGAGATGTTAAGTTAAATCTTGATAAAATGATGAAAAGCAAGGACAAAGCTGTGACTGTTCTTACAAAAGGAGTTGAATTTTTATTTAAGAAAAACAAGGTAACCTATTTTAAAGGTTATGGCAGTTTCAAATCTCAAAACGAAATTTTAATTAAAGATAATGAGAACAAAGAGACCGTCATACAATCTGAGAAAATTATAATAGCGACAGGATCTGTGGCTACTTCTTTGCCAGGAATTGAAATTGATGAGCAAAAAATTGTTTCCTCGACCGGCGCATTAAAGCTTGAAAAAGTTCCAAATAAAATGGTTGTTGTAGGCGGTGGCTATATTGGATTAGAAATGGGATCAGTTTGGTCAAGACTGGGTTCTGAAGTACAAGTGGTAGAGTTTTTAGATCACATCACACCAGGTATGGATAAAGAAATATCCTCAGAATTTATGAAAATTCTTAAGAAACAAGGCATAAAGTTTAATATGCAAAATAAAGTTGAAAAAATTAAAAAAAATAAATCTGGAGTAACAGTATCCACTGTAGATAAAGAAGGAAATAAAAATAATTTTGAGTGTGATGTAGTGTTGATTTCTGTTGGTAGGAAGGCAAATACTGAGGGCTTAAATTTAGAAACTGTTGGAGTTGAACTGGACGACAGAAAAAGAATTAAAACTGATAAATCATTTAAAACAAATTTAGAGAATGTATATGCAATTGGTGATGTAATATCAGGACCCATGCTTGCTCACAAAGCTGAAGATGAAGGTATTGCTGTTGCTGAAAACATTGCAGGACAATCAGGACATGTAAATTATGATACTATTCCAGGAGTTGTATATACTACTCCAGAAGTTGCAGCTATTGGAAAAACTGAGGAAGAATTAATAGACTCTAAAATGAAATATAAAGTTGGAAAATTTTCGTTTATGGCTAATTCAAGAGCAAAAGCTATTGATGATGCAGAAGGTTTTGTCAAAATTTTAGCTGATGAAAAAACAGACAAGGTATTGGGTGCTCATATAATTGGCCCACATGCTGGTGAACTAATTGCTGAAATTGGTGTTGCTATGGAATTTGGAGCTAGTTCAGAGGACATCGCACGCACATGTCATGCCCACCCTACCTTTTCGGAAGCAGTAAAAGAAGCAGCTTTGTCAGTGGATAAAAGAGCAATACACTCTTAAACTAGAGGATTTATAGGAAAATCATAAATTATACTTTTGTATCAATAAGAATAATCAAATTTTTCAAGGTATATAATTCTTTTTAAATTTATTGTGGTTGCTAACTTTTTATAAAAATTAATTCATGTTTCTTGGTACGGAGTCTAAAACCCTCTTGGTAAAATCTTGCTACGGGTATGTATTTGACTCTCAATTAGACTCTTAATCGAAAAATAAGTAAAATACACAAATGAAAATTTTATTTTTTATTTTTATTATAATAATCTCATTAACATCAAAAAGTTTTGCAAAGACTCAATTTGATATTGACGGATTTACTTTAGGCATGATTTTGTCTGATAAATTAACTTCAGAGCAGATTATGCAGGGTAAGGAAGAAAAATATTATAATACAAAATATATTAAAACCATAGAGTTTAAAAAATCATCATTTTTACCTAACTATGAGTGGTATCAATTTTCTTTCAAAAGAAATGATAAAAAGGAAAAAATTATAGATATCCAAGTTGTCAATTATTATACGGATAATGTTTGGGAATGTTTTTTTAAAAAGGATGAACTATTAGATAAAATAAAAACAAAAATGAAAAAACAAATTAAAGCGATTGACGATCTTGGAACAGTGAAATTTAATAAATCTTTTGCTGCAGGTACAAAAACCGAAACTTGGGTTGATTTAAAGGGTAATAAAAGCATATACGTTTCTTGTTATAACTTTGATGAAACTGAAACTAGAAAAGATCAATTACGTATGGGAATAAGCCATAAATACTTTGAAAAAAATGCATTCAAATGATTAATAAGAAAATTTTAAAATATCTAGTTTTTAGCTTGTTATTACTAACAGACTTTACTATTGCTAAAGCTAAAAATGGTAGTGGCGAAGTTATTTTGTCAACGCGCGCTTCAAGTGCTTTGTACCAATATTTAAATCACAAAAAAGGACCACCAATGTATTTTGCTCTTCATCCTGATGGTGATTACTTTAGCTTCTGGTATTGTCCACGCGAATATACAGAGGGTTGTGATATGACTCAAAAAAATATATTGATTAAATCATGTAGTGACTGGGCCAAAAAAAATAATGTTTCAGGAAAATGTTTTATGTTTGCTCGTAAAAGCACAATTGTTTGGAAAAACTCAGCAACCCAAAAAAAATTAAAAATACCGAAGAAACTTTCTCAAGATCAATTAAATCAATTTTTATTTGAAAATAAATTTTTAACAGCAGCAATAAATACTCCAACGTTTAATATAGATAATCCAGATTTATTAGAAAAG
>CACKYN010000033.1 GCA_902604355.1 uncultured Pelagibacteraceae bacterium
ACTGCAGTTGCTGTTGATGCAATTATAAATCAGAAAAAAATTAATGAGTCAGGCGATGAGAAACAAAAACTATACTGTATCTACGTTGCAGTAGGCCAAAAAAGATCAACAGTAAGACAAATTCAAAAAACTTTAGAAGAAGCTGGAGCAATGGAATATACAACTATTGTTGCTGCTACAGCATCAGATTCAGCTCCATTACAATTTTTAGCTCCTTATACTGGTTGCGCAATGGGTGAATATTTTAGGGATAATGGAATGCACGCTTTAATTATTTATGATGATCTATCGAAACAAGCTGTTGCATACAGACAAATGTCTCTTCTTTTAAGAAGACCTCCAGGTAGGGAAGCTTACCCAGGAGATGTATTTTATCTGCACAGTAGATTATTAGAAAGAGCTGCAAAACTTAGTGATGAACATGGTGGAGGATCATTAACTGCACTTCCAATAATTGAAACACAAGGAGGTGATGTTTCTGCATTTATTCCAACAAATGTGATTTCAATTACAGATGGCCAAATATTTTTAGAAACAGAGCTTTTTAACCAAGGTATTAGACCAGCAATTAACGTTGGATTGTCTGTATCGAGGGTTGGATCTTCAGCTCAAACAAAAGCCATGAAAAAAGTATCAGGCTCCATGAAACTTGAGTTAGCTCAGTACAGAGAAATGGCAGCTTTTGCTCAATTTGGATCAGATTTAGATGCTTCTACGCAACAGCTACTTAATAGAGGTTCAAAATTGACAGAACTTTTAAAACAAAAACAATATTCACCACTTACAGTAGCAGAGCAAGTAGTATCTGTTTTTTGTGGAGTTAAAGGTTATTTGGATGATATAGATTTGAAAGATATTGCAGAGTTCGAAGCAAAAATAATTGAAAAATGTAAATCTGATAAGCCCGAAATAATTGAATCTATCCAAAGTTCTGGAAAACTTGAAGAAGACAAAGAAAAACTATTAATAGAAGTAATTACTCAACTTAAACAAAACTTTAAATCATAATAATAAATGGCAAGTCTAGACGATTTAAAAAAAAGAATAGCGAGTGTCAAGTCTACACAGAAAATTACAAAGGCTATGAAGATGGTTGCTGCAGCGAAACTTAGAAAAGCTCAAGAAAGTGCAGAAAAAGGAAGGCCTTATTCAGAAAAAATGAATAATATTATTTTAAATTTGTCTAGTGGAATATCAGATAAAGAGAATGCTCCAAAACTTTTATCAGGGACAGGAAATGATAAGGTTCATTTATGTGTTGTAATGACATCAGATAGAGGATTATGTGGAGGTTTTAATTCTAATATAATTAAAAAAGCTAAAAGTTACTTCTCGAAAATTATAAGCGAGGGAAAAGAACTTAAAATCATAACTGTAGGCTCAAAAGGAAATGATCAATTAAAGAGAATGTATGGTGATAAAATTATTGAGAATGTTTCTTTCAAGGAGTCAAAAAATGCTAATTATTTTGATGCTGACAAAGTTGGCAAGATAGTAATAGATAAATTTGAGAGTAGTGAATTTGATATATGCACTATTTTTTATAATCAATTTAAAAACGTAATTACTCAAATTCCTAAAGCTCAACAGATAATTCCTCTAAATAGTGAGGATAGTGAAGATAATACTTCAGAGGAAAGTTATGAATTTGAACCAGATGAAGATGAGATTTTGAGTAATTTACTGCCAAAAAATATTTCAACACAAATATTTAAAGCAATGTTAGAGAATTCAGCTAGTGAACAAGGATCAAGAATGAGTGCGATGGACAACGCAACCCGAAACGCAGGTGAAATGGTTGACAAACTTACTATCCAGTATAATAGAAGTCGTCAGGCAGCAATTACAAAAGAACTAATAGAGATCATATCAGGAGCAGAAAGTTTATAATTATGAGTAAAGGAATAATCACACAAGTTATTGGAGCAGTAGTTGACGTAAAATTTGAGGGAGAACTTCCAGAAATTCTAACAGCATTGGAATGTAAAAATGGAGATAACAGATTGGTTTTAGAAGTTGCTCAACATTTAGGTGAAACAACAGTTAGAACAATTGCAATGGATGCCACCGAAGGACTAAAAAGAGGTGATGAAGTAATAAATACTAATGCTCCTATCCAAGTACCTGTTGGACCCGAAACTCTTGGAAGAATTATTAATGTAATTGGTGAGCCTATAGACGAAAGAGGTGAGGTCAAAACAAAAGAGAGTTGGCCAATTCACAGAGCAGCCCCAGAATTTAATGATCAGTCTACTGAAACAGAAATCCTTGTAACTGGTATTAAAGTTATTGACCTATTAGCACCCTATGCCAAAGGTGGAAAAATTGGATTATTTGGTGGAGCTGGAGTAGGTAAAACAGTCTTAATTATGGAATTAATTAATAACGTTGCAAAAGCTCATGGAGGATTTTCAGTTTTTGCAGGAGTAGGTGAACGAACTAGAGAAGGAAATGACCTTTATCATGAGATGATGGATTCTGGAGTAATAAAAAAAGATGGTCCTGGATCTAAAGCTGCACTAGTTTATGGACAGATGAACGAGCCTCCGGGAGCAAGAGCAAGAGTTGCGCTTACAGGTTTAACAGTTGCTGAGTATTTCAGAGACCAAGAAGGTCAAGATGTTCTTTTCTTTGTTGATAATATTTTTAGGTTTACTCAAGCTGGCTCAGAGGTTTCAGCACTATTAGGAAGAATTCCGTCCGCAGTTGGCTATCAACCAACACTTGCTACAGACATGGGAAATCTACAGGAAAGAATTACAACAACAAACAAGGGTTCAATTACATCAGTTCAAGCAATTTATGTACCAGCTGACGACTTAACTGATCCAGCCCCAGCAACTTCGTTTGCACACTTGGATGCAACAACTGTACTTTCAAGACAGATAGCTGAAATTGGTATTTATCCAGCTGTTGATCCATTAGATTCTACATCTAGAATTTTGGACCCAAGAGTTGTGGGGGACGAACACTACAAGGTAGCAAGAGATGTCCAAAAAATATTACAATCTTATAAGTCACTTCAAGATATTATTGCAATTCTTGGTATGGATGAATTATCTGAAGAGGATAAATTAGTAGTTGCTAGAGCCAGAAAAATCCAAAGATTTTTATCTCAACCATTTTTTGTAGCTGAAGTTTTTACTGGTTCACCCGGAAAATTAGTTGATTTAGAATCAACCATCAAAGGTTTTGATGCAATTTGTAAAGGTGAATACGATCATTTACCAGAGGCAGCATTTTATATGGTGGGTACTATTGAGGAAGCAATTGAAAAAGCTAAGAAAATGGAAAAAGAAGCTGCTGCTTAATGAGCGAAGAATTTAAAATTGAAATTGTAAATCCAGAAAAATCTTTTTTAGTAAAAGATGACGTTTCCGAAGTCGTTGTACCTGCCTATGAAGGAGAAATGGGAATATTAAAAGATCATATTTCAATTATTTCTTTTTTAAAGCCTGGAATTATTAAAATTTTATCAAAATCAGGTAATGAAAGTTATTATATTGAAGATGGCATTGTTGAATTTAAAAATAATAATCTTTCAATTCTAACTAGCTCCATATTTAATATTGCTGACATGGATAAATCCAAACAACAAGATTTATTGAAACAAGCTGAGGAAGAATCTGATAAGGAAGAAATAAGTGACCAGTCTAGGTATTTAATTGATCAGAAAATCGAAGTTTTAAAAACGCTCAATTAGATTAATTTTTCAACTTTTTTTTGTACTTCTTTGTATACATGCAACTTAAAATCTACTACTACTTTAGTTAGTTGATCTAGCTCTATCCATTTCCAATCTAAAAACTCTGGATGATGTGTGTTAATATTAATTTCCTTATCCTCACCAGTAAATCTCATTAAAAACCATTTTTGTTTCTGCCCTCTATATTTACCCTTCCAAATAATACCTAGTAAACGTTCTGGAAGTTCATAAGTTATCATGCCATCTAACTCTGTGATAAGTTTAACACTTTTGATACTAGTTTCCTCTTCTAGCTCTCTATAAGCAGCCTTTAAAAAATCTTCACCAGAGTCAACTCCTCCTTGAGGCATCTGCCAAAAATCTTTTGGATTATCAATTCTCTTAGCTACGAATACTTTGTTTTCTTCATTTAAAACTACAATTCCCACACCACTTCTTAGTGGTAAGCTACTATATTTCTTATCCATGTTATCCGTTGAGTAACTTAATGGCGTAACTTAGTTGATTGTCTGTGTCACTCTTTATCTTAAAATCATCTCCATCTTCATTTATTTCAATATCAGGTCTCACACCGACCTCAGAAATAGACTTTCCAGACGGCAGATAATATTTTGCAACAGTTAATCGTATAGCACCTTTATTTTTAAGTGGAATGATAGATTGTACAGATCCTTTTCCATAACTGTTTTCTCCAACAATTATTGCTCTTTTATGGTCCTTAAGTGCACCAGCTACTATTTCAGAGGCAGAGGCTGAACCGTAATTAATCAATACTAACAATGTTTTTCCATCTGTAATATCTCCTTTTTTAGCAAACCATTTTCTATTTTCTGATTTTTTTCTACTTTTTGTAGATACTATTTCCCCATTATCTAAAAAAAAATCTGAGATTGTTATAGCTTGAGATAATAGCCCTCCTGGATTATTCCTTAGATCTAAAATAAATGCATTTACACTTTCATTTTT
>CACKYN010000034.1 GCA_902604355.1 uncultured Pelagibacteraceae bacterium
ATTTTTCATCATATTCTTTGTAAGCTTGTTCAATAAGACTTAGAGTTGATCTACTAGGAAGTCTTTTACCTACAGGAAAGTAGTTATTATTCATTGGCACCCCTCTAATTAGTAAAGACATAGGTAAAGCAAGAGCTAAACCTTTTCCTGTTAGACCAGCAACTTTCATACCTCTTCCAAGCCAACCTGTTTTTTCCTGGTAAGGTACCTTCCCACCTGATTCCATTAAATTTTGGCCATCAAAGTGAGATCTTCCTGTGTATGGAATATTTGTTGCATGAACAGCAGCGCTTAAATTTTCATCCCAAAGTCTTTTAAATGTCTTAAGCGCTGGGTGTAAATCAAAATCACTAGTTAATGATAAAGTTCGATCAAGATTAATTTTACTTCTGAGTTTTTCAAAGTTTTTATCTCCTTTGATAGGAATAGCACATAGGCCATCCATGCCACCTCGTAGCATGATAACTATTAAATTCTTTTTAGGACCATTGCTAGCTAATGTTGGTGTACCAAAACCAGCAAAATACAATGATGTTAATGCTGTTGTTTTTAAAAAATCTCGTCTATTTATCTTCATGCTTTTAAAAACTCCGGATGATTGAATAACAATACATTTCTCTCACTTTTTCGACTAGCCATATTTTTAAGTAGATATTTCAGTATTTTATCTGGTTGATCAAAATTTTTTAAAACAATTTTTTCGTAGAATTCATTATTTTCATTTTCAGGTTTAGAAAATTTATAACTTCTATCAGCATAAACTAATCTTCTTATTAATAATTCTGGAGACATCCAATCAGCTGAAAGATCTGACCAACCATTAGGCTGTTTAGCTCTATAAGGATGATGCCCAATTCTTTTTAGGATTTTTTCTGGAGTTCTTTGTTTTTTTGAGGGCTTTGAGCCTAATTCGTATGAGTTCATTATTTCTGGTGATGGAGGCCATTGCAAATCACCAATTTTAGCAACTTGGATGAACCAGTTCTCTGGTGTTTGGAACTTTTTAAATTTATCATTATTTTCAAATGCGACTTTGATTGCTGCTTTATGTACTTCAGGAAGAAATCCATCAGATTTTTTGAAAGCATCAATGATAGGTTGTTTCATTTCTTTTGTTGGTTCATCAGTAATTAAAAATTTACACAACCTATCTGCAATAAAGTCTCTACAATTTGGATGATTTACCAAATCTTTTATAACTACTGCTAAGCTTTTCTTGCCCCTCTTATATTCTTTTCCTAAAACATTTTTTTTTCCTGGCTGATGATATTCACTATTAAACCAAACATTCCCTGTCTCGAGTTTCGATTTACTCCATCTTTGTTGCCAACCAGTCATGATATAAGCAAGCTGGATAACATCTTCTTGCGTGTAACCAGCTTTAGGAGAAACTGTGTGAAGTTCTAATAATTCTCTTGCATGATTTTCATTAATAGTAGCTGGTCTTTTTTTTCTTCTTCTCCATTCATCGTGAGCAGTCACACTTTTTGGACCTGCACTTTCACTATTATCCAAATGATGGATCATCGCCCATGAAGTAGTTGCATCATAAACCATTTTTTCAAAAGTCTGGTTTAAGTTTGGTCTAATTATTTCCCGATGATAAGGGCCTGTGGAATAGTATGCCAACATATCTTTTTCACTGATCGCAAAAAAGTTACCCCAAAACATCCAAAGTTTAGCAAGCACAGGATTTTGACTATTTATTCCTTCATTATGTCTAATAGATATTTCTAGTGACTCCCAAAACTTTTGACCTGTTTGATGTCTTAGTAAGTCTTTATAAGTTTTGTATAAGTTCTTATCATTTTTATATTTTTTTCTTAAAACTTTCCTATCATTGTAAACGTAATCTCTATAATGTTTTCGTAATTCTTTTTCAGAATATATTTTACCTTTCCAAGATAAATCAGGAATTTCATTAATTTGGCTTAAAGCCCATTTTAAAGGATCTGATGGAACTTCTTCATCAGGTCCTATTCCAAATGCAACTTTTCGAAAAAAGTTTTTCATAAAAAAATTATAAAAAAATTACTTTATTTTTTCAATATCGTTTATATTTGTTAAACAATTATTAAATTCATCAATATTTTCCCTTAAGGCTAAACTAGAAATTGAATAAATCATAATTAGCAATAAAACTAAGGGCAAAGAGGTAATAACTGAGGCATTACTTTTGATTAGCAAAATGTAAAAAATAATAAACAAAGCTGACCGAATTAAGACGGTTTTTCTATACACACTAATAATTGAAAGAGAGTGTTTTAATAAATTGAAAAAACTCATTTGAGAGGGTCCAAAATATCTGACACCTCTAATAGAGGGAGAAGATACTAAATCTTTTTCTACTTTTCTCAATGAACCTGAAAAACTACTCCAAGTAGCTTTTTCTTTTAACATTTTTTCAATTGTTGTTTTTGATAAACAAGTGAAGTTTCCAAATTTAATTGATTGGCCTGTAAATGCTAGGGTTAAAAACTTGTGGAACTTGTAACATATTTGAAACAATAAACCCTCGGATCGCTTTATTCTCTCTCCTATAATTGACTGTTCTACTAATTGTTCAGAAAGCTCTATGAAGTTTTTAATTTCTTCAGGTCTATCTTCCCCATCACCATCCATTGGAATTACAAAATCAAATTCTTTTTTTTCATAAATATATTTCAATCCAGAGGCAATACACCTTGTATGTCCTCTGTTTTGTTTCATATTTATGATTTCAAAAGAATGAATATTTTCTATATCTGAGTATGTGTCTACAATTTGTTGTGAAGAAGCATCATTTATCACTAATATTGATACTTCAGCATTTATGTTTTTTAACTCCACATTAATATTTTCAATTAATTTTTTTAAAGACTCTCTATCGTTATAAATAGGAATTAAAATCGTATACTTTTTCATAAGTTATCTTGAGCCTACACAAACATTATCAAGGCACATGTAATCTTTCAATTGATCTAGTTTAGATCTTTCTACAAAACCTTCCCAAACTGGTCTTGATTTTAAATGATAGGATAAATTACCGGCATTCCATTCATTTCCTAAAACTACGTTAATCTTTGTATCAAATTGCTGATCCCAAGCATATTGAGTTTTGATAGCAATTTCTTTCCCTGGATAATCTGTTCTTTTATCGTCCTGTGAAATTGACACATAAGCATAAAGTACAGGTGACAAAAAGAAAAAGAATACAAAACCAATCCCAAATGGTTTTAATTTTTTAATATTTATTTGTGCTTTAAGCATATAAACAAACAGCGTACCTAGAAATAAATAAAATGGCGTCATCCACATCGTTCTAATTTTTGATCCAGTTATAAATGAAGTTAGAAGTATTAATAAAATCGGTAAAAGATTAATGGATAATAAAAAAAGCAGTTTTTTATCTTTAAATTTTAATTTAAATTTTAATTTTTGAACCAACAGCCAGGTCAGAATTAAAAAAGGAATTAATATTCCAATTTGTTTACCTAAAAATATTAAAGGAAATTGAATGTGATTTATTAAGTTTGATTGTTCTAAACCTGTTCTAGCAAGTCCATAAGTAATTGTAATAAACTCATTATTAGTAAGCCAAATAAAGTGAGGAACTAATATAACTAAAAATACTTCGGCTGTTATCAGATATTTAAAATCAAATTTTCGATCTTTTTTGATGAAGATTAGATAAATAAACATTAGATCAATAGAAACTAAAAGATAAAGAAATAAGTATTTGGACAAAAAACCAAAAGCTGCAAACAAACCAACTAAAAAACAGTCAGAAAATTTAATGTTTTTTCCATTAAATATTCTCCATGAATAATAAACAGTGAGTGACCAGAATGGTAGTTGGCAAACATTTACATTAAATTCTGGAGAAGTAAAATTATAAAAATAAATAGTTGCAAGTAATAAAACTGAAATCAAACCTAACAAGTTATTCTTTAAGATTTCTTTAGATAGCTTAAATACGTAATAGAATGAGATAAATACAAAGATTTGACTAAGCAGATAGTAAGCCCAATCTTGCGAACCAAAAATTTGATAAAACACCTCTAGAAAAAAAGCACTCATGGGTGGGTGTTTACTAAATCCCCAATCTAAATTGCTACCCCAAGCTAAAGCTTCAATGGTGTCTAGAGGTAAGTTCTGATTAGTAAGGGATGGAATTAAAGTCCAGAACAATAAATGAGCTATAACAAAAATGTAAAAAATATTATTTATATTTTTGCTATTAATGCTCATTTATAAATATTTATATCAA
>CACKYN010000035.1 GCA_902604355.1 uncultured Pelagibacteraceae bacterium
CATGCGACCAGCAACTGCGCTCATAGGAGCAAGTAAAGGTAATCTTCCATGGTCGTCAGTTACAGTTTCGTATGCAATATTGATACTTTTTGATTTAATCAATCCTTCAGTTAATTCTTCAGCTGCTGCTAAATGTAAATATGTATAAACTATTTGATTTTCTCTAATCATTTCTACTTCAACTTTTTGGGGTTCTTTAACTTTAACAATTATTTCAGCATCATCAAAAATATCTGCTGCAGTGTCAGCAATTTTAGCTCCAGCTTTTATGTATTGTTCATTTTCAAAACCAGCTTCAAAACCTCCATTATTTTCAACAATAACTTTATGTCCTTCTGAAATTAAAGTTTTTACGCTTTCAGGAGTTAGACCTATTCTATTCTCTTGAGGTTTTATCTCTTTAGGTACGCCAATCTTCATGGGCTTTCTTTTTTTAAGTTAGATTAACTAATTTTTTTGGTTTTTTTGATAATTAGTTATACCAGTTCTAAGTTTATCGATAATTTCGTCTATATGTTTTTTTTCACAAATAAACTGTGGAGCTATAATTAAGCAATCACCAGTAGCTTTGAAATTCACTCCTGCTTCATAACAAGATTTGAAAGTTTCATATCCTGCTTTACCTGGCTTAGTGTTTAATTTCATATCTATTCCACCCATCATTCCATATCCTCTAATATTATCTACAGCTTCTAAATCTTGAAGTGAAAATAATCCTTTTTGGAAATATGGAGCTAAGTTTTTTGCTCTTTCAAAGATATCTTCTTTTTCAAAAATATCTTGTACTGCTAAAGCTGCAGCAACTGCAACTGGTATTCCAGAGTAAGTATAACCGTGAAATAATTCTACTGAACCCATAGGTGAAGCATCCATTACTGCATCGTAGATCTCATCTTTACATGCAACAACGCCCATAGGAACTACACCATTGGTTGTTGCTTTAGCCATTGTCATTATATCTGGTGTTACGCCAAACTCTTGGCTAGCAAATACAGATCCTGTTCTACCCCATCCTGTAATCACTTCATCAAAAATTAAAAGTATTCCATGTTTATCACATGTATCTCTTAACTTTTGTAAATAACCTTTTGGTGGCACTAAAGTTCCAGTTGATCCAGCAATTGGTTCAACAATACAGGCTGCAATATTCTCAGGACCAAAGTTAGTTGCTATTCTCTCTAAGTCATCTGCTAGATCTGCACCAGTTTCAGGTTGACCACTCACAAATTTATGTTCAGGTAAATGCGTATGTCTCATGTGTTGAACACCCGGCATTAAAATACTAGCAAAAGTTTTAACATTATTAATCATTCCTCCAACAGAAACGCAGCCAATGTTCATGCCATGATATCCACGCTCACGACCTACAAATCTAAATCTATGAGCATTACCTTTTGCTCTATGATAGGCAACTGCAATTTTAATTGCAGTCTCTACGGCGGTTGAACCACAGATGGTATAAAACATTTTATTTAAATCTGCTGGAGTATGTTTTGAAATTTTTGTAGCTAATTCAAATGATCCACCAAAACCCTGTTGAAATGGTTGAGCATAATCTAAAGTTTCTAATTGTTTAGTTACAGCTTCAGTAATTTCTTTTCTTCCATGACCTAAAGGATTACAAAATAATCCTGAACTTGCATCAATTTGGGTTTTTCCATGATGGGTCTTTAAATAAACTCCTTTAGCTTCAGTAATTAATCTTGGATTAGCTTTAAAATCTTTATTGGATGTAAACGGCATCCAATGTTCATTTAAAGAATTCGGTACTGAAGTTCTGTTTTCTGAGCTCATAATTTTTAATTTTTAGTTATTACAAAATATGTAGACTAAAATGTTTTGTTTACTACATTTATTTTGACCTATACTGAACAACATTAATATACAACTTTAAATTGTACAATTGATTAATTTGCACACCAGCTTTTCTTCATAAAGTGTTTTACTTCTATCTAAAATTGAATTTAAATATGCGCAATTTAATTAATTAAACATAGGGGAATAAATGAAAAAATTATTAACTTTTATTCTAGGATCTATACTTGCACTTAATCTATCTATTTCAGTTGCAAATTCAGCTGCAAAAGAAGTTAGAGTTGCATATTTTCTAGAATGGCCAAGTCCTAACCTAGAGGACATGCAAAAGAAAAATTTTGCTAAAGCTCTTGGTGTTCCAGTTAAATGGACAAACTTCACAAATGGTGGAGCAATGACTGATGCTATGTTAGCAGGAGATATTGATATTTCTTACTCACAAGGTTTAGTGCCTTTTATCAATGCTGTAAAATCTAAAGCACCTATTAAGCTAGTTGATATAGCTATGGAATATGGAATGGGAGGAACTACTTGTGTTACCTCTAATGCTTCTGGAATCACAAAAGCAAATGGTTCTGAGCTAGAGGGCAAAAAAGTTGCTGTACCACTTGGAACAATGGCTGAATACGTTTTTGATGAAAGTATGAAAGTTGTTGGAGCCGATAGAAGTAAAATGGATATAATTCAAATGGATCCTGAAGAGGGTGCTGCTGCATTAGTCAGTGGTGATGTTGTAATGGCATGTTTATTTGGTGGTAATTCTATTAAAGCTGCAGTTGCTGTTGGTACAAGATTATTAACAGTTCAAGAAGCTAGAGATGCTGGAATCTTAGGAATAGATATTACTTCTGTGACAGACAAGTTTATGAAGGAAAATCCAGGAATGTTGAGAACTTTTATTGAAGTAACTCATGAAGCAAACGACAGATATAGAGCTGGTAAAAGTGATATGAACTCTATGTCAAAAGCTTCTGAAATGAAAGTTGCTGATATGAAAGAAACTTTAGATGGATTTAAATTCTTAACTCCATCTGAAACAAAACAATCTATGGAAAGTGGTAATCTTGATGGTTTCCTAAAAGGAATGGGAACACCGGATGGAGCTGTAGATACAAGTTTCCTACCTTTATAATCTAAAAGGTTTAAAATTTAAATAGGCGCCAATTATAATGATTGGTGCCTATTTTTTTTGTAAAATTTCTAATATAAGGTAGTTAATGAGTGATCTTATTTCTGAAAATCTAAACATGATTTTTAAAACTCCAAAAGGAGAAACGGTTCACGCATTAAAAGATGTAAGTTTTACTCTAAAAAAAGGTGAACTACTAACCGTGCTTGGACCTTCTGGTTGTGGAAAAACAACTTTATTAAATATAACTGCTGGGTTTTTAAGACCTACTTCTGGATTAATTACTCTAAACAATAAAGAAATTGACGGCCCAGGAGTTGAAAGAGGAATGGTATTTCAACAAGGTGCATTGTTTGAATGGTTAACAGTTGCAGAAAATGTAAACTTTGGTCTGCGAATGAAAAAAGAAAATACAAAATTAACTGAAGAAAAAGTTGAAGAATGGTTAGAAATTGTTGGTCTAAAAGGTTTTGGTAATACACCTACCTATCAATTATCTGGAGGTATGCAGCAAAGAGTGGCGCTTGCAAGATGTCTAATCAATGATCCCGATTTAATTTTAATGGATGAGCCATTAGGAGCATTAGATGCCTTAACAAGAGAGAAAATGCAGTCTTTAGTATTAAAAATTTGGAAAGAAACAGGAAAAACTATTATCCTTATAACTCATTCAGTTGAAGAAGCATTGTTGCTTGGAGAACGATTGTATGTAATGGCACCTAGACCTGGAAGAATACATAAAGAATACAATCTTCCTTTTGCTGAAATGGGTCTTAAAGAAGATTTAAGAGAAATAAAGAAGAACAAAGAATTTGCATCAAAGAGAGAAGAAATTTTATCCATGATTTGGAATATGGAAGAAGAAATAATGGGTAAAGAAAATTAATGTTTATTCAAATAGTAACCTTATTAATATTTGTGGCGATCATC
>CACKYN010000036.1 GCA_902604355.1 uncultured Pelagibacteraceae bacterium
TTCTTGTTTGACCATTCTTTCAACATCAGGAACCATTGCCAACTCTTCAGGTGTCATCTTACCACGAAGCGCTAACATCTTTTTCATATGATTATGTTCTGCAAAAGCATTGTTAGGATATCTGCCTTTTCTAACTGCACTTTCGTGTCCACCTCTATTTATTTTTGACTTCTTTACTGGGTACAAATTAAGGGGGGACAAACCCTTAATATCACGCACTGCCTCTCGGCTTTTAAAATAATATTGGCCATTTTTAAAAATATAGAGGTCTTTATATTTACCTCTCATCATATCTTTTTTGACTGCTTCTTTAGATTTACCAATGTTTTTAGCAAACTCTAGTCTAGTTAATGTGTATAAATGTTCATCTGTTTTCATAGTACATAGGGAACACTAAACTGGCTCATTTGAACCCAGGTGTACCCACCTCCTCAACACGCATAGTTATATCGTGAGAGGTTTGAGAGATAAACTTTTTATTATCCTTTAACATCACTGGGTCTCTCAATCACTCAACCCACTCAACACATTTAGAAGAGACAATAAGGTGAAACATTGTGACAGGACCTAGGCCACCCAGGGTAATAAAAAAGGCTATGATGTTGTGAGTGATGAGTGCTACTTAATTAAGTCCATAAAGTCATCCAGGTTAATAACTACAAGTGGTTCCCTAGTGTTCATCTTCATGGCAACACAAGGCATTAACTTATTGGCACTCTTGGAGGACTGCTTATACCAGTCATAAATAGTTTTCATTTTGTTTTGGTTCTTACACTCAAAGTTTACACCAACTAATTTACGAGCAACTTTAGATAACTTTATGTCAGGCCCATTCTGTCCATTATTAGCAGTAATAACATCTTCAGGTTTCAGGTGAGGAAAGCTCTTTAATATCTTATCTCGCACCAGGTTTTGTAATAATGCAGATTTTCTTTTTTTACTTGTAGGGGTCATATTAAAAAGGCATTTTATCTAGGTTAAGGTTTGGGTCAGTGTTCTCATAGAGACTACCTAATTGACCTTCTGTCATCTCGGTTATGTAAGTGCCATCAAACTCTAGGGGATGAGTACAATAAACCCTTATTCTCTTATGGTTATCTAGTACTATTTGTTTGGTCCACTCACCATTGGGCCATTTAGTAGATATCTTCTTTAGGATAACATCAAGCTCATTCAGGGTTATATAATAATCTTTAAAGTCAGGATGGTTCTTTAACATCTTTCGTAACTCTAATTTGTTTATCATCCCCCTATAATGCCAGGTGAATTTTATCTCTTGGTTCATTCCATATGTGTGTGCCTCTTGATGATAACCAAAAGGAAACTCCATTGCTTCGTGACGAGCTTCCAACTCTTGCAGTAATTCAGATTTATTACTTTCAATTAATTCTGCTTTGTCATCAGTGTAAGGGGCATCAGTAAAAAATATATCTCTATTGTAAGCTATGTCATTGAGTAGATGATATTTAAAACCTGAAGGGTCTTTTATGACATTCAATATGTCTTCCTTATAACCTTCATCAAACAATTTAAAATTTACAGATTGTTTATTGTGTTTAATATTTATAACAAAAGCTCTTCTGTCATCATCCTCTATATATAAAGGTGTATCAGAATTAGAGAACACCCAAAAATTACAAAGGTTCGGTATCTCTATCTGTGGTTTATTCTTTGGGTTTATCCATAGGACTGGTTCTGTTATTAGGTCCTTAAACTCATTAGATAAAGTCTTTGTCTTTGCAGTGTTGTTTTCCAAGACAACTTCATTAAGGAATATTATTTGTTTACCCTCAATGATAGTCGTATGGGTTCCAATCATATCTTTAAATTTTACATTGGGCGCAACATTCTTATAGCCAAATAAACTTTGTACTACTTGTGAGAATAGACCTTTACCAACTCCCTGGGTTGTTGAGTGCCATATTGAGAACCATTGTATTTTAATTCCATTCTCGTGTATTTCTTCTTTAGCTCTCAAACAAAAGGCCAATTTCTGTTTCTCTACTTTCCAATTATCAGCACCTAATAACCAGGAATAATACTCATCAAATCTTTTGTATGGAGTGTCTTCTTTTGGTTCAATCGCTGGGTCATTATAGATATTTAAGTAATCACCTTCAGTAGTTCCTTTAATCATTCCTCTAGTAATAGAGACAACTCCAGGATTAAGTCCTGCGTGAGTTAAATAACTTCTAACTTTTGTAAGGTCACTATGTTCTAGCAATACTGCTGACATTGGTTGTATCTTACCATTCTGTCCTTTTGGTTTAGTGTGTTTCCACCAGTCGTTTATCTGTTCTTTACTTTTAAACTCATTAGTATCATTCTCAAAAAAATCAGTTCTTGATTGAACATAAATATGGTTTTCAAGTATTGCATTGGCTATGGCGACAAACCCTTTTGCGTCTAAATAAGGTCTAACTCCACAAGTACTTTGTATCCATCCAGGTTGACCATTGAGATAATATTCTTTGTTATAAACTTCTTTCTCAATAGATTTATCTGTATGTTTATCTTCTTGTATAAACTTCCGGTCATCTAAAGGTGTTGCATAATTCTTATTGATATCCTCCATGTAAACATCACAATCAAAGTGTTTCTTGTAGAGTTTCACATAATAAAAATGATTACCTCTGGACCCATCATTGCCTCCACCATCTATTCCAATTCCACAAACAACTATTGGATGGTTTCTGTATTTGTATCTAAAATAAAATTGTTGCAGTGTAAGAGGATGACCTCCAGGTGAATAACAAACATCATAACCATTTCCATAAGGTAAGAAAAACCACCTTCCAACTGCGCCATCACTACTAGGTTCTGTGGGCGCAGTAGACTTTTGGTCAGTCTCTATACCTAATTCATTCTCTATTCTTTTTTGTAATTCTTTGGCTCTCTTATGAGCTAATTGAACATCCATAGGTTCATCAAGGAATTCAATAACCCTCCACTTTCTATTCTTTGTCATAAAGGGAAAATAATGAGTACCTAGTTTGGACCAAACATCAGCGCAAAATGTTTTAGGTGGTATCTTAATATCAATATCAACACCAAGCCACTCACACATATTTGTATCTTCATTTAAAGGTGACCTTCCAAGATATTCTTTTTGAGTTAAATGGTTCTCTATTGGAATTGGCTCTTTCTCTTCGTAACAATCTTTCTCACCAGTTTTCTCATCATAGAAATATAATTTTCCATATCTTCTTTGAGCACCACTAAAGATACTCGCAAAGGTTTTTATATCTTCCTGGGTTATCATTTGTCCTCCCCATTAGATTTTTTAATTTTATCTTTAAATATTTTTCCAAATTTTTTAGGTGGGTTCTTTGGTGTAAGTTTATATTCGTGTCTTACTTTACCACTCTCTAATAGTGTGTGCTTTTGTGAGAAGTCATAATCAGGATTATTTTCAGGCAACATCTTATTGTGCTTTTTAATATCTATACCCAGGTCTTGTGCAAACTCACCAACACTATGAAGGCCATTGTAGGCTCTAGTGATTTCGTTATGTGATTTAATTATTTCCCTATTAGTTTTAATTGCGTCTCTATTAATTTCCACAATCTCTCTATTAGTTTCAACTGCTTCCTCATAGAGTTTATTAACTTCAGCTAACTCTTTTTCGTAATGCTCTTTTATTGTTTTGATTTCTTCTTGGTGTTTTTCTGTTTTGGCCAGTAGGTCCTTATTAATCTTATCGGTCCAGGTTTGCCTATTAGTCATCCATAGGTTCATCATATTAGACTTATTCTCTATGTCTTTGGATAACCTATCTAATATCTTGTCTTGATTAACTATGTACTTTTGTTGTTTCCTAAC
>CACKYN010000037.1 GCA_902604355.1 uncultured Pelagibacteraceae bacterium
CAGTGCGGCCATTAAAGATAAAAACTTTTTGAAAGATGCTTGCAAAAAATTTCCAAATCAAATTGCCTTAGGCTTAGACGCTAAAGATGGATATTTATCAGTATCTGGCTGGAAAGAAAACTCCAATCAATTAACTTTAGATTTCTTAAAAGAGGTAAATGACTTTGGTGCTAGTAGATTAATTTATACAGATATCAATCAGGATGGAATGAAACAAGGTCCAAATTTTGATGAAACATTTAAAGTTGCCGATACATCAAATTGTCCAGTTATAATATCTGGAGGTGTTTCTTCAATTGATGATATTAAAAGGGCTAAAAAATTAAATAATAAAAATATTGAGGGAATTATAGTTGGTAAAGCTATATACGATGGTGATATTAATTTAGATGAACTAGCCAAGGAAATAGATGCTTAAAAATAGAATAATACCTTGTTTGGACGTTAAAAACGGTCGTGTAGTAAAGGGCATTAATTTTATAGACTTAAAGGATGCTGGAGACCCTGTTGAACAAGCAAAGATTTATTCTGATGGTGGAGCAGATGAAATTTGCTTTTTAGATATCACTGCCTCAAACGAAAATAGAGACACAATTTATGGTGTTGTAGATAAAACTTCTAAAAAATGTTTTGTACCATTAACTGTTGGAGGTGGCGTAAGAAGTGTTGAGGATATTTACAAACTACTTAATTGTGGAGCGGATAAAGTATCAATTAATACTGCTGCTGTTCAAAATGCAAAAGTGGTTGAGGATAGTTCAAGAAAATTTGGTTCACAATGTATTGTGGTTGCAATTGACGCGAAGAGAAATGATGTTGGATGGGAAATTTTTACTCATGGAGGAAGAAATCCAACAGGAATAAATGCTCTGGAATTTGCCTCAAAAATGGAGAAGTGTGGGGCTGGGGAATTATTAGTCACCTCTATGGATAAAGATGGAACTCAGTCAGGATATGATATCGATCTAATGCAAAAAATATCTTCAAAGGTGAACATTCCAGTAATTGCCTCTGGTGGAGTTGGAACTTTAGATCACTTAGTAGATGGAATAAAATCAGGTGCAAGTGCTGTTTTAGCAGCATCTATATTTCATTATGGTACTTATTCAGTTAATGAAGCTAAGCAGTATTTGGCTTCAAAAGATATACCTGTTAGGATTTGATATGTTAAAAATTTTAGAAGATCTCGTAACTCTTGCAAGAGAAAGAAAAAGTAAACCTGTTGTAGGCTCATATACTAATAAGCTTTTACAAGATAAATCCTTAGCAAAAGAAAAAGTTTTAGAAGAGATCAATGAGTTAATTGAAGCTGTAGAACAAGACACAAATAAAATTCATGAAGCTGCAGACGTTCTTTATCACTTAATTATGTATCTTGAAAAAAGTGGAATAAAAATTGAAGAGGTGATGAAGGAATTGAATAATAGAAGAAAATAAAAAAATGGCCTACAATGATAATAACATTTTCGCTAAAATTTTAAGAGGGGAGATTCCTTGTAATAAAATTTATGAGGACGAATTCGTTTTATCCTTTCATGACATTAATCCACAAAAAAAAATTCATGCCTTGGTAATTCCAAAAGGGAAATATATTAATTTAGATGATTTTATTTTAAATGCATCACTTGATGAAATGGCAGGTTTGCTGAAAGGTATAAACATTGTTGCAAAAAAACTTGGTATTTCAACAGAAGTAGGCAAAGGCTATAGAGCTTTAACTAATATCAATGAACATGGCGGTCAAGAGGTTCCTCACTTACATTTCCATCTCTTTGGAGGTGAAATAGTTGGAAAAATGGTTGAGTGACACAAGAAGTAAAAAGAAATTACTTAGAAATAAATTCTCTAAAAGATCTTAATCAAGGATCTAGGCCATCTGATGATTATTCTTTAAATTTGTTAGACCCAATCAACTTTCAGTTAAATAAATTTTTTTATAAAAGAATTGGTAATAAACATAAGTGGGTGGATAGATTAATTTGGACTGAAGAAAAATGGATAGATTATGTATCAAGTAAAAATGTCAAAACATATGTGTTAAAATTCAAAGAGGATTTGGTTGGTTTTTTTGAATTAATCCATCATCATGAGAAAAAAGAAGTTGAAATAGCTTATTTAGGTATTTTAGAGGAGTACCAGAATAAAAAACTTGGATCTTATTTATTATCAGAGGCTATTAAAGAATCTTTCAAAAATAAAATTAATCGAACTTGGGTTCATACCTGTACACTTGATCATAAGAATGCTTTGAATAATTATATGACTAGAGGTATGAAAATATTTAAAACAGAAATTATAAATATTTAATTTTGAGTTGGGAGTTTAAATATATTTTTGGAAATTATTCTGTTTTTTCTAATTGAGGATAAAAAAGTAATATTAAAATTTTGGTATACGTCTGTATTTTGCCATCCAATTAAATCATAAGTATCTTTGTTAAAAAAAATATTGATTTCAATGTCATTTTCATTAATTGTATAGTTGATTAAAGAACTATCAACAATTCTCTCTTTTAAAACATTAATTTTATTAATTAAAAAATCCTTATCTAAAATCAAGTTAAGAGGAGTTTTATCAATTGGATATCGATAATAGCTAGTTATAGTTTTAATAACTAAGGATTTACCATCTGACACTAAAATTTTATTATTACTTTTAGCATATTCACAAAATATTTTTTTTGGATATTTTATAGTACAATTTCCATTTTCAATTTTTCCATTAATATTTTGCTCAAAATTGAAATCCAGATTTTTGGTATTTTTTAAATTTTCAATAATTTTTTCTTTGTTACTTGCATTACTATTTCCAATCAAAATTAGAAAAAAAAAAATAACAATAAATTTAAACATCAAAGTACATCTCTTTTACCAACATGATTAGCTTTACTGACTATGCCATCTGCTTCCATCATATCAATTATTCTCGCAGCTCTGTTGTAACCTATTTGAAGCTTTCTCTGTAAAAAAGAGGTAGAAGCTTTACCTTCAGACCTAATTATATCAAGAGCTTGTTGGTAGAGTTCGTCTTTATCTCCCTGATTAGGGCCATCTCCAATTTCTTTTTCATCTGCAAAATTTAATATTTCATCAATATAATCAGGTTCTGCCTGTGATCTCAAAAAATTATTAATTTTTTCTATTTCATTATCTGACACAAAAGGCGCATGAATTCTAACTATCCGATTTGCAGATGACATATAAAGCATGTCTCCTTTACCAAGTAATTGTTCTGCTCCTTGCTCTCCTAGGATTGTACGACTATCTATTTTCGAAGTCACTTGAAATGAAATTCTGGTTGGAAAATTTGCCTTG
>CACKYN010000038.1 GCA_902604355.1 uncultured Pelagibacteraceae bacterium
CTCCTGTATAAATATCCATAACACTTATTGATCCTGCTTTATTCGAAAGCAATTGAGCAGAAAGTTTTTGAACTTCTGTATCTACAGTTAATCGAATTTTGCTGCCTTGTAGTCCTTTTTGATATTCGAGTTGATTTATTCTTTTGCCAAAAGCATTAACCTCATATCTTTGAATTGCGTTAGTTCCTATTAATTGGTTCTCGAGTGTTTTTTCCAAACCTAGCTTTCCAATTTTCATACCTGGAACGAACCTTTCTTTTACTATTTCATTTTCTAATATTTCCTCTTCATTCGGTTGACTTACATAGCCTAAAACATGAGTATACATTTCACTAAATGGATAATTTCTAGAAATTGTCATTACAGGTTTTACACCAACTAAATCATATAAATAATTGTTAACCTTTAAGAATTGGCTCCAACTTAAATTCTCCGATACAATTATGCTGTCCCAAGGTTTTAATTTATTTTTTAAATTTACTATTTTCTGAATTTTTTTCTCACTTAAATTTAAAAGTGTTTTTAGTCTTACTAAAAGATAGTTAAAGTTTTCTACCTGCTCAGGTATAATGTGTAATTGATAAACTTTTAAATTACCTGCAATTATATTTCCAAAATAATCAACAATGTTTCCTCTTGTGGGTGGGAGTTTCCATTCTCTAATCCTGTTCTTATCTGAAAGTGTAAGATATTTTTTATTTTCATTGATTTGAAGAGAAAAAAGACGAGCAACAATTCCTGTAAAAATAATTATTTTTGCGGCACCAATAATAAACATTCTTCTGTTAATTATGTCTGATTTTCTAATTCCTAAATTTTCTTTAATCATTTTTTTTTTGTAAAATTAATTCAGTTAAAAAGTTAAATACTAAGAAAAATATTGGATAAAACAAAAATGTAAATCCTGTATTAACTAAATAGCTATTGTAATTAATTTCTATAAGAAATATCAAATCTAATATAATTACCTGTATTGAATTAATTAGGATCATTGTAAATAAAAAAGAAAACCAGTCTTTTACAAAGTTTGGGCTTAACGTAATATTTCTTATGTATGCTGTTACTGCGCATATTATCAGATAACATAAGCTACTTGTACCTATAGGAATACCTATAACGACATCATTTATAATCCCTGCTAAAAATATAGAAAAGTATCCCAAGCTATCAGGATTTCTTAAAGTCCAATAAAAAATTAAAATATAAACAAAATTAAAAGAGAAATTTTCAATTTTTAAGTAATTAAAATCAAATTCATTAAATACAGAAATAAACAAAATGATCAAAGGTAAGTAGGATAAAAATACTCTGAAAAATGTGCTTTTATTTAGAGAAGACATTAATTTTTATCTCCAATACTAAACGAAGCTATTTTAATATAGTTTAATTGTGTAAAATCAGAAAAGAAATTAACTTTATTTTTTGAATCTTTTGATATTTTTCCAATGGGTATCCCAGGTTTAAAAAGACCTCCAAGACCTGAGGTATAGATTATTGAGTCTATTTTATTTAAATCATTCTCAATATCTTCTTTTGTATGTTCAATTATTCCATAATCCTTACCAGTGCCTGAAACCACTGCTTGAATATTTTGTGGAGCTAAAACTGAAGGTATTTTACTGTTAAGATCAGATAACAATAAGGCTCTAGAATTGGTGTAATTAACCTCAATTATTTGGCCTACGAGATAAACACCATCTATTATTGCCATTCCCATTTTTACATTATCTTTTGTTCCTTTATTTAAAATAATAGATTTTAGGAAAGGGCTTTCCCGATCAATTAAAACTTTTGCTAATATTTCATCGGAATTTATATTTTCGTCAATAAGATTTCTCAACTTTTCATTTTCTGATTTTAAAAATGTGTTGGTAATTTTTTCTTGTTTTAAATTTTCTAGTTCTAATTTTATATCTTTATAGTTTTCAAATAAATTTATATGATTTTTGACCTTAAGAGTTAATTCCTGTAGATAATTCTCGGGCTTAGATGCTATATATGAAGATCTATAAATAATTTCATTAATACCAATCTTTACAAACTGAATAGCTTTAAAATTTATATTACTTAAAATAATTACAACTATTGATAATAATATTAGACTAAGTAATGAAAATTTTTGTTTGTCTTTTTTTTTTAAAAAAGCTGATCTAAAGGCAATTACAAAATCGTCTCTGCCTGTAGCCATCTTTTTTAATATTCAGATAACATAGTGGAAAAAGTTTCTTCTTGATCCAAAGCTTTTCCTGTGCCAACAGCAACACAAGATAATGGGTCATCTGCTATATGAACTGGTAAACCTGTTTCTTTAGAAAACCTTTTATCAATATTTTTTAATAAAGCACCACCACCTGTTAAAGTTAAACCCATGTCAACTAAATCAGCTGATAATTCAGGGGGTGTATTTTCTAAGGCATCTTTAATTGCACTAACCATTTGTTTCATTATGTCATTTAGTGCTTCTGCAGTATCTTCTTCTGTAATATTAACTTCTTTTGGGGTACCTGATCTTAAATCTCTTCCTTTAACTGGGTAAGTATTTGTTCCAGTTGGAACTGCTGTACCCATTTCTTTTTTTATTTTTTCAGCAGTAGTATCACCAATTAATAAATTGTATTCTTTTCTCATATAATCTATTATTGCTACATCCATAGAGTCACCTGCAACCCTTAAAGATTTAGAATAAACTAGACCACCCAAAGACATAACGGCGATTTCACTTGTACCTCCTCCAATATCTACAATCATTGAGCCAGTTGCTTCAGAAATTGGAAGATTTGCTCCAATAGCTGCTGCAATTGGTTCTTCAATTAATTGAACCCTTCTTGCTCCTGCAGCTAAAGCACTATCTTGAATTGCTTTTCTTTCAACAGGTGTTGAACCGGTTGGTACACAAATTAGAATTCTAGGATTAGCAAATGTGCTTCCTTTATGAACTTTTTTAATAAAATGTTTAATCATTTCTTCAGTAACTATAAAGTCTGCAATAACACCATCTCTTAGAGGTCTAATTGCACTAATGTTACCTGGTGTTCGTCCAAGCATTGTTTTCGCTTCGTCTCCAACAGCTAATACATTTTTTTTTCCACCTTGATCAACTATTGCAACAACTGAAGGTTCATTAAGAACTACACCTTGACC
>CACKYN010000039.1 GCA_902604355.1 uncultured Pelagibacteraceae bacterium
TTAGAGAAATAATTTATTCAATTAATCTTTAATTTTATTCCAATCAGCCATACCACCAGAAATATTTTTTACATTTTTTATTCCCATATCCTTCATAGTTTTGGTAGCAAGGGTACCTTGACCACCTACACCACAAAAAACTACATATTCTTTATCTGGATTTTCTTTAAAAATCTTGTTTTCAAGAGGGCTTCCTTCAGCTAAGTAAAATTCAAGTAGACCTCTATCCATGTGAATAGCATTGCCTATAGTACCTTTTGAAAAACTTTCTTTATCTCTAACATCAATAAATTGGACATTTGGGTTATTAATTTTTTTCTTTGCATCTTCTGCAGTTATATTTTCAATCTCACTGCTCACGCTCATTAGTTCTTCAAATTTTTTCATTACACTCCTTTAAATTAGATAAATTATTTTTAATAATACTAGAGATTATGGAAAAGTGTAGAAATTTTTATATTATCTATTGTGGCATATGTGTTAATTGAAATACTAAATTTTTTTTGTATGAGTAAATCATGATTACTAAAAGAAAATTTATAAAATTCTTAAGCTTGTCTTTTTTGACATTAATTACTGCTCCATACAAATTTGCTTTCTCAGAAGTTAAAAAAATTATCAACAAAAATTTGACCAAAAAACAAAAAGAAATAATGTTTAATGAGGGAACCGAAAGAGCTTTTACTAGTAAATTATTAAAAGAAGACAGGAAAGGTTTTTACCACTGCGCAAACTGTGGTGCCAAATTATTTTCTTCAGATTCTAAATTTGATAGTGGAACAGGTTGGCCTTCTTTCTCCGAAGCTTTGCCTGGAGCTTTTAAAACTAAAGTAGATTATTCTTTTGGAATGAAAAGAATAGAATATCATTGTGCAAACTGTGGCGCTCACCATGGACATGTTTTTCCGGATGGCCCAACTGCTACTGGAAAAAGATTCTGTAATAATGGTTTATGCTTGTTATTTGTCCCAGAAACTTAAAATTATTTTGAAAATCCATATTTTTTTAATCTGACATCACCAGTTCGCGCATGTGCTTCCATACCTTCGTATCTAGAAATTCTTGCAGCAGCTGCACCAACTAATTCTGTAGAATCCTTTGTCATTCTTTGAAAGCTCAAAGTTTTAATAAATTTACCTACAAATAGACCACCTGTATATCTTCCTGCGCCTTTAGTAGGTAATATATGATTTGTGCCTGAGCATTTATCTCCATAAGCAACTGTAGTTTCTTCTCCAACAAATAAGGAGCCATAATTTGTTAGTCTTTCATGAAACCATTTCAAATTTTCTGTTTGAACTTCTAAGTGTTCAGGTGCGTATTCATCACTAATTTTTGCAATTTCTTCATCGGTATCACATAAAATAACCTCTCCATAATCTCTCCAAGCTGCATCTGCACTTTGTCTTGGAATTTCTGGAAGCTCTGCAATTAATTCAGGAACTCTTTTCATTACTTTTTCTGCAAGCTCTTTACTTGTTGTATATAACCAACAAGGTGAATTATATCCATGTTCAGCTTGGCCAACTAAATCAACAGCTACAATTTCAGGATCAGCTTTTGCATCTGCTATAATTCCAATCTCAGTTGGTCCAGCAAACAAATCAATACCTACTTTTCCAAATAAAATTCTTTTTGCTTCAGCTACAAACTGATTTCCTGGTCCTACAATAATATCCGCAGGAGGGTTATTGAATAATCCATTAGTCATTGCTGCAATAGCTGGAACACCACCAAGATTTAAAATTACATCTGCTCCACATAAATCAGCAGTATAAACAATTGTCGGATGAGCACCGACACCTTCTTTAGGTGGGCTGCATGCAATAATATTTTTAACCCCAGCAACTTTAGCTGTAGTAACACTCATGACCGCTGAGGCTATATGAGCATACCTTCCACCAGGAATATAACAACCAGCTGTATTTACAGGTATCAATTTTTGGCCGGCAAATAAGCCGTCTGATAATTCAACTTCAAAATCCTGACCATAGTTTTTTAATTGCGCTTCTGCAAATTTTCGAACTCGATCAAATGAAAATTGAATATCATCCTTTGTTTTTTGATCTAAAGATTTTTTAATTTCTTCTATTCGTTCTTTAGATACAACTATTTCGCCATCATATTTGTCAAATTTTTTAGTTAAATCAATACACCCTTGTTCTTTAGTATTATCTAAATCTTTTAAGAGATCTTGAACGATGCCTGTGGTTTTAGTATCATCTGTTGAGGAAGTCTTTGGTGATTTTTTTAAATATGTGATTGTCATTTTTTTAGTCTTTTATATTATCTTTAATCTAATGCAACTACTGCAGCAGCAATGGAAGCAAGTCTTGCTGGAGCTTCATCAGATCTACTTGTGATCACAACTGGAACTTTTCCACCAATTACTACACCAGCAGCACAAGCACCCATAAAATAAATCATCATTTTTACTAAAGCATTTCCTGCTTCAACACTAGGTACTAACAATACATCTGCCTCTCCTGCGACGGAATTTTTTATGCCTTTGATACTTGCTGATTTTTTTGAAATACTATTATCAAAAGCTAGGGGACCAAATACATCGGCATTCAAATTTTCTTTTTTTGCTAATTTTGTGAGCTCTGCTGCCTCTAATGAAGTAGGCACACTTTCAATTACTTCTTCTGTTGCTGATAATATGGATACTTTTGGGCGCGAAATACCAATTCTGTGGGAGAAGTCTACAACATTCTTAAGAATATGCATTTTTGTTTTGATATTAGGCAATACATTTAAGGCACCATCAGTAATAATTAATGGAGCATCTTCTTTTTCAATAGTCATGTGCCAAATATGACTTAATCGAGTTTTACCCATCAGGTTATATTCACGCTTTAATACTTCTTTCATTAAAATGTCAGTATGAATATGACCTTTAACAATAATTTTTACCTTATCCTCACTAGCTAATTTTGCAGCTATAGGGGCTGTATTATTTTCTATAGGTTCATCAATAATTTCATATTGAGAAATATCCCATTTTAAATCTTCAGCACATTTTTGAATTTCTTTTTTATCTCCGATAAAAATTGGCTCTATTAAATTTTCTTT
>CACKYN010000040.1 GCA_902604355.1 uncultured Pelagibacteraceae bacterium
GTGCCAAGAAATTAATTTTATTTTTTTTAGCAAAATTTAGTAATGCTTTAGGCTTCTCTCCCTCAAGATCTGACATAAATCCATGCAGAAAAACTAAAGACAAACTATTTTTATAAATTTTAGAAATATATCTAATTTTCTTGATTTTTGAGATCTTATGATATCTGAAAATTGTCATTTCGTTTATATATTTAGTCTAATAATATATAAGTTTATCAGATGGCAACTAATTTTAAAGTTTTACAAGTTATTCCCAAATTAGGATATGGAGGTGCGGAAACAGGCTGCTTTGATATAGCCCATTATTTGCCTGAATATAATTGTAAGTCATTTATTGTAACTAGTGGTGGTGAATTACTTAAGTTTGTTAACAAAAAAAAGGTAAAAATTTTTAAGCTTCCTGTACAGAGCAAAAATCCTTTATTAATTTTTATTAACTCAATTATTCTAATTGGAATTATTTTATTAAATAAAATTTCGATAGTTCATGCTCGAAGTCGAGCACCTGCATGGTCCTGTTTGATAGCATCAAAAATTACTGGAAGAAAATTTGTGACAACTTTTCATGGCACTTACAATTTTAAAACTAATTTGAAAAAATTTTATAATTCGGTAATGGTAAGATCTGATTTAATTATTGCAGGATCAAATTTTATATTTTCTCATATTAAAGAAAATTATTCTATGTATTTAAATAATAAAAAAAAATTCTTAGTGATTTTCAGAGGTATTAATGTTGATTATTTTGACTCATCCACAACTATTGAAAATGATGAAAATAAATTATTAAAACAATGGGATATTGAGAAAGATAAAAAAATTATACTTTTGCCAGGTAGGCTAACTTCTTGGAAGGGTCAGGAAGTATTTATTGAAGCAATCAATTTAATTAATATAGAACTTGGATATGAAGCATTTTATACTGTCATTCTTGGTAGTGACCAAGGTCGTGAAATCTATAAAAAAAAATTAATCAGACTTTCAGAACAATATAGGATGTCAAAACAAATACGATTTATAGACCATTGTAAAAATATGGCTTTAGCTTACAAAGTTTCAGATATAATAGTTTCAGCTTCAAATGAACCAGAAGCTTTTGGAAGAGTGTCAGTGGAAGCTCAATCTATGGGAAAACCAATAGTAGCTAGCAATATTGGTGGATCGAAGGAAACAGTCATTGATGAAAAGACAGGTTTTTTATTTGATTCAAACAATGCCAAATCTTTAAGTAAACAGATTTTAAGAGTTCTTAATATGGATGAAACATCTCTAAAAATGATGGGAATAGAGGGAAGAAAAAACGTTACTCAAAGATTTAATGTTGAAAAAATGTGTTTTTCTACTTATTCAGAGTATAAAAGACTATTAAATTAAATGCCTACAATAACATTACCAGACGGAAATAATCTAAATTTTACAAAAAAAGTTACTGGAGTTGAAGTAGCTGAGAAAATAAGTAAGTCATTAGCAAAACAAGCAATGGTTATAAGTGTTGATGGTGAACTTAAAGACTTAGATTATTTAATAGAAAAAGACTGCTCAGTAAAAATTTTTACTTCAAAAAATCCAGAAGGGCTGGAAACAATTCGACATGACACAGCTCATATATTGGCAATGGCTGTTCAAGAATTATTCCCTGGTACACAGGTTACAATTGGTCCAGTTATTGAAAATGGATTTTACTATGACTTTGCAAGAAAAGAACCTTTTACTGAAGATGATTTAGTCAAAATTGAAAATAAGATGAAAGAAATTGTAGATAGAAATGAAATTACTAAGAGAGAAGTTTGGGATAGAAATAAAGCTATTGATCATTTTAAAAAAAAAGGTGAAATTTATAAATCTGAATTAATCAAAGCTATCCCTGA
Organism: uncultured Pelagibacteraceae bacterium; assembly: GCA_902604355.1. GTDB lineage: Bacteria > Pseudomonadota > Alphaproteobacteria > Pelagibacterales > Pelagibacteraceae > Pelagibacter. Next base: position 1,869 of record CACKYN010000040.1, read on the forward strand.
GAAAGAAGATGTCTCAATTTATTTTCATGGTGATTGGCATGATCTTTGTAGAGGTCCTCATTTATCCTCAACAGGCAAAATTGGAAAGTATTTTAAACTAACTAAAGTCTCTGGTGCTTATTGGAGAGGAGATTCAAAAAATGAAATGCTTCAAAGAATATATGGTACTAGTTGGGCAACTCAAAAAGATCTAGATGAACATCTTAAAAGAATAGAAGAAGCAGAAAAGAGAGATCATAGAAAATTAGGAAAAGAAATGGATTTATTTCATTTTAGAGAAGAAAGCCCAGGATCTGTCTTTTGGCACGAAAGAGGCTGGGCGTTATTCCAAAATTTAATTAGCTACATGAGAAATAGACAGGATGCAGCTGGCTACAAAGAGATAAATACACCTGAAGTATTGGATAGACAATTATGGGAAAAATCAGGACATTGGGGGAAATATGGTGACAACATGTATACATCTGAAACTCCAGATGAGAAGGTGTTTGCAATTAAACCAATGAATTGCCCAGGACATGTTCAAGTATTTAATCAAGGACTAAAAAGTTATCGAGATCTTCCTTTACGCTATGCGGAGTTTGGAAAAGTTCATAGGTATGAACCATCAGGAGCATTACATGGTTTACTTAGAGTAAGAGCCTTTACGCAAGACGATGCGCATATTTTTTGTTCAGAAGATCAAATTACAAGTGAGTGTTTAATTGTTACTAATTTAATTCTGGATATTTATAAAGATCTTGGGTTTGAAAATGTAATTCTTAAATATGCAGATAGACCTGAGGTAAGAGTTGGGGATGATGAAGTTTGGGACAAAGCAGAAGCTTCACTACTTGAAGCAGTGAAAGCCTCAAAGTTAGAATATAGTATTAACAAGGGAGAAGGAGCATTCTATGGTCCGAAAATTGAGTTTGTTTTAAGGGATGCAATTGGTAGAGATTGGCAATGTGGAACTTTGCAAGTTGATTTAAATTTACCCAAGAGACTAGGCGCCTCTTATGTTGATAAAGATGGAAGTAAGAAAATTCCCGTAATGCTTCATAGAGCTTTGTTTGGATCCTTAGAAAGATTTATTGGAATTCTAATTGAAAACTACTCAGGTAAATTTCCATTTTGGA
>CACKYN010000041.1 GCA_902604355.1 uncultured Pelagibacteraceae bacterium
ACTCCTATAAATGCTTCCTGTGGTATTTCAACACGTCCAAATTGTTTTGATCGAGCTTTTCCCTTTTTTTGTTTTTCTAAAAGTTTTCTTTTTCTATCTGTGGCACCACCACCATGAATTTTTGTTAGAACATCTTTTTTAAAACCCTTAATGCTCTCCCTTGCGATAATTTTTCCTCCTATTGCAGCCTGAACTGGTATCATAAAGTTATGTCTTGGAATTAAATCTTTTAATTTTTCACAAACTTCTCTTCCAGTTCTTTGTGCAAAATCTTTGTGTATCATCATCGCTAAAGCATCAACAGGCTCAGCATTTACTAATATGCCTAGTTTTACTAAATCTCCTTCTCTGTGTTCAATTATTTCATAATCAAAACTAGCATAACCACTAGTCATTGATTTAAGTCGGTCATTAAAATCAAAAACTACCTCATTTAAAGGAAGCTCATAGTTTACTACTGCTCTATTTCCTGAGTAACTTAAATTTGTTTGTATTCCTCTTTTATCCTGGCACATTTTGATTATAGATCCTAAATATTGATCTGGTGTTATAACTGTAGCTTTAATCCAAGGTTCCTCGATCTTTTTAATCAATGTTGGATCTGGTAAACTAGATGGATTTTGTAAATCTATTATTGTTCCACTGTTTAGATGAACTTTATAAACAACTCCAGGGGTAGTGGTTAATAAGTTTACATCGAATTCTCGTTCAAGTCTTTCAGTTACAATTTCAAGGTGTAATAAACCTAAAAAACCACACCTAAATCCTAATCCTAAAGCTGTAGATGATTCAGGTTCAAATGAAAAACTTGCATCATTTAATTGAAGTTTGGCTAGTCCATCTTTTAATTTTTGATATTCTGAACTATCAACAGGAAACAAACCACAAAATACAACTGGTTTACTTGGTTTAAATCCTGGGAGAGCATCTTTTAGTGGTTTTGATGCATCACAAATAGTATCACCAACTTTTGTTTCTGATAGGACTTTAATTCCTGTAGTTATGAAACCTATTTCACCTGTTTTTAACTCGTTTATATCTGAAGGCTTTGGTGTGAATACACCAACTTTTTCTACGATATACTCTTGATTTGTTGACATCATTTTAATTTTCATATTTTTTGATAATTTACCATCAATCACTCTAACTAAAATTACCACACCTAAATAAGTGTCATACCAACTATCAACAAGTAAACATTTTAAATCTAAGGTACTTTCTCCTTTTGGTGCAGGCAATGTAGTTATTATTTGTTCTAAGATATCTTCAATGCCCTCTCCAGTTTTACCAGAACATGGGATCGCATTTTCAGTATCGATACCAATAACGTCTTCTATTTGTTTTTTTGTTTTTTCTAGGTCAGATGCAGGTAAATCAACCTTATTTAATACTGGAACAATTTCATGGTTGGTATCTAGAGCCTGATAAACATTTGCTAAGGTCTGTGCTTCAACACCTTGGGTACTATCAACTATAAGAATTGAACCTTCACATGCGTAAAGGGATCTACTTACCTCATAACTAAAATCTACGTGACCAGGTGTATCTATAATATTTAAAATATATTCTTTTCCATCTTTAGCTTTGTAGTTTAATTTTACAGTTTGAGCTTTAATTGTTATTCCTCTTTCTCTCTCAATATCCATTGAGTCAAGAACTTGGGCTTTCATTTCTCTTTCTGTTAAACCTCCACAGCTATGAATAATTCTATCAGCAATAGTAGATTTTCCATGGTCAATATGAGCAATAATTGCGAAATTTCTTATATTATCAATTTCACTGGGCATTTAGGACCTAATCTTTGCGCCTGATTTAGTCTCTACAGTTGAAATTATCAATTTATTAATTTTTTCAAGATCACTTTCCTCTAACGTTTTTTCTTCAGATTGAATGGTTACATTGAGAGCTATAGACTTTTTATCTTTAGGAATATTTTCACCTTCATAGACATCAAAAATTTTTACTGATTTAATTAAACTTTGATCAATAGAAGATATTATTTCTATTAAATCTTGAGCTTTAAAATTTTTATCGACCACAAAAGCAAAGTCTCTATCTGATTTTTGGTAGTCAGAAAATTGAAATTTTGATTTTGAGTCTTTGAGTTTAAGTTTTTTATCTTTTAAGTGATCTAAATAAATCTCAAAACCAACCAATGCCTCAGTTTTTATATCAAGTTTTTTTATAATGTTTGGATGAATTTCTCCAAAATAAGCCACTGGATCAATATCGTCTTTATCTAGATACACAGAGCCAGATTTACCAGGATGATAATAAGAAGGAGATTTTTCTCTTATAAATAAACTGTGTCTATCATATCCAGCTTCGATTAAGGTCTGAATTGTATCTTTTTTTGCATCAAAAACATCAACCAATCTGTTTTGTTCATTCCAGTTTAATCTTGATATCTTTCCTGATTTTACACCACCGATTACTGTTAATTGTTCTCCAGGTTTGTTGTCTTTAAAAATTGGCCCTATTTCATAAAAAGAAATATCTCTAAATCCTCTATCTAAATTTTTCTTTAGATAGAATGCCAAATTAGGAAATATTGAATTTCTTAAAACATCTAAGTCTGAACTTATTGGATTTACT
>CACKYN010000042.1 GCA_902604355.1 uncultured Pelagibacteraceae bacterium
GTTGAGGTTGCAGTGTCAGATGTATCTAAAGCTGTCCCAAGTGAATTTAAAAGTGAAATTATAAAACAAGGAAAAGAATTTTCAAAATCTGAAATGGATAAAATTTTATCCATGACTAAAAAGATTGATCAAAATAAAAATTTGGCATTGTTAGATCTTTCCGAGAATGTAAATGAATTAACTGGTAAGGGTTTTGACGTAAAAAAAATTACAGATACAGTTTTAAAAGCAGGAGTAAAAAATAGTAGAATTGAGGAAGTTTATACAAAATTTACTACAGATACTCTAAAATATAGCCTTTCCGAAACCTTAAAATATAAAGATATAATTGGAGATACTCCATCAAAAGTTAAAAATTCAGTAAGACAATATGAGGCCCTTCAATCAGGAGATCCAAAACAACTTAGGGCTTTTGAAATAGAAAAATTTGGAAAGGTGGCTGGATTGAGTGATGATGAAATTAAAAAAGGTATTGATGCAATATACAATGGAAACATAGAGGTTGAAAAAAATATTTCAAAAAATATCTGGCAAAAATTAGAAAATAATCCAAATTTTAAAGTTCAAAAGTTTTCAGAAAGTGAACTAGATAAATTAATGGATGAAGCTATTGCTTCAGAAAAAGCAACAAAAGCAATAAAAGAAAGTGGTATTGAATTTGGAAGAAACAGCAAAGAAGAAGATTTATTAAAACTAGCAAATGATGTTCAAAATATTTTAAAAGGCAAAGTTGATAATAGTAAGATTGAGAGAATAAAACAGAATATTATTTATAGTAAAAATGCAAGGATCGATCAAAAAGGTCTTTCTGCTTCAGTTATAGCCACAATAAATGGCTCGGAGTATGAGGATGCTTTATTAAAGTCAAGTTCTGGTTCAATAGCATTTAGAGCGGCTGCTGTTGAAGCTGCTTTAAATAATAATCTTAGTGCACTTAATAATGTGAAAGATAATAATTTAGCTGACAACATGACATTAGAGCAATTAAATCAATTAGGTACTGTTTATAGAGATTTAATAGAACCGGAGCAAAGGAGAGCAGCAATTCAAACAGAAAAAAATAATATACTGACAGCTTATGGACAGTCATTAAAAAAAGAATATGAATTTGCAAAAGAAAATTGGTACATGAATCATGTAGCAAAAGGAGATAACCTAAGTCCTGAGGCAACAAAAGCCTTTAAAAAAATGAATGAATTACAATTACAAACTATATCTATGAGTTTTCAATACGAAGATATACCAGAAGATTTTGTTCAGGATTATAAAAATATGGAAGTCACTTCTATCGAAGCACTGAAATTAACTCAAGCTTCTGTAATAGCTTCAAAAAATTTATCAGACTTAAAATTACAAGAGCAAATGGTTTCAAATGATTTAGAAAAAATAAAATCTCAAATAAATTCAACAAATCAAGCATCATTAAATGATAAAAAAAAAGAATTGGAAATTAAGCTTTCATCTATAAACAGCGCAATAAATTCAGCTCAAATTAATGCAAAAAGTGCAGCCGATGCTGCAAAAGAAGCCACTAACGCCGCTGTAGAACTTGCAAGTACAAAAGTAGTAGGTAAGGAAATTAAAGAAGTGACAAAAGAGCAATTACAAAAAGCTTATCTAAAATCACACAATGCATTTGCTAAAGGGATGATAGCTTCAGGAAAATATTACTTTGATGATGTTTCAAAAACAGTAAAATCTACATTTAACGCAGAAGAAGCAAAAATTGCAAACGAGGCACATGTTTTAGCTAGTGCTGAATGGCGGGCTTTAAAAAGTTTAGCATCTAGCCAAAATCCTATTGCAGCCAATCAAGCAATGGTAGAAATCCAAAAAGCTATTGATGAAGGCACTGTAGATGTTATAGATCCAATTGCTGCTATGGACGCAGCTGTAGAAGCTGCTAAAAAAGGAAATACATCTTTAGGAAAAGCTAAAATAACTGAAGAATTAACGCAAACAGCTGAATTGGCAAAAGCTTTCTCTGATGGAAAAAAAATTGAAGCTGATATACTAAAATCAGCTGAGCAAAGCGCAAAAGAGGTTGCGTCAAAAGCAGCAGCAGAAGCATCAAAGGCTGCAAAAATCGCGGCAGATAAAGCAGCAAGCAATGCAGCAGATGCAGCAAAAGCAGCAGCAGATGCAGCAGCTAAACAGGCAGCAGCAGATGCAGCACAAGCAGCACAACAAGCAGCAACGGAGGCAGCATCAGCAGCGCAAAAAGCTGCAGAAAATGCTGCTAAAGAAGCAGCCGAAGTAGCTGCAAAACAAGCA
>CACKYN010000043.1 GCA_902604355.1 uncultured Pelagibacteraceae bacterium
ACATAATTTGCCCTGTATGTGGCATTTATACCTTAAAAAAGTCAGTAAATAAGTACCTATTATGGTTAAATTTAGGTCTTTTCAAAAGCCTCATAATGGTTATGGTTTTGCCAGTTATAACTAAATAGAGAGGTAAAAATGTCAAATCAAGAAAAACATTGGGAGAAATCCAGAGGTTTGCTGATGATTACGTTAGCAATCTGGTTTGTATTCTCAATTGGCATCTTCCTTTTTGGAGCTGAAATGAACGAGGTCACAGGACCTTTCGGTTATCCGTGGACATATTGGTTTACATGTCAGGGATCTCTTGGCGCATTCGTAATTCTAATTTTCTGGTTTGCGAATAGGCAAGAAAAAATCGATGAAGAGTTTGGCTTCAGCGAAAGAGAGGATGAATAATGAAACAGGGTAATTTTATAGACAACTTGCCTAAGATTTATGGAATTTATACCGGAGGGTTTATAGGGTTCATAATTATTATGGCAATTGCAGAACAGATGGGTATGACTGCGAAAGCAATCGGTATTGCTTTTGTAGCATTTACCGTGTTCATCTATGCATTGATCGGCTACCTGTCACGAACAGCCCAAGCAGATGCGTATTACGTAGCTGGAAGACAAGTGCCAACAGTATTCAACGGAATGGCCACGGCAGCAGACTGGATGTCTGGTGCTTCATTCGTTGCGATGGCTGGAGGTATTTACTTTAAAGGTTATGGTTATATGGCTCTACTTGTAGGTTGGACTGGTGGTTACGTGTTAGTTGCGTCTTTATTAGCACCATACTTAAGAAAATTTGGCTGTTATACAGTTCCAGATTTTATTGGTACAAGATACGGTGGTAATTTAGCTAGGTTTAGTGCGGTAGTGGTTTTAACCGTTGCTTCATTTACTTATGTAACAGCACAAATTAACGCTACAGGTACTATTGCATCTGTTGCACTTGATATCCCATTCCAATACGCAGTTTATATTGGACTAATAAGCATTTTATTATGTTCAATGTTAGGTGGTATGAGAGGGGTAACTTGGACACAGGTTGCACAATATATCGTTCTAATTATAGCTTACTTACTTCCAGTATTCTGGATCAGTAACAAAATGGGTGCAGGTTTCTTTCCACACTTTATGTTAGCTGATGAAGTAGCTAGAATTGGTGAGTTAGAATCACAGTTTGGTTTTGTCAAAAACTCTGCTGCTGATCTAGCAACTGTACCTAAAGGCTTAGCAGGAATAACTAAAGCTCACTCTGCAGTTAACGCAACACCATGGGCATTTATTTCATTAGCATTGGCGATGATGATGGGAACAGCATCATTACCTCACGTGATGATGAGATACTTTACTACTCCAAGTGTTAAAGCAGCTAGAAAATCAGTAGGTTGGTCACTATTCTTTATCTTCCTACTTTATTCTTCTGCTCCAATGTTAGCTACACTATCTAAGTTGTCATTGATCGATCCGACATTATCAACTGGTATTATCGGTAAATCAATTGCAGAAGTTCAAGCGATAGATTGGTATCAAAACTGGAACCAAGCAAACTTAATGTTTATCAGCGACTTTAACGGAAATGGAACTGTTGAATTAAACGAGTTCTTCATGGGTGGTAAAGCCGTTGTGTTGGCAACACCAGAGATAGCTGGATTACCTTACGTAATCTCAGGTCTGGTTGCTGCTGGAGGTATGGCAGCTGCCATGTCAACAGCTGATGGTTTGATTCTAGCAATTGCAAACGCTATATCACATGATGTCTACTATAAGATCATTGATCCAAAAGCGGAAACTGCAAAACGACTAGTTGTTGCAAGGGTATTACTTGTAGTAATTGGTTTTGCTGGAGCAACGATCGCAGCAATGGAGATCCAAGGTATCTTAGGTTCAGTTATCTGGGCATTTGACTTTGCGATGTCTGGATTGTTCTTCCCACTTGTACTTGGTGTATGGTGGAAAAGAGCTAACAGACAAGGTGCTATTGCTGGTATGTTAGGAGGTCTAGCTGCTGGTACTTGGTACTTGGTTTGGGTACGAACTGGTGGAAGCGGATTCCTAGGAATTACTCAATTAACATTTGGTATCTTCGGATCAGCTGTTAGTTTGGTTGCGATGGTGGTTGTGAGTTTAATGACTCAAGAGCCAGATAAAGCAACTC
>CACKYN010000044.1 GCA_902604355.1 uncultured Pelagibacteraceae bacterium
TGAAAAGGTAGACGTAACTTTGCCTGAAAGAAATATTGTTCAAGGTAAGATACATCCTGTTTCTCAAGTTATAGATGAAATATCCTCTATATTTTCTGAAATTGGTTTTAGCGTTGAAGAAGGACCAGACGTAGAGAATGAGCATTACAATTTTACTGCATTAAATACCCCAGACAACCATCCAGCAAGAGACATGCACGATACTTTTTATTTAGATGATAAAAAAGAATTACTTTTAAGAACTCATACATCTCCAGTTCAAGTAAGAACAATGCTAAAAGAGAAACCTCCTTTTAAAATCATTGCTCCTGGTAGAACATACAGATCTGACAGTGATCAAACTCATGCTCCAATGTTTCATCAAGTTGAGGGACTTCATATTGATAAAAATGTGAATATGGGACATTTAAAAGGTTGCCTAAACTATTTTATAAAATCTTTTTTTGAAGTTGATAAAATCAAAATGAGATTTAGACCAAGTCACTTTCCCTTTACAGAACCATCGGCCGAAGTTGACATTGGTTATGAATTTAAAGATGGCAAAATAGTCATCGGTGAAGGAGATAAATGGTTGGAGATTTTAGGTTGTGGGATGGTGCATCCAAATGTACTTAAAAATGTAAAAATAAACCCTGACAAGTATCAAGGTTACGCATTTGGGATTGGCATAGATAGACTGGCAATGCTTAAGTATGGAATAAATGATCTAAGAGCTTTTTTTGAGACTGACTATAGGTGGCTAAATCACTTTGGGTTTGACCCATTAGACGTACCATCAAATTACAGAGGACTTAGTCGATGAAATTTACAATAGACTGGCTTAAAGAACATCTTGATACTAAGTTAAAAGACAATCAAATAATTGAGAAGTTGACAGACGTTGGACTTGAAGTCGAGAGCTTTGAAAAAGTTAGTTCTGACTTAGATAATTTTAAAGTAGCAAAAATTATAAATGCTGAGCAACACCCAAATGCAGATAAGTTAAAAGTATGTGATGTTGATATAGGGGAACAAAATACGGTAAAAGTTGTTTGTGGAGCACCTAATGCCAAGAAAGACCTTTTGACTGTTTATGCTGGACCCGGATCTGTGATTCCAAAAAATAACATGAAACTCACAGTTAGCAAAATAAGGGGTGTAACTTCATATGGGATGTTGTGCTCAGAGTCAGAATTAAATTTATCTGATGAAAGTGATGGAATAACAGAACTAAAGTCAAACAAATACTCTGACAAAGTAGGTAAAAATTTTTTTAAAAATAATACTGAAAAAGTTATTGATTTATCCATCACTCCTAATCGACCTGATTGTTTAGGTGTAAGAGGAGTTGCAAGAGATCTTGCAGCAGCGGGAGTTGGTAAATTAAAAAATATCTCTAATATGAATATTAAAAATATTGGGCCTCAAAAAATTACAGTTTCTATTACAAAAGATAAAAATCAAGGTTGTACCATATTTGGTAGTTGTTTAATTAAAGATGTTACAAACAAAGAAAGTCCAAAGTGGCTGAAGGATAAAATTACATCTCTAGGTCAGAAGCCTATTTCAGCAATTGTAGATATAACTAATTATGTGATGCTGGATTTAAATAGACCGCTTCATGCGTATGATGCAGACAAAATTGATAAGGAAATTATTGTAAGAAATTCAAAAAAGGGTGAAACATTAGAAGCTCTTGATAACAAAGAGTATAAATTAGATAATGATATGTGTGTTATCTCTGATAAGTCTGGCGTATTAGGTTTGGGTGGAATAATAGGAGGTACACGCTCAGGCACTGAGTTTAATACTAAAAATATTTTATTAGAATCTGCCTATTTTTTGCCTAGATCAATTAGAAAAACTTCAAAGTTGTTGAACATTGATACAGACGCTAAATTTAGATTTGAAAGGGGTATTGATCCTCAATCTATTGAAATAGGCCTACATAAAGCTGCACAATTAATAACTAAAATTTGTGGAGGAAAAGTTAGTAAGTTAGATATTCAAAGCATTAGTAAAGTTAAAAAAAATAAAATCAAATTTAAAATATCTTTGTTTGAAAAAATTGCAGGCTTTAAAATAAAAGATAAAGAGGTCATAAAAATCTTAATAGATTTAGGTTTTAAAGTTTCTAAA